>DASZVJ010000074.1:0-4073 GCA_035547155.1 Vicinamibacterales bacterium
AGATGCGTCTCGACGATGCGCGCGGCCGCGGCGTCGAGGCCGCCGTCGGCCCACGCGGCCAACTGCTCGGCGTCGACGCAGCCGTTCGGCTCGCCGGTCAGCACGTCCGGCGCAGACGCGCGCAGCAGGCGATCCATTGTCCGATCGCGATCGTCAGCGGTGGGCACTGGGCCTCCTCATGATCTAGAACGCTCCACGGCGGCAGTCTTGCGCAAGCCGTCGGCGTCCAGCAGTACGGCGACGTCGAGCGATCCGGGATCGTCGACGGCCGCGGCGAAACACTCCGCGACGGCTGCGGCGTTCAGCCCGTGCGTCTCGTGCAAATGGCGCTCGACGGCGCTTCGAAGCTCGCGGCGCGTGCGCGTGAGATGCCGCGACACGGTCGCCTCGTGCTCGCCGAGCAGCCGTCCGATCTGCGCGAGCGTGAGCTCCTGCGCGTAGTAGCCGCCGAGCCGGAGCCGATCGCGCGGCGCGAGTGCGGCGACCGCCATCGTCAGCGCCGTGCGCAGCAGCGTCGTGAGCCGCACGCGATCCGGACTCGACGCCGATTCTCGCGCCGGAATCGCCGCCGGCGATTCGTCGTCGGGCAGCGCATCCGTGCGGCGGGCCGTACGAGCGCGATCGACGAGACGCTGCGACAGCACCGCGCGCAGCCACGTCGCGAGCGTGCTGCGGCCGTGAAAGTAGCGGAACAGCGATCGACGCTCGCCGGCCGACTCGCGTATGCCGAACAGATCGGCGTAGAGCGCGTCTGCGAGCTCGCGCGCGCCGCCACTCGAGTCGAGCGCGTCGGCCGCGCGGTAGAGGACGGGACGGTATTCGCGGACGAAGTGATCCCACGCCTCGTCGTCGCCGGCCGCGCATGCACAGGCGAGCGCAAGATCGCCGAGATGCAGGGCGCGTAGATAGCGCTCGACGTCGCGCGGCGATGCGGCCCGTTCCGCGAACGCGCGCGCCGCGCTGGCCTCGAGCGACGCGGCGAACGTGTCGACGGAGACGCGCCAGCGCGCGGCATCCGCCTCCGTGTGCAGCTTCGCGATCAGCCCGGCCTCGAGGGGCATCGGGGACATGGTAGCGCGCGGTGAGCGCGCGCCGTGGACGAACGCTACGCGTGGACCGTGCGGGCCCTCATGAACGCGATCCAGGCGAACGCGTAGCAGACGACGCCCATCCAGTACGCGGTCGAGATGCTGGTGGCCAGGGCGACGGCGACGGAAAGCACCGCCGCCGAAACGGACGCGGCGCCGTTCGCGCCCCAGAGCCAAGGAGTGAGCCGAGGCTCACGACCGGCCGCCAACCGCATGCCGATGGGAAACGCCATGCCCATCGCGATGCCCAAAGGCGCGAGCAGCGCGATCGCGACGGCGATGCGAACCACGTTCGCCTGCCCTTCGATGCGCGCCGTAATCGAGGGCGTGACCAATCCGATCGCGACCAGCAACGCCACGAGCACCAGGAGACGCCATGCGCCGGCTTGCGACAGACGATCGGGAGCGATCCGGCTCGTCATCTGGCTGCCGACTCCGCCGGCCAGGAGCAGCGTGAACAGCACGACCGTGAGGCCGTACGTCGGATGACCGAGCGCGACGATCAGGCGCTGCATCTGCGACGTCTCGATCAGCATGAAGCCAAGACCGATCGACGTGAAGAACGCGAGCAGCGAGCCGGAGCGGTGCAGCACCGATCGATCGCTGGCCAACGCCAGTGGCACGAAGATGCACAGCACCGAGAGCACGATGACGGTCAGCAGCAGCGTGCCCAGCACGAGGACGGCCTCGAGATTCGACGCGAGCTTGCCGCTGCCGACGAGATCGGCTCGGAAGAAATTGCGCAGCCGCAGCATCTGGAAGAAGAACGGGCTGTCGTCGGTCGGCGCCGCCAGGTTGAGCGGATAGCTCGCGAGCAGCGCGGGACGCTCACTCGGCGACAGCAGACGCGTGAGCACCGGATCGGCGGACGTGCGCGGGCTGAGCATGACCTCGAACTGCTGATCGCGCGCGACGCCCTCGAGGCGATCGATCGCCGCCTCGGTGAGCGGCGTCCGGCTCACGAGGAGCGTCGCGACGGCGATGTCGTCGACGGGGCGCGCCCGGATGAGCAGCAGATGATCCCTCGGATTGGTGGCACCCGCGGCCTGCAACGCCGCTGTCGCGAGCGAGACGAGACGGTAGACCTCGGCGGGCTCCGACGCGCTGTACCACCGGCACACGCTCAGCAGTCCCGCGTCGTTCAGGCGCCGCAGGAAGACCTGCCATCCCTCCACCGTGTACAGCGAGTTCTCGCTGAGCACGAAGGCACCAGCGGCGGTCGCGGCCCAGGTATCGATGAGCGAAATCTGGATGAAGTCGAATCGATTCGGCGTGCGCGCGAGATAGCTGCGGGCCTCGTCGTTCACGAATCGCACGCGAGGATTGCGATCGAGATGCCCCGAGTAGTCGCCGAACGGACCGTTGACGATATTGACGATCTGCTTGTTGATCTCGACGCCCGTGACCGAGCGCGCGCCGAAGACCAGCGCCGAGACGACATCTCGCGCGCCGCCGGTTCCGATCACCAGACTGTCCCCATCCGGCTTCAGGTGATGGCCGATGTTGACGACGTCGTGCTTCAGGAAGTCCATCGGCGCTGGGTCGCCGTTGTACTTCAACATGAACGTACTGGCGGCGACGTCGATGTCCAGCCGCAGCTCGTGGACGGGCACGTCCTTCGGATAGGCCGGACTGATCGAACGGGCGAACGGCGTCGTGACCGCTGCGGGATCGCCGATGACGCGGACGCGCGAGTACGAGTTCCAGCGCTCGTAGAGCGGACGCGGCTCGAACGCGCCCTTCGCCCACAGAATCCGGAGGACGGGGAAATTGCGCCACACGAGCACCGTGTGGCCGGCCGCGGCGAGGCTGAGCAGCACCAGCAGCGCCGCCGATGAACGGCGAAGCATCCGCGACGGCGTGTCGTACGCAAACACCACCGCTGCCGCCGCGCCGACCGCGGCGACGACGATCATCGCCGTCGGCCCGTCCGTCCACGGCAGCAGAACGACGAGCACGAGGCAGCCGAGCGCCGCGCCGATGAGATCGGCGCCGTACAGCTGACTGACTTTCGAGGGAAACCGCGTCAACGCGAGGCAGAAGACGATGCCGCTCGTCACGAAGGGCACGGCCACGACGGCGTAGACGAACGCGATCGAGAACACGCCGACCACCGACGGGTGCACGATGAACGGGACGCTCAGCTGGATCAGGAACGTGAACAGCAGCAGCAGCGGATACGCGGCCATCACGCCGGCGAGCCGCGTCTTCAAGCCGTCCGCGGGAAACCACCCCGGCCGGAGAAAGACGATGAGCGCACCCACGGTCATGCCGAACATCGCCAGCGACACGGCGACGAACGCGAAGTGGTACCACATGGTCACGCTGAAGATGCGCGTCAGCAGGATCTCGTGCATCAACGTGGCCAGCGACGTCAGGAACAGCCCGGCGTACGTCCAGCGAGTGGCCTGACCCGACGATGTGTGCATGCTCGGCTCCACGACGTTTCGACGATCGAACGCAGACGCTCCCCGTCATCGTGGACCGTTCATACGAAGCGGAACCCGCGCCCACGACGCGCGCCGTTCCGCGCGACGCAATTGTCGATGCGATGCGCGGCGCGTTGAGAGGGCCTCAGTATAGCTGACGGGCTCACGGCGCCTCGAGCCCCAAGCCCCACGCCTCACGCTTATTTCCGCCGCACCGTCCGATGCGTGGCCGGCGCGGTCCAGGGATCTTCCGGCCATGGATGTTTGGGATACCGCGCGCGCAGCTCCTTCCGCACATCCTGATAGCCCGTCGTCCAGAAGCTGCGGAGATCAGACGTCACCTGCACGGGCCGGCCGTTCGGCGCGAGCAGCTCGAAGGTCACGGGCGTGTTCGCGATGCCAATGCGCGGGCTCTCGGCGAGCCCGAACAGCTCCTGCAACTTGACCGCGGCCACGACGCGGCCATCGTCCTGATAGCGCAAACGCGCGTGTCGTCCGCTCGGCAGCGGCAACTCCGCCGGTGCGAAGCGCTCGAGCGCACGCCGCGCGTCGTTCG
>DASZVJ010000075.1:0-9879 GCA_035547155.1 Vicinamibacterales bacterium
CGCCGTGCTGCCGCGGCCGTTGCCGGCGCTCGGGAGATCGAAGCCGATGTACGCGGTCGCGAACGCGCCGAAGATCGTGCCGAGCAGCAGATAGGCGTCCCGCAGCACGACGCCTGGCGTCGACGCCAGCACGGCCTGCGCGCCGACGGGAATCAGCAGGACGGCGGCGATCGTCGGCAGCAGCACGAGCCAGTTGAGAAACATGTTGCGCAGCACGGTGGCGGCCAGCGCCCACGTGTCGCCCGAGAACCCGAGCTTCGGCGTCAGATAGTTGCTGTAGTTGCGCAGATATTGAACGGGCGCTGGCTCGGGCTCGAAGCCTGTGTCCGGCACCGACGCCAGCGCGGACATGACGACGCCGGGGCCGTCGGCCTCATCGGGCGCGGACTCGCGGAACCACGTCTGTCCGGGGCGCGACGCGCGCGTCGCCCACGCCGAAAACCAGGAGCCGAGATAGCCGCCGCCGGAAACGGTCGACAGGAAGTCGATCTCGCCGAGCAGCGCGGGCCGCGGTGTGCCGGCCCGCGATCGGCTCGCGAGCCCTTGCAACACGCCGAGACCGAACGTCGCGCTGCGAATGCCGCCGCCGGAGAAGCAGAGCGCGCTGCGCTTCGCGGCATGGAGCCTGGCGATCAGATCGTGACGGAACGCGCGCTCGGTTGCCGTGCGTACGATTTCGTCATCGCCGCGGCACGCATCGACGTACGCACGTCTGAGCTGTTGAGACTCCGCGGACGGCGCGTCGTCCTTCAGTGCCCAGTACTCGTCGTCGAGCACTTCGAGATACGACAGCGCCGGCGTATCGGCGGGGTGAGCGGCCGGATGCGGATCGGTCATCGCAAGTCCCTGCAGGTCTGACGTGATCGCGGGCGGCGATCATACTTCGTACATCGCCGACAAGGGCGTAATCGATCGACGCACGCTCTAAAGATTGTTGCGTGTGTGCCCGTCTGTTCAAGGGCTGCACGCGCTGTGCCACCGTGGCAAGTCTTCTGCATTCCTGCGTGCGGCCACGCCACGCACGCGTCGACGTCTTCCTCCCACACGACGAGCGTGAGTGGCCATTGACTACGCGCGCCGGACCATCGCGCGCGTGCGATCGACAACGTGCTCAAGCCTGACGTCCGCGAAAGCACCGGCGGTGTGCCGGAACGTCGCGGCGTGCTCGAAAGAGACGTGAGGAGTGCCGCAGACCCCCGTCATGAAAGTCGCCGGCGTGCCCATCGCACGCATGGCGACGCGCGTGCAGACGCCGGTGCTCGTCTCGACCTCACCCGCGCCGGCAGCGGCCGTGACGACGATGACGGTGATGAGCGCGCCCGCTCCCGCGACGTTTCACGCGGCGCTGGCCCCGCAGGTGCGCAATGTCGCGGCGATCGATCCCGCCATTGCGAGCCGGATCGTGCTCATGCCGGGCCGGCTGTCGCTCGGCGTTCCGCGCGATCAGCTGACCGTCCCGGTCGCGGCGTCGGCTGACGTCACTGACACATCTGTCTTCGAGGATGCGCACGACGCGTCGAAGACGTTCTTCGTCATGGGCTATCGCGTCGGCGAGGAATCGACGACGCGCGGCACGCAGTTCGCCGTCCACATGACCGCCAAGGACGACGCGTGGGAACTGTCGCTGGCGCTCGACGCGCACGCGCCGGACGCGATCGTTCAGGCCAATCCGGGCGCGAAGCCCATCGCGCAGGAGGTCGCGCTGCTGTTGCGATACCGGCAGCGCGTGAACGGCCAGCCCTCGGCGATCGCGGAAACGGCCTTCACCGCGACGGCCACCACGGACGGCGGCTTGCGCGGCACGCTCTCGATTCCGAGCCTCGCCAAGCGCGACGAGATCTACCACGCGTTGACCGATCCCGAGCTCGACTGCGTCGTCATCGTGCGGCGAGTGATTCAGATCGCCGTGCCGGTGCCTCCGGTGGCGACCGCGCCTCCGCCGCCAGCGCCGCCGCCGACACCTCGGCCCGCTGTCGGTGGCGGACGAACGCTGCCGATCGGCACGGTCGTCATGCATCCCGCGGTGTTCAGTCGCGCGGTGCTGGCGACGACCGTCGCGACGACAGCAACGACGCAGCCGTCCGCGCCGCAGACGTTGTATCGAAGCATCAGCCGTGCGCTCGATCTGAATTTGCCGTTCACCTTCGATCCCGCGTTGAACCGATCGATCTTCGAAGGCATCGGCGCGGCCGTGCCCGGCGCGAGCCAGGGCCTGCTGCGCAAGCAGATTGCGTGGAAGGGACAGCCGTACGTGTTCTATCAGGACGACGGCGCGCGGAATCTCTTCTACTACGTGCCGGACACGTTCAAGATCGCGCGCCGGCCAGGGGCACCGCACGAGCCGATGTTCAGCGTGCGATTCGAGTCGGCCGACGGCTCTAAAGAGCGCGTCAGCGCCTCGTGCACGTACTGCGCGGTGCCAGTGATCAATCGCGAGCGCCTGGTCGCCGCACTGCCGGCACTGAAAGCGCTCGTGCCGGACGACGTGCTGACGTCGGCGGGCGGCATCGAGCTCGAGCCGTTACTGCCGGATCCGTCGTCGATCGTGCTGAAGCTCGCGTATCCGGGATCGACGACGACCGACGGCCCGTTCGCGGCGCGTCCGCAGGCGACGGTCGATCTGCGCGCCGGCATTGTCGACGCGCTCACGCTGACCTTGGATCAATTCCGCGCCGTCTACGAGGCGCTGGTCTCGACCGGCCAGCTGCTGTTCTCCGGCGTCGTCGCATTCGACATGGGCGGCACGGGCGAGCAGATCCCGTTTCAGCTGCGCATGCACGACACGGCCGAGCCGTTTGCGAGCTGGACGCAGCGCGTCGACGGCACGAACGTCGTCGTCACCGTCACGAACGAGATCGAAAGCCCGTTGCGTGCGCGGAGCCTCGACGGCGTAATCGTGCAAGGCAGCGACATGACGGCGCAGCCGATGGCAGCCGCCTCCGCCTATCCCGTCGACATTGCGCCCTCGCAGTCCGCGCAGTTCACGGTGCCGATCGCAGCGGGCGCGACGCTGAGCGATCTCGATCTATCGGACGTGGTGAGCGTGCCGGACAAGGACGCGATCTATGACCTCATCCTCGATCCGTCCACGCCGCCCGTCTATCTGCGAACGATTCAAATCAAGAGCTTCAAGCCGATGTTCGACGCGCCGGCCGGTGCACCGCAGTCGCAGGTGATGTCGATCGTCGTCGACTTCGAGAACGGCGCGACCGTCGAGCTGCGTGCCGATCAGCTCGAAGGAACGGTCGACGTGCCGGTTGCACTCGCTGGATTCGTGCTCGGCAAGACCGAGGATCTCAGCTACCGCTACAAGGTCACTGTCGTGCGCCTGTCCGGCGTGACGACCGACGAGAGCTGGCGAACGGGCCAGTCCGGAATCCTGTTTCCGGCCGTGCAGTAGGCGAGCGCGCGATGGCGGCCATCGATCTCGATTTTCAGCGTCCGCGCCGCGCCGGCGACGTCGTCGCGTACCGCAGGTTCGAGCGCACGTCGGGCTGGCTCGTGGCGCCGCAGACGATGACGATCGCCCTGCGCGCGGACGGCTCGCCGGACTTTCAGATCGATCTGGTTCGTGCGCGCGACGCGAGCCTCGACGGCTACGGTGCGATCGACCTGCGTGTCGCGCCGAGCGTGGATCTCGACAGCGTGCGTCGAGCGCTCGATGACGACGACGTGCAGATGGCTGGCGTGCAAGGGGGCTGGCTGCGTCTGCTCGTTCGCGAGCCCGGCAAAACGGACGCCACGACGGTCGTGCCGCCGCTGGCGTTTGCGCCGAACGGCCTCGGCGTGGTGCGGCTCGCGGCCATGCTCACGGCCGATGCCGCGTCGCTGCTGAAGAACGCGTTGCTCGAGAGCATCGTTCTCGTCGAGGCGTGGGCGGAGTTATGGGTGGACGGCGCGTCGCCGCGCCTCGCGGCCGTCGTGGAGCTCGATGGCGACGCGCTTCGCAAGGCCCTGCCGACTGACGCGCTGAGCGCGCCGATCCGGCGAAGTGACGTCGTTGCCGCGCTGATGAAGCCGGGAGTGATGTCGGGTGTGCCGACCGCGATCGACGCGCTCGAAGTTGCCGATGCCGTCGCCGATCGTCTGCGCGTGCTGGCGGCCGCGCTCGTGCCATCGCCGGGAGCGGACGTCACGGAGTGGTGGACGTTGTCGCTCGATGCCGGGCCCGCGCGGTTGCACTGGGACCTGCGCGACACGGTCACCGCCACGCGCGTCTTTCCGCTGCGCTTCGATCCGGTCGCGCTCGTGCGCCAGGCGAGCAACGCCGGCGGCCTCGATCGACTCGTCGTGACGCGAGAGGTCATCGACCTCCGCACCGGCGACGTGCCCGTGCTCGTCACGGCCAACATCCCGGAGCGGCGGTCGCCGGTCCTCAGCTACGGCGCCGATCTCGACGCGCCCGCGCGGCTGCCCGATCGGCCCGCGGCCATTCGCGAGACGGTCGAGCTCGAGCCGCCGCTCGATCGCCAGGACGTCGTCCTGCGATTCAGTGCGCGCGAAGCCCCCGACTACGGCGTCCAGACGTTCGTCGTCGTCCAAGCGGACAGCGGCGTCCGGGAATGGCGCGCGGCGCGCGTCGCACACGCCGGACGCGATCTGCGCCTGACGCCCGACGACTTCGCTGTCCGATTCCTGCCGGTGCTCGCATCGCCGCAGCTCCTGGCGGCCGGCGCCGTCTCCGTTGCCGCAACGTGGGACGGGGACTCGCAGCGTCTCGCGATCGCAGACGCGGCCGGCGACACGCTCGTCGTCCCGCGCGCGGCGACCACGGTGACGTGCACGTGCGTCGTGACGAAGGACGGACGCACGATCAGCGCCGACGCGCTGGCCGGCGACGGCGTGATCGCGCTCGATCTACCGCTGTTTCGCGAGGCCGGATCGCACACGGTTCAAATCGACGTCGCATTCTCCGACGGCGTCCCGCTCGTCGCCGTCGAGCTGAAGCCGGAAGCGGCGAGCGATCGCGACGCCGTCGTCGTCTCGTTCACGCCGGCGGCGGCGACGCGAAGCTGGACCTGGCTCGCGTCGTCGCCATTCACGCCGGGCTTTCGCTACCGCGTATTTACGACGGGCGCGACGCCTGCGCGGTGGTCCGACCCGCAATCACCCTTCGAGGCGCTGCATCTCGATGCCCGCGCGCTCGTCAACTCGAGGCCATCCGTATGACGTCATCGACGAGCGCGAGCTCATTCGATCTGCCGGTCGTCGTCAGCGAAGACGGCGTCGACGTGATCGCGGGGCGGGAGCCGCAGACGTATTGGTTCATTCCGCGCGTGCAGCCGGAGCTCACGTCGGCGGGTGCGCCGACGGTGCTGCTGCTGAAGCATGCGCAAGGCGGGCTGCTGCAGGCCGGCGCGCATTTCGACGTCGACGCCGCAGTGCTGCCTCGCCTGCGGACGCGCGTGCAGGCCGTCACGGGAAGCGCGGAGCCGATCCTGCTGACGCCCCCGCCGCTGACGGTCACGCACGTCTCGCTCGTGTTGAAGACCGATGAGGGCGACGTCGCAATCGCGGACGCGCAGGCGTCGGCGATGCCGCCCTACGCCGCGATCTTCCGCGCGCCGCTGACGGCACCAGGCGCGATGCTCGTCGAGGCCGCGCTTCGCGGCGAGACCGGCCGGCTGCGCGTCGTCTATTCGTTCGAAGTTTCCGTGATGGCTGGCGCGTCGGTGCGCGTCGAAACGGACGTCGAGCGGGCGCGCGCCGATCTGGGTGACGAACCGTCGACCGCCACGACCACCGCCTGGGTCGAGCGCGCGATCGCGAGCGGGCGCGTCCGGATCGACGTCATGGACTCTGGCCCTGGAGCCGAGGCCACGCTCGCCGCGACGATGACGGACGCGAAGACGAAAGTCGCGGCGTGGCTCCGGCAGTACCTGTCGCAGCCGCGCGCGCCGCAGACCGCGACGCGAGAGACGCGCATGTCGTTCGAGCTCCACGTCGAACGGCCGCGCGCCGTTCGCGGCACGCGCGAGGGCGACGTCGCGACGTGGTTCACCGGCGGCCGCACACCGCTCGTCATCGAACGGCCGCCCGCGTCCGCATCGCCTTGACGCGCGCGCCATCGCGATCACCTTTCGACGTTCAAGAACAGCGAGGACCCGATGCTCAACTGGATGAAGCAGATTCCCGTGCCCGGCGTGCCGGAGGTGGTCGCCTTCGCCGACGATCCGAACGCGTTCGTCTACTACGTGTTGCCGAAGGCGCCGACGTATCGCCTGGACGCGAGCGGATTGCCGGTCTTCAAGTTCCTCAAGTACCGCAACCCGATCGATCGCGCCGACGGCAAGAAGGGCGGCGGGTTCCTGATTTGCGACGTCGCGTTTGCCCTGACCAGCCAGCAGCTCGACAAGTGCCGCGCGGCGCTGCAGACGTTGTCCGATCAGGCGTTCCCTCGCCTGAACCCGAAGCCGCGCGTCGACATCCGCAACGTCGGCTTCACGCGGTCGGCCTGCACGGTGCAGTTGTTGGACGGCAACGGGCCGAACGCCGTGCTCGTCGAGCGCATCCAGAATCCGGCCGCGCCGGCGCTCTACGGCGACATGGTGACGCCGATCACCGTCGAGCTCAGTCCCGAGGGCGCCACGCTCCTCGAGCAGGCGCTGCAGGACAAAGGCGGCGTCGTCCAGATCGCGTACGACCTGTTCGCGCCCGTGAAGCTGCCGCCGATGAAGGTCACCGTCTGGTTCCATGCGTCGAAGTTCATGGAGTTCCAGCAGCAGGTGGATATCGACTGGCAGATGTACGGCGACGACAGCTACCGCGAGACGATCCACGAGCGATTCGTACAGTCGGATGCCGGCGGCGTCGACGTCGATCCCGGCGGCGTCACGGACAGCAAGATCGTCGACTCCGTCCGCGATTGGGGCTTCCAGCAGCTCGACGACGCGGTGAAGCGGATGATTCTCGGCGACATCGCGCCGGTCTCCGAGGACGCGCGCAAGGTGCCCGACGGCATCGAGCACGTCTGGCGCGACATGTCCGTGCAGAAGGTCGCGGACTTCAGCCGCACGTACACGCAGGGCACGGTCATCGAGGTCAACCTCGGCCCGCGCGGCACGCTGCCGAACATCACCTCGACGAACGGTCCGGACGGCAAGCCCCTCAAGTGGGCCGATTTTGCGCGCGTCGTCGACCTCGACGATCCGTTCTTCAAGCGCGTCTCTGTCAATTACCGCGCGAACGTCGACTTCGCGACGATGCCGGTCAAGAGCGTGGACGTCACGCTGCGATACGGCAGCGCGCAGCCGAAAGGGACGAGCTTCGTCACGCCGGACGACGTCGGCAAGCAGGAATGGGCGCTCGACGGCAACAACTGGAAATACAAGTACCAGTACGTCGTCAACTACAAGAACGAGACGCGGCGCTTCGAGACGCCGGAGGTCGAGACCGACTCGCCGGTGCTGACGATCAACGTCGGCGACGCCGGCATTCTCCACGCGGACGTCGAGGTCGGCGACATGAACTTCGACCAGGTCGCCCAGGCGCTGGTGACCGTGAGCTATGAGGACACGGCCAACAGCGTCCAGCACGAGGAGTGGAGCTTCACGCTCGACGCCGACAATCGCACGCACACGATCACCAAGCCGATCTTCACGGCGCGCACGCAGCCGTTCGTCTATCGCGTCAAATACACCCTCAAAGACGGCCGCGAGGTCTCCGGCGCCGAGATGACGACGATGGCGTCGCAGATCTTCGTCGGCGATCCGTTCCAGGCCAACCGGACGATCTCGATCCGGAGCACCGGCAATCTCGACACCGATATCGCGACGATCTTCGTCGACCTCACCTACAGAGACGACGCGAACAAGTACTCGCAGACGACGTCGGTCGCGCTGTCGAAGAGCCAGAAGTTCGTCGACTGGACGTTCCCTGTGGTCGACGAGCTCGGCGGCAAGGTGACCTACACGGAGACTATCCAGTTCGCCGACGGCACGCAGCGCAAGAACCCGGAGCAGGAAGCGACGAAGAACACCATCCTCGTCGGCTCGGCGCCAGACGACGAGTTCCTCACCGTCGACGTACTGCCGGACCTACTGGATTTCACGGCGCTGAAGCTCGTCAAAGTCACGCTGCACTACGCGGATGCGGCAAACCACATCGACACGTCGAAGGACTTCGTGTTCAAGGAAGGCGCGCAGGCGCAGCAATTCAAGATCCGGCTCGTCGATAAGACCAAGCGCGGCTACGAGTACGCCGTCGACTACTTCCGTACGGACGGCACGAAGAAGTCGGTCGGGCCCACGGCCACCAGTGAGACGACGCTCATCGTAGAGGCGCCAGCGGCATAGGCGACGCGTCGTTCTGGCGCCTCGTCAAGTTCGAAGTTCAAAGTTCGAAGTTCGAAGTTTCGGAGAGTCACCGGTGCTGTATCTGAATCCGCCCTATCCGATCATCGACGGCGTCGCGCTGTTCTCGGACCACGCCGATCCGCTGCAGTGGTACTTCATGCCTGCGGCGCCGCGCCTGAGCACGATTCCGGATGCGACGACTGGTCACGCGCGACCGTCGCTGCAGCTGATCAAGTTCCGCGGCGACGCCGGCAACGGCGGCTTTCTCGAGTTCGACGTGAACATCGGGATCGACGACGCGGTGCTCGACGACATCAAGCAGCAGCTCCGTAGCCCGCAGTTCAAGCTGCCGCCTGGGACGATCAAGCTGTCGCCGGTGCCATTGACCGGCGGCACGGTGAAGCTGCTGGTGCTGGGGCAGGAGAGCCCGTCGCCCACGCCGCCGCCGAGCAGCAGCGGCGGGCCCGCGCCGACGCCGGCGCCGGCGGACGTGCCGAAGTTCGTGACGAAGATCAGCCACGACGCGCATCCCGAGCTGTATGGCGACAACCAGGCGGCGTTCTCGGTCGCGCTCGATCAGTACGGCGTCACGGTGATCGAACAGGCGCTGGCCGGCAACATGGCGCCGGTCGGCGTCGTGTACTCGCTGCAGTTCCTCGGCCTGCGTCCGGCGTACACGGTCCATCTCAACATCGACTGGGATCGCGTGCAGAAGCACATGGACGAGCACTTCGGCGTGAACACGCTGTTCACGTCGGTCGACATCGACAACGCGGTCGACGAGCTCGTCGAGAACCGCGCGATCGTCCTCGAAGCCGACACGTTCGTGCCGGAGGGCGAGGACACGGCCAGCATCATCTCGAGCCGCGACCGTGCGCTCAACGAAGTGCGCGACATGATCACGGACGCGTTCTTCACCTCGTCGATCGATCCCGTGAAGCCGCGCGCCGGCGACTGGGACAAGGCGATGGAGATGGCCGGACGCATCGGTGGCCTGATCGCCACCGGCGGCTGGGGCGGCGTCGGCATGTTCAGCTACACGAAGCAGAACTACACGCGCGTCGACAAGAAGGTGCTCGACGTCAACATCAGCGAGCGCACGACCGTCGAGCGCAGCATCTATCCGCAGGGGCATCTGACCGGTCTGTTCCAGGTCCTGCGCGACCAGCATCTCGCGCTGAGCGATTTCGTGACCGAGGTGAACCTGAACGACCCGTGGTTCCAGCGCCGGCGCGTGACGGTGATCTCGCGCGCGAACTACGACGCGGACTCGGTCGGATCGATCAACGCGACGCTGACGTACGGCAGCGAGCCGCACAACGTCGTGCTCGACAAGGTCACATCGAAGCAGGACGTGCAATGGCTGAGCCGTGTGACCAACGGCGCGATGGAGCTGCCGGTCAACGTCACGTTCACCGTGAACTTCCAGGGCGTCGACAGCACGCAGCGGCCGCTGCGGTTGACGTCACCCCCATCGGTCGTCGCCGTCGAGAACCTCGAGATCGAGCCGCGGACGCTCTACTCGATCGTGCCGATTCCGATCGCCGTCCCCAATCCGGCGACGTTTCCGTGGACGCACTATCCC
>DASZVJ010000076.1:0-20289 GCA_035547155.1 Vicinamibacterales bacterium
CGCTCGGCGCGCGCGGCATCTCTGCCGAAGCGATCACGAGCCTCCAGGGCGACATGCCGCGCT
The DNA here is from genome assembly GCA_035547155.1 of Vicinamibacterales bacterium. Lineage (GTDB taxonomy): Bacteria > Acidobacteriota > Vicinamibacteria > Vicinamibacterales > SCN-69-37 > CAZNMF01. Next base: position 64 of record DASZVJ010000076.1, read on the forward strand.
ATCTGATGGACGGCGTGTTCTTCCGCGATTTTCTCGCTTCAGGCCCACGCGTGACGCTGTCCGGCATGCTCGAGTACGCGCAGCGCTACTACGCGCGCTACCCGGCGCTGTCGATTGGCCACCATCCTCCGCTGCTTCCTCTGGCGCTCGTCCCGTTCTTCGCGACGTTCGGTGTGTCGATCGCCAGCGGCCGGCTCGCGATTCTCGCGTTCTTTCTTCTGGCTGTCTGGCAGCTTCATGTGCTCGGGCGTCGTGTGTACGGCCGCACGGCGGCCGGCTGGGCCTGCATCCTGTTCGCCAGCCACCCGTTCATCGTCCGATTCGGCCAGCAAGTGCTCTCCGAGATGCCGACCATCGCGCTCGTGCTGGTGGCCGTCAACGCCGCCTTTCGCTTTCGCGAGACGGGACGCTTTCGCCACTATCTCGGCCTCCTGGCCGCTATCGTGTTAAGTCTGGCGGCCAGGCAGCTGGCCGTGTTCGTCACGCCGGTCTACGCCGCCATCGTCCTCGACCGCCGCGGCTGGGTGCTGTTCGCGCGGCGTTCGATCCTGCTCTGCACGATCGCGCTCGGCATCGCGTTCGTCGCCGTCGCCATTGCGACGTTCCTGTTCTCGCCGTTCAACGTCGCGGTCGTGCTGGCCGTGCTGCACCACGACCTCACGCTCGCCGACACGCTGGCCGTGCTTCGTGTCATCGCGACGAACCAGATCGGACTTGCACTGGCGCTCGTCTGTGCGGCTGGTCTGCTGAGCTCGTGGCTGATGCGCGATCGGCGAATCGTCTTCGTCACGCTGTGGATCGCGTGCGTCGTCGGTGCCGTCGTTGTGTTCACGGGCCCGATCGAACCCGATCGCTATTCGATCCTCGCCGTGCCGGCCTATTGTCTCGCCGCGGCCACACTCGCGGTGCGGGCACGGGCGCACCAAATCGGTCGCGTCATCGGCTATGGCGTGCTGCTGGCTGCCACGTGCTGGCAGTTCGCCGTTGCGGCGTCCAAGCCGCTGGTTGAAGCAGACGGATATGAGCAGGCGGCGGCGTTCGTCGTCAGCCAGGACCAGGCTCCGACCGTGCTCTTCAGCGGCCCGGTCGATACGGGCTACTTCGTCTTTTTCGTGCGCAAGCACGATCCCGCGCAGCGTCTGATCGTGTTGCGATCGGACAAAGTGCTGACGACCTCGGAAATGGGCAACGTCGACGTCGAAGAACGGATTTCGCGGCGCGAGGAAATCTACGATGTGCTGCGGCGCTTCGGCACGCGCTTCGTGGTCATCGAAGATCGGCCGGCCGGGTCCCGCGTGCTGGACTGGCTCCGCGACGAGCTCAAGGCCTCGCGCTTCGCGGAGCGACGACGGTATCAGACGCGCGCCACCGATCGACGGCTACGCGGTGTCGATATCGTTGTCTACGAATATCTCGACGCCACGCCGCCCGCGCCTGACGCCGTGCTCGACCTCCATCTGCCGGTCGTTGGACGCGACATTCGCGTGCCGCTATCGGATCTTCGGCAGGCGTCGACGCCGTGACGAGCCCGGCCTACGATCCGCCCGCGGCGAGCCCGACGCGAATCGCCTTCGTCCTGCACGTGATGCAGGTCGCGGGAGCGGAAATGCTCGTCTTCGAGACGATTCGTCGCCTGGGCGGACGGATTCGCCCCGTCGTCTTCTGTCTGGATCGCGTCGGCCAACTTGGCGAAGAGCTCGAACGGTCCGGCGTGCCGGTCATCGCGTTCGATCGGCAGCCTGGTCTCGACTGGCGCCTGTTTGGACGTCTCGCGCGAGAAATTCGGGAACGTCAGATCGACGTCATCCACGCGCACCAGTACACGCCATTCTTCTACTCGTCGGTCGCCGCACGGCTGTCTCGGCGGAGGCCGCGCGTGATCTTTACGGAGCACGGGCGACACTATCCCGACGTTGTTTCGTGGAAGCGGCGGCTGGCGAACCGGCTGTTGTTCAATCGGCTGGCCGACGAGATTACCGCGGTGTGCGAGTTCAGCGCGAGAAGCCTTGCCGACGCAGACGGCTTCCCGCGATCGCGGATCGCTGTCATTCCCAACGGTATCGAGCCCGATCGGTATGCTCCATCACCGGATCGGCGGGCCTTGCGGCAACGGCTCGGCCTGAGCCCCGCGCGCGTCTACATCGTCATCGTCGCGCGCTTCCATCCGGTGAAGGATCACGCGACGCTGCTGAACGCATTTGCCGGCGTCGCAAGGGTCAATGCCGATGCCGATCTGCTGCTCGTCGGTGACGGCCCGCTTCGGGGCGCCATCGAGCAACAGATTGCCGCGCTCGGAATCCAGTCGCGAGTGTCGCTGCTCGGCGTCCGATCAGACGTGGCGGATATCCTGCGGGCGTCCGATGTCTTTGCGTTGAGCTCCGTCAGCGAAGCCGCGTCCATTACGCTGCTCGAAGCCATGGCGTCCGGCGTGCCCGCGATCGTGACGGACGTCGGCGGCAATCCCGAGCTGGTCCGGGCGAACGTCGACGGACTCATGGTGAAGCGCGGCGACGCGGCCGGATTCACGGCGGCCATGCTCCAGTTGATCGAAAGCCCCGAGCGGCGAGCCGTCATGGGACAATCGGCCGCCGCTCGCGTCACGGAGTCGTTTACCCTGGATGACACCATCCGGCGCTACGACGCGCTCTATCGCCCGATCGGCGCCCACAGCCATTGAACGAGCGCAACGAGGCCGGCTAGCCCGATCAGGCCCAGACCGACCGCAATCTGTTTCGCGCGACGCTTGGCGATGACGCGCTGGGGCACGAATTTTACGGGCGGCCCCCACGCGACATCGACCGGCCGCGGCTCGGCCTCCGCTGAACGCGGCGAGAGCGAGAGCCAGTTGAGCAGCGCGCCTGACGTCAACATCACGATGACCGGCCGCGCCAGGACGTGCGTCGGCATCCGCGTCAGCGTTTCCGTCGAGTGCCGGTGGAAAAACGCGGCACGCTCCAGGAATCGCGGCCGCTCATCGCCGTCGGCGTGTATGGCGGCGTAGCAGAAGATGTCGCTCTTCCGAATATCCTGAGCCGCCCATGTCTCGGTCGGATGCTCGAGCTTCTCCGGCTTGTCGAGATACGGATACTCGTGCTCGGCCATCCAGCGCGCATAGTGCAGGAGCGACGCGCGTGCGTACGCGTAGGCGTCGCCGGTCCGGCCCAGTTCCGCGCAATAGTGCAGATACTTGCCCAACGCCTGGAGCGCCATCGTGTAGAACCAGCGAGTCTCCGGCTGGTCGAGTTGATGTCGTCCGACGATGTCGTCGTGCGGGTGCATGATGCGCTGCACCAATTGATCGGCCTTCGCGAGAAACCGCTCGTCGCCGGTCAGGCGATGCCCGTCGACGAGCGCGTTCAGTGAGTTGCCGGAGCTCCGCGCAGGTCCGTAGAACGCCGGTGCCGTGACGATCGGCCCTCCTGTATCGCTCGTGGTCAGCCATCGCCACGGCGACAGGCGTCCATCGTCGAGGCGCACGACGTACTCCGCGAGTCCGATGGCAGCCTGCCGCGACATCTCTTCGCCCGTGAGGAAGAAGTGCCACATGAGGCCGGTCGGATAGTTATGGTCGGCTGATGGCCCTCCGCCGAAGGTCTTGCCCTTCCCGCGGAGCGGATACGTCCGGTGCGTCGAGGTATCCGCGTCCCCGTAGTGATAGGTATGCCAGAACAGGCCGCCGTTGTACGCGGCTTTGTCGTCAGCGGTGTGGTAGATGTCGATGTCGATGACGTGCCGCGCGAGCTCGTCCATCGCGACCCACCATCGGCGATCGCCCGTGCGCAGGAACTGGAGCGCGAAGCCCGCGAGCGGATCGTACTGATTGTTGTAGTGCGAGACGAGGGGCGGGCCCGTCTGGCGAATGGCTTCATGGTCGCCGTAGATCTCGCCGAAATGGCGCCAGCCGAACTCGTCGATCACCTCACGCTTGGCCTCGAAGCTGTGCGGCCCCTCGACCGCAGAGGTCACGAGCGCCTGATGCTCGCGCTCCAGCGGCGCGAGAAAGGCGATGGCCTCACTCTGCATCGCCCACGCCGGATCGACCGACACCAGCGTTCTCGTCCGGCACCAGTGCAGCGCCGGAACGGACACGCGGTCGTCGCCAAACGTCAGGAAGCATTCGTGCGTCTTCTGCTCGCCGCCCTGCAACTCGTGGAGATCGTTGAACTGTCGAGGCAGGAGGCCGATGGTCAACCCCGCGTCCGTGGCGTCGATCGCTTTCGGAAAGTTCTCCCAGAATGCCGGGTACGCCGCTCCCAGTGACGAGGACGAGCCGGCAAGCCGCACCACGGGTGTCGCGCGAAGGCCGTGCTCCTCGTGGTGAGCGCTGCGCATGCGGTACCCGCGAAAGCTCGTCGGCACCTGGCGGTCGCGATTGATGTGATTCGAGCTGCGCCAATTCTCGCCGCCGCTCGAATCCTGATAGATCTCGAGTGGCAGCTCCCGCTCGATTGGTGCGGCATCGGACTCGAGCGACACCGACGCGGCGGCGGAATCCGCCGGAGACGTCCGGGACACGATCAACGCAACGTCGCGCAGCAGCACAGAGCCTGGATCGCCCAAATCCCAGAAATTGCCGGGATGCATTGCCCGATGCGGGTTCCTGACTGTGACGAGCACGCGCACCGTGGGGTGACCGGCGAAGAACTCCAGGCGCACCATGACGGCAAGCCGGCGTCCAGATCCGCATTCGACGGAACCGTCGGCGAGAACGACGACTCGAAGCGCGTTCTGATGTTCGATCGCGACGCGATCGAACGTCACAGCGCGCGCGGCCGCGGCGCCCGAGGCCTGAACCGTCATGGCGACACTCGCGCATGGATCCGGCGCATCTGAGGCCGCGCGCAAGACGTCGAGGATCCGCTCGGATCCGCCGCTGGCCACGACGAACCGCAACGAGGCTGTCTCGACCGTACAGGTGCCTTCGGGTGACGTGCGGATCCGAAGGGCTGGCAGGCCCGCAGGCTCTGCCTCCGGTTGCACATCGAGCCACCACGCATCGGACGAGCGGCCGTCGAAACTGAGCTGCGTGTCCACGCTCGCCCAGCGAATGCTTCCATCCGGCCATCGATCGAGAACGCGCGCACAAGCGGGCGCCGCGCCAAGGCCGCCGATGACGCACCACGCACTCGTGTCGCGGATGCGTCCCTTGGGAAACGGGACGCCGAACGACAGCGGCTCCGCGGCGCGCGGCTGTCCGGCGGCCGACGGGTGGGAACTGATTGTGAGGGGCACTCTCATGTTGACGGCTGAGTGATGATTGTCGAAGATTGAAGGCCCGACGTGCCGAGGACTTGGCTGCGTGCATCGGCATGCTTCGAAGCCTGTAAGGTCGGCGACACGACAGCGGAAGAATGATAGAAGCCGCGCCTAGACGGCCGCAATAGCGGCGAGAGCGCAGCCACTCGAGCCTGGCAAGGTTTGTGCTTAGTGCAACGCTCGGCCAGCGGGGCACACCGCGCCGCGACAAGCAGGAGCACCATGAAGAAAGATCAGTCTTCCCAGAGCACGAACACGGGCAAAGATCGCGGCGTCAACCGTCGCCGATTTCTGTCCGGAGTGGCCATCGGCGCGGGCTTGGCGCCGCTGGCGACGCTGTCGAACTCCCTGTGGGCCAGGCGAGGCGCGTCGGCCGCCAGTGCGCTCTGTGTCGGAGCGGCGTCTCTCGCGCCGACGGATCTGGCATACCTCGGAAAAGTGCTCCTTCCTGAAGACGATCCTGCCAGCGGCACTCGCTTCGGCTATTCGATGGGCGCGCTGGCAGGCCGGCGAGTCGGAGGCGAGCTGAGACTGTTCATCACCGGCGCGAGCGGTCAGGCCAGCGGCGGCGACTACAGGAAGATCGGCGACGCGGTCTACGAAGTGCGCCCCGGCGCGATCGGCGCGCGCGCGACGCTCGTGCGCAACTGGGGTGACGTGACGCAGGGCCGTACCCTGCGGCGCGACATGAATCAGGGCTACGAGATCCGAGGGCTGCAGTATCTGAATGGCCAGCTGTACTGGGCCTACGGCAGCCAATACTTCTCGGGATCGGATCCCGATCCGTCGATCGGGATGTCGACGCTGAACGACTCGACCGGCGCCGTGCAGGCGTACGGTCCGTGGCGCACGACGGAGCACTCGCAGAAGACCCGCGGCTATCTCGTGCCGGTTCCGCCGGATTTCACGCCGGCTGGGGGACGCCTGCTGGCCGTCGGCGCGCCCCCCACGTCCGGCAACAACTACGGGCCGCGAGGCGCCAACCTGTTCGCGCTCGATCCGATCACGACGTCGAAATCTGCGGACAGTGCGTCCAACACGAACGCGAGCCTCAGTGGCAAACGGCTGATCTATCACGATTCCGCGCATCCGCAGGCAAGAGACGGGAACTATTCGATCTGCGGATGGAACGTGAACTACGACAACTCGAAGGGCGGCTATCTCACGCCCGGCAGCCCGGACTTCAACAACTCGGACTACCAGCGTAGCAACGAATCCCGCGCGCTCGACGCATTGAGCGCCGCGGCGTGGGTCCGCACCAGCAGCCGCGAGGGCATCGTCTTCTTCGGCCAGCTCTACTACGGACACATGTGGTACGGACCGGGCGGGTTCACGCCGTGCGTGCATGGCAAGGTCGCGTCGATCTCCACGGGCACGGGCCCGCAGGCCGAGACAGCCGTTCCCGTCATTTGCATCTACTCGCCGTCCGCCGTCGCGGCGCAATCCAATCCGTGGGATGCGCCAGCGTCGGCGCTCGTGCCGCTCTCCACGATCGTGCCGTCGTTCACCTCGGTCGCCGTCCCGTATCAGTTTGGCGGCGCCTGGTTCGACTCCACGGACAACCGGCTCTACCTGAGCGACGTCGCGGGCGAAAACCTCGGCGAGCCGCGCACGGTCATCCACGTGTTCTCGGTCAAGGCCTGACGTCGACCAACGGTCACGTCCTCGTGGCAGCGAGGTATCGATAGAGTTGCATGCCGTCGCGCGTGAACTCGTCAGGGTTCTCGCGCACGGCGCGGCAGACCTCTCCCTCGTAGATCTTCAGGAACGGCAGGAAGTCCGGGTCCTTCCAGTTGTGCGGGAGCAGATCGAAGATCCACGATGGCATCCGCAGCTTCGGTTCCGGCGCGTTGTACAAACGGCCCCGCATGTTCCGCCATTGTTCGCGCAGCCGCGCCGCGCGCCTGACGGCGCCGAAGTGGTGCAGGGTGCACGCGACGTCAGCCTCGGTCAGGACGAACTCGCGGCCGGCCTGCCGCACACTCGACGCGTCTCCGCCGTGCATCTCGATGTCGGGCAGATTGCGGTGGATGTTCATCTTCAGGAACGGCATCCGGAACTTCTCCGGAAAGGCGTTGTAGACGCGATAGTTGCCGTAGAAGTTGATCAGCGACATCCCGAGCAGATTCTGATCCGTGCGCATCATCCGCGCGCGCAAGGGCTCGAATTCCCACTCCGGGATGAACTCGTCCGCGTCGAGCAGCACGCACCAGTCGCCTCGGCATCTCCGCCGCGCCTCATCCTTGAAGCGGTTGACCCAGCTCAACCCGGCGTTCGTGTCCCAGTTCGAACGAAACACCTGGATCTTCGGGTGCAGATCTCGAATGGCCTCGTACGTCCCATCCGTGGACATGCCTTCGTGGACGATGATCTCGTCGGCGAACGCCACGTGGTGACGCAGCATGTCCACGACGTGGTAGTCCAGCCTGATGCCGTTCCTGACGAACGTGTAGACGCTGATTTTCATCGGCTTGTCCGCATCTGATCGCTACGCCGGCCTGCCGAGCCAGGTCTTCAAGGGCGCCCCCAGGAACACCGCGGCGAGCGCGAGCCACATCACGCCGCCGACGAACACGGCCGTGATGTCGCTCCGATTGGCCACGAAGACTCGAAATACGAGGTACACGGCCACGGCCGCGCCCAGGGCGGCCAGGGTCTTCTTGATCGGATAGTCGATCACGTCCACTCGCCGATACGACATCAGGCCGAACACCGCGAAGCCGATGAACGTGCCGACCGTCGACCACGCCGCGCCCACCATGCCCCACCGTGGGACCAGCAGGAAATTCAGGGTGGCCGTCAGCGCGACGGTGAGGCCGTAGACGGGCAGCAGCGTGATCGTGCGCTTGCGCACCAGCGCCGGCACGCGGAAATGATCGTCGAGGCTGAAGAAGAAATACGCGAGACAGATGAGGGGGATCAGATCGGCGGCGGGCCCGTACTGCGGCGGCGCGAGCACCTTCACGGCGAGGCGAGAGGCGAGCGACGCCGCAAGCAACACCAGGATGAGACACCGCGTGAACAGCGTGAACACCGCCACGTAGGTGCGATTGCGCTCCTTGAGCCTCGCGATTTCGAAGACCACGACCGACCAAATCTGGCTGAAGGGCGACAAGATCAAACTGTTCACGCCCTGGCCGATCTGCTGCGCGAATGAGTAAATGCCGATGTCGTGCAAGCTCACGAACGCCAGCAGGAAATAGCGCCCGACTTGATGCATCGCCATCGACAGCAGCGCCACGACCATCAGCGGCATGCCGAAGTGGACCATCGGCTTGAGCAGCGACGGCTCGAGAGCCACGCCGCCGCGGATCCGCCTGAAGATCACGACGTGCAGTCCGGTCCAGATCGCACCGGTCACGAGGTTCCCAAGGAGCACGCCGGCGACGCCGAGCTTGAAGTGGTACAGCAGCATCACGTTCAACGACGCGTTGACCGCCAGGCGGCACAACGACAGCGTCACGTATAAATTCGAGCGCTTCATCACTCGAAGGTGGTTCTGGAGCAGGACCTCTGGCATGGCGAACCACAGCGCCGCCAGCGCCAACCCGAAGAGCGTCGCGCCGTTGGCGACGCCCGGTCCGAGAACGACTCGCGCGAGCACGGTCCGCAGAGCGAAGACGGGCACGAGGGCGACGGTGGCCACGACCGCCAGCGCCGTCAGGGCCGTCCACCACACGCGCGACTGCCCGCCGTGCTCATCGCGATCGAAGTGGAATCGATCGACCGACGACGTGAGCGCGGTGCCGATCGTCAGCCGTAACAGCTCGCTGACGATGTCCAGGACCGCCAGGATGCCGTAGTCGGTCGGACTGAGGATCCGCGTGTAGACCGGCAGGAGAACGACGGACGTCAGACGCGCGAGAATAAGTCCGATCCCGAAGATCCCACCGTGACGGACGATGTCTCGAAGGTGGGTCTTGATCGTCGAGTGCCCTCGATGCGGCGATTCAGGTTCCATCAGCTCAACAAGGCTCTTCGCCGTACCGAATCGTGGATCGCGCCTCGGACCGGACGGGCGCTCGGTGGCTGCCCGTCCGGTCGCGTGGCGATGTCAGCGAATCACTACGCGGTTCTGACAGCGGAAGGGTGCTGCACCAGGAAATTGCCGATGGCGAGGTAGTCCAGGTTGCCCTGCAGAAACGCGCGAATCGCATCGTCCGGGCTGCACACGATGGGCTCCTCATGCATGTTGAAGCTGGTGTTGATGAGCGACGGAAGCCCCGTGAGCGTGTGGTACTCCGTCAGGATCCGATGGAAACCCGGACTGCCCTCTCGCGAGACCAATTGCGGACGCGCCGTGCCATCGACGTGCACGGCCGCTGGCGAGTCACGGCGCATGGCTTCGGTGCAGTCGAAGGTCACCGTCATGAACTGCGCGGCATGCTCGGCGCCGGCCACGCGCAGATAGCACGCGTCACGATGCTCGAACAGCGTCGCCGGCGCGAACGGCATGAATTCCGTGCGCCCGAGTCGCTGATTGAGCCACTGATTCACCGCCGGCTCTTTGGCGTGGTAGAGGATCGAGCGATGTCCGAGCGCGCGAGGCCCGTATTCCATGCGTCCGTCGAACCGGGCCACCACGCGCCCCTGGGCCAGGAGCTGCGCCAGAACGGGCTCGATAGGCGAGTGCTCGACGAACGGCAGCTGGCTCTTGCGAAGCGCCTCGGCAATCGTCTGGCTCGAGAACTCCGGGCCTAGATACACATCGTTCAGGCTCTTCGAGAGCTCGGGGTGGCCGACGAACTCGAGCAGCGCGGCGCCAGTCCCGCAACCACCGTCTCCCATGTTGGGATGGATGAAGATGCCCTCGACGCCGTCCACTTCCTTCAGGCGCTGATTGAGCTTGACGTTCGCGACGACACCGCCCGAGAGCACCACATTCCGCGTGCCCGTCGCCTTGATGTAATAGCTGACGTACGCCGCGGCGACTTCCTCCAGGACGCGCTGATACGCAGCCGCGACGTCGATCTTTGGAAATTGCGTGGCGAGCAGGCGCGCAAAATACAAATTGTTCGTCTCGAGGATGCGGAACCCGCCCGGCTCCTGCACGAATCGGCGCCGCAGCACGTCGCCCAGGACTGTCGGATCGCCGTACGCGGCCAGCCCGACGATCTTGCCCTCGTGGCGGCTCGGCTTGAATCCGAGCGCGGACGTGACGGTCTCGTAGAACGTCCCCAGCGAATGCGGATACGCGACGCCGTGAAGACGAGTGATCTGGCCGTTGCGGCCCACGCTCGCACTGCCCGCGAGCCCGGAGCCGTACCCGTCCAACGTGACCACGAGCGCTTCGTCGAAGCCGCTCTTGTAGTACGCGTTGGCGGCGTGGCTGGCATGGTGCTCGACACGCTTCAGCTTGTCGATGACGCCGAGCTCCGTGAGCGCGGATTCGAGCTCACGCTGCCACTCCGCGTGGAACTTCGCCGCATCACGCCCCCATCGCTCGGACCCGCGCTTCGCGACGTTGCGCGACACCACACCTTCGTTGGCGAGGATGCGGTACGCGAACGTCTTCAGCAGGCCCTTTTCCTGCCGCTCGTTTGGATCGCCGAGGCCGGGAACGGGCGCACGCTGACCGGGCACGCGCGTGCGCGCCTCGCGCAACTCGTCGCTCGTTTCGTTCGCATCCGCCTGATCCAGGAACTCACGCTCGTCTTCGAGATTCGCGGTGAACAGCCGCGTCTCTTCGTCGGCGGGCAGAAACGGATAGACCACGCGATCGAAATCCTCAATCGACGTCCCGGTGACGGCCATCCCGTTCTCGAGTGCCCGCCACGGAAATCCGTCCTGCAGCTTCACGCGGGAGAATCGTTCTTCCGCCGCCGCGTATGTGATGACACCGTCCTCGACAATGGTGACCGTCGAGTCTTTGTCGAGGGGAGAGATAGCGAGTACCTTCATGATGGCCGATCGTTGGAAAGCTGCTGAAAAAGGGTGACCGGCGTCGTCGGAACGCCGTGGAGCTCATCCATGAAAAACCGGACGTACCGCGTCACCGTGTCCAGGAACCGATCCCGATCTTCGACGGTTCGGACGTACGGCGTGCACCCGGGTTTGAGGCTCGGACTGTGGAAGGTCAGCGAGAAGGTCCGGATCCCATCCTGATAGAGCGCGCGTGTGAGCGCCTGCATCTCCGCGAGCGAGCTGCCCTCGGGCGACAGCATGACGCGATTGACCACGCCGCTGCGCGCGAGGATCCCGACGGCTCGCAGCGGCGTCGCCCAGGCGCTCGAGGCGAAACGGTGCAGCGACTCTCCCGCTCCGCGCGCCATGCCGATGAAGCCCGTGGTGCAGGGCACCTCGAGCAGACGCCGGCGATGGCCGAAGAACGCCGGGCCGGCACCCAAGCCGAGGAACGAGGGACCACCCAGGGCCGTGTAGTCCATATGGGGATTGACGCTCAAATCGACGTGGAACCCGAGTGCTTCCAGTGCCGCAACCGACGTCGCTCCGAGACCGTAGCGGCCTGCCTTGTACGACAAGGGCACCAGCCCCAGACCATCCACGATGGCCTGTCGGAGAATGGAGATCTTCTCGAACTCGAGCTCCGCGCCCAGATTGCAGGCGAAGCTCGCGTGCCCACTCACGACTTCCCGATGTGGAGGATTGACCCACGGGTGCAGATGGGCGCCGACCTCGCACAGGTTCTGTCGAGCTAAATCGGCAAAGACTCGCGCGGATTCATCGGTCGCGGCAATCGGATAGTCCACGACATACGTGGGCTTCACCCCGAAGGGCTCGAGCACGCGCTGCAGCCGCCAGATCTCCGCCACGGCCGAGACGCCCACGGCGTTGCGATCGAACGGAGCGTTCCAGTCGAACTCCTCTTCCGTGTCGACGATCACACACAGCGCGGCGCGAGCCTGTGCCGCGACATCGACTGACTGGAAGAAATGGGGCGCAAGGCCCTCGGGCGACGATGTGGATACTGGCACCACGGCCAGAGAAGAATTTTAGCATCTGGGACGTCGGAACCTGCCGCGAACGCCTCATCGGTCACGATCGTGCGCAAGTCTGCGCGAGACCGTGCTCATGACATCTCCTCGTGGAGGGCCTGAAGGCGCGCAGAAGCGTGCGCCCATGTGAAGGACTGCCCCACACGGGCTCGCCCGGCCCCGCCCATCCGCGAACGCAGGTCGGCAGACGTCGCCAGCGTCCGAATCGCGCGTCCCACCTCGTCTGGGCTGGCCCCGTCGACAACCAGGCCTGTTTCCTGATCGGCGATCGCCTCCGGAGCGCCGCCGCTCCGACCGCCGATGGTCGGTCTCTCGGCGGCAGCGGCCTCAAGGAACACGATCCCGAATCCTTCGAGGTCGTGTCCATCGTCTCTGTTCGGCATGACGAAGATGTCACACGCTGTATACAGCGCGGGCAATTCAGCATCGGGAACCACGCCGAGAAAACGCACCTGGCCGGAGACGCCGAGAGAGTCGGCAAGGGCCTGCAGGCGCGGCTGCTCCGCGCCGTTCCCCGCGATGACGTACAGGAGATCGGGCAGATCGTGGCGAAGGGCCGCGATGGCCTGAATGACGACGTCGTGTCCCTTGCGTCGCTGGAGACGGCCCACCGTCAGCAGCACGAGCCCCGTTCGCCCCGCTCGCGCGACCAGCGTCGACGGCGCGACGTCCGGCCGGAATCGAGCGGGATCGACGCCTGGATGAATCACGCGCAGGTGCGACTCCGACACACCGAGTCCCTGGACCATCCGCGACGTGAAGTGGCTGTTCGCAATCATCACCGCGGCGTTGCGGCAGACGCGCCGCGCCAGCCACGCGTGCTCGCGAGACGTCATCGCCGCAGCAAGATCCTCTCCGTGCGCCCAACAGACGTACGGGCGTGATGCGCTCGACAATGTCGCGAAGAGCCCGGCCGCGCCTTCAGGCAATGGACGCGCGCAATGGACCACGACGGGCGGTCGTGCGTGTTTCCGAATGGCCGACGCGAGACGTAGGTGTTGGGCGAGCGCGGCGGCCGGACGGAGCCCTCGAAGCGTGCCATCGATTGGCGCAGAGACGACGCGCGGGCTCGACGAGCCATGCGACCGCTCCGCCGAAGGCGCCGTCATGACGGTCACGTCGACACCGACGAGCCCGCCGTACACGTGTTCGAGCAGCACCGCGCTCCCGCCGACGACGGGCGGATACAACTCGGTGACCAGTAGAATCGGTTTCGGCATCCGCGCGGATCTCCGCCTTCGTTCGAGCACCGTTCACGATCGTAATACGGCGCCCGTGCGCGTCCGCCGCGTGCGAGCCGGCCGCCAGTCCGAGCGGTCCGGTGACGCCTTTCGCCCCGGCTCCGGCGGCGCGTCGCTGATGATACGCTCGTCGAGTTCAACGACACGTTCTCCATCGTGGTGCGACGCCGTGATCAGACTGATCCTCGTTTTCGGGCTCATCCTCATCGGTGCGCTCGCGTCACTGCAGGGCTCGTTCTACGTCCTCCTCTTCTACTTCTGGAACGCGTACTTCCGGCCGGATGCCTGGGTCTGGAGCGATCTCGTCGTCGGGCTGCGCCTCTCCCTGACCATCGGGGCGTTCCTGATCCTCACGTCGATCAAGGATCTCAAATACTTCAAGCTGACGTTCCAGCTGATCCTGATCGTGCTGTTCTTCGCGCAAGCGACCCTCTCCCTGTTCGCGTCGGATTTCTTCAGCAGCGTCTGGCCGTTCTGGGTGGAGCTCTTGAAGATCGTGATCGTCTGCCTGGTGATGACGGTGCTCATCAGGGATCGGCACCAGTTCCGCCTGACCTTGTGGGTCATCTGCTGGTCACTGAGCTTCGAGCTGGCCAAGCAGGGATGGGCGCAGCTCATCCTCAATCCGGGCGCGACCAACCCGAACTCGAACGTGCTCCTGGGCGACAACAACGGCGTGGCCCTCGGCTGCATGATGCTGGTTCCGCTGCTGATGGCACTGGCTCAGACCGCGCCGACGCCACGCGAGAAGTGGATCCATCGGCTTGTGATGCTCGGCGTGATCTATCGCGGCATCAGCACATATTCCCGGGGCGGATTCATCGCAGGCGGCGTTGTCCTGCTCGTCACGATGCTGCGATCGCGATACAGGCTGCGAGTGGGTGTCGCCGCCGTCGTCATCGGAGTGACGCTGTACTCGGTCATGCCGGACCGGTTCTGGGACCGGATGCGTACGATCTCGACGTCCACAGAAGGGGATCGACGCGACGCCTCGGCCGCCTCGCGCCTCTATTTCTGGCAGATCGCGACGCAGATGGCGAACGACCATCCCTTCACTGGCGTCGGCATCAACGGATTTCGCTACGCCTTCTTGACCTACGACTCGGGCGCTGACGAAATGAAGGCGACGCACAGCATTTGGTTCGGCGTGCTCGCAGACATGGGGTACCCGGGGCTGCTGCTGTTCGCGGCTGTCGCGATCGGAGCCCTCGTGTCGTGCCAACAGTCGATGCGGGCCGCCCGGGCGGCGGGCCAGGCGGAGATCGCGACCTATGCGATGCAGCTTCAAACCGTCGTGCTCGTGTACTGCGCCGGAGGGACTTTCTTGAGCGCGCAGTACCTGGAGCTCTGGTGGCACGTCGTCGCGCTTTCAACGACGCTCAGCTTGATTCTGGCAAGAGACGTCGGAGCCACAACGCCAGCGGTCGCTCCCGTGCCGCAGTTTGCCGCGATGCCCGTGATTCCGGCGAAGCTCGAGCGCTAGGCGACGCGCCGTTCAGCCGCGCCATCGCGGCAGCTGCTGTTTGGGGATGTCGTCCAGCAGCCTGGCCGTTGCGTCCTTCGGCGACAGCAGGCGCTCGGCTGTGATCGGCCACGCGATCCCGACCGTGGCATCGTCCCACGCGATACAGATCTCCGTTTCGGGGTGATACAACTCCGTGCACTTGTACGAGAACAGCGCCGACTCGCTGAGCACGCAAAACCCGTGGGCAAACCCAGGGGGGACGTACATCTGCCGGTGGTTCTCGCTCGACAGCCGTTCGCCGACCCAGCGGCCGAACGTCGGAGAGCCGACGCGCACGTCGACGGCGACGTCGAAGACCTCGCCATCCAGCACTTGAACGAGCTTGCCCTGCGCGTACGGCTCCTGCACGTGCAGCCCGCGCAGAGTGCCGCGAACCGATCGCGACACGTTGTCCTGGACGAACGTGCCTGGCACGCCGAGATCGCGATAGCGCTCGAGATGCCACGCTTCGAAGAAAAAGCCTCGCGAATCGCCGAAGACCTTCGGCTCGATCACCAGCACGCCGTCGAGCGCCGTGCGCCGGCTCGTCACCGCCGCCATTCGATGCTCAATCCTTCGCGGCAATAGTGGGCAAATTCGGCCAATGCGGAGCTCCTGTCGAATGGGCCGAGACGCGCCCGTATACTATCATTCGTGTTCTCGCCTCCGTCGCGGCACGACGACGGCCGATGCCTCGCGTGAACGTTCTCTTTCTGACGCACAGGTTGCCGTACGCGCCGAACCGCGGGGATCGCGTCCGCGCCTATTTTCTGCTGCGTGAGCTGCGTTCCTGCGCCAACGTCACGCTCGTATCCCTCGTTCATGACGAGGAGGAAGCACGTCACGCCGAGTCGATGCGCGATCTCGTGTCCGCCACGTACGTCGTCGATGTGCCCGGTTGGCGCAATCGCCTGCGCAGTCTCGCCGCCCTGCCGACGCAGCGGCCGACGTCGCACACGATGCTCGACGCGCCGGCGCTGCGGCCGACGATCGCCGCCGCCGTGGCTGAAGCCGCGCCGGGCGTCGTCTTCGCCTATTGCACAGGCATCGCACACTGTGTCCTCGATCCGCCACTGGCAGGATTGCCGCTCGTTCTCGACATGGTCGACGTCGACTCCGCCAAATGGGCCGACCTCGCGGCCGTCGCGCGGTGGCCGCTGTCGTCCATCTACCGGCGCGAGACTCGCACCTTGCGCGCGTTCGAAGCGGAGATTTCGACGCGTGCCGCCGCAACACTCGTCACGACGGAACGCGAAGCCGGAACCCTCCGCTCGATCGCCCCTGACGCGCGCATCGACGTCGTCCAAAACGGCATCGACGTCGCCTCACTTCGACCGCAGACTCCGCCGAGCCCGTCGTCCGACGTCGTCTTCTGCGGCGTGATGAACTACGCGCCGAACGAGCAGGCGGTGCGCTGGCTGGCGCGCGACATCTGGCCGCTCGTGCGCGCGCGACGTGCCGATGCGACGTTGACGATCGTCGGCTCGCATCCCACGCGCGCGATCCGGGCCCTCGCGAGCGAACGCGACGGAATCCGCGTTACCGGTGCCGTGCCGGACGTGCGGCCATACCTCTGGCGTGCGGCTGTTGCGGTCGCGCCAATCCTCACCGCGCGCGGGATTCAGAACAAGGTGCTCGAGTCCGTCGCCGCCGGCCTTCCCACGATCGTCACGCCGAATATCATGTCGAGCCTGCCGAGGGAGATCACCGACGCCTGCCGCGCCGCCGAAACGGCCGCCGCGCTTGCAGACGCGATCGTTGACGCGCTCGGCCGGTCGCCGGAGCAACGACGCCGGCTCGCCGCCCAGGCACACGTCGACGCGCTGACGTGGGAGCGCCAACTTTCGACGGTTCCAGCGATTCTCGCTGAGGCTGCGGGCCGCCGATGACGACGCCGCTCCTGTCGTTCGTCATTCCGGTGCGCGACGACGCCGAACGCCTTCGTCGGTGCCTCGATTCGATCGCCGCGCAGCGCACAGACGCCCCCGTCGAGATCATCGTGGCGGACAACGGATCGGCCGACGCGTCCGCGGACGTAGCGCGCGCCGCCGGTGCAACGGTCCTCGTGCTTCCGGGGCTCGCGGTCGCTCAACTCCGGAATCGCGCGGCAGCGGCGGCTCGCGGCGATCTCCTCGCCTTCGTGGATGCCGATCACGAGTTGGCGGACGGCTGGATCGCCGAAGCGTTCGCCCGCCTGCGCGATCCGCATGTCTCGGCTGCCGGCGCAGAATACGACGCGCCGGCCGGCGGGACCTGGGTGCAACGCATGTACGACCGCCTGCGTGTGCACCGGCCCGGCGTGATCGCCGTCGATTGGCTGCCAAGCGGCAATTTCGTCGTGCGGCGAGAGACCTTCCTGGCGATCGGCGGATTCGACGAGCAGCTCGAAAGCTGCGAGGACGTCGATCTTTGCCGGCGGATCCGTGAGCATGGCGGATCGCTGATTTCGGCCGACGGACTGCGAAGCACGCACGCCGGCGATCCGAAGACGTTGACGTCGCTCTTTCTGTCCGAGCTCTGGCGTGGCCGCGACAACATCACGGTCAGCCTCCGCGAGCGATTGACCTGGCGATCGGCGCCGAGCGTGGTCATGCCGATCGTGAATCTCGCAGCGATGGTCGTGATGATCGCCGGGCTGGCACTCGCACCGTGGCGCCTCGGCGTCGTGGCGCTGGCCGGCGCAATGGTCGTGATCGCGACGAGCGCCTTGCGCGCCGTTCGTCTGATGCAACGCGCGCCCGCGGGCACGCCGCGTCTCGTCGATACGGCACAGGCCGTCGCCGTCGCGGTGACGTACGAAACCGCGCGTGCGCTGGCGTTGATCGCCAAAGCCGGTCACGGCATCAGGAGGAAGGCGTGACGACGATCCCTCAGGATCGCGTCATTCGTGTCCTGGAGCTCCGAAGCGTGCGGGGCACCGGCGGCGGACCGGAGAAGACGATCCTGTTCGGCGCAGCCAAGGCGGCCGCCGACGTGCACGTGACCGTCTGCTATATCCGCGATCGTCGAGACGACACGTTCGGTCTCGACGCTCGCGCACGGAGCCTTGGCGTCGACTACGTCGAAGTGTACGAGCGGCACTCGCTCGATCGAGCGATCATGCCGCAACTCGATCGTGTCATCCGCGAGCGACAAATCGCCATCGTCCACGCACACGAGTACAAGACCGACCTCGTCGCGCTCTGGCTCGCGCGGCGGACCGGCGTCGTGCCGCTTGCCACGGCTCACGGGTGGACGGGCCACAGCCCGCGCGAACGGTTCGTGTACTATCCGGTCGACAAGTTCCTCCTCGCGCGATATCCGCGCGTCATTGCCGTGTCGACGGACATCAAGAACGAGCTCGTGCGCCGCGGCGCCCGCGCCGATCGCGTGACGGTCATCCTGAACGCGATCGATCCGGACGCGTTCAAGCGATCGCCGCTGCGCCGTGCCGAGATGCGACGTGCGCTCGGGCTCGACGATGCCGCGACGGCGGTCGGCGCCGTGGGACGTGCCGAGCCGCAGAAGCGTTTCGATCTTCTGATCGAGGCCATGGCGCCCCTGCTGCGCTCGCGATCCGGTCTTCGCCTCTTCATCGCGGGCGACGGCAGCGCACTGCCGGCGCTGAAGCGCCAGGCCGCATCGCTGCAGCTCGGCTCACAATGCGTGTTTCTCGGGCACCGGCAGGATGTCGCCGATCTCCATCAGGCCTTCGATCTGTTCGTCCAATCGTCGGACTATGAGGGCACGCCCAACGCCGTTCTCGAGGCCATGGCCATGGAAACGCCTCTTGTCGCGACGGACGCCGGAGGGACCCGTGAGCTCGCATTCGATGGCATCCACGCGCTCATCGTGCCGTGCGGTGACGTCGTGAAGATCCGCGCAGCCATCACCGCGGTCCTCGACGACCCCGCATCTGCGCGTGCGCGCGCCGCGCATGCGCGCGAGCGGATCGAGCACGACCTCTCATTCGAGACGCGCACGCGGCACCTCGAAGCCATCTACGCGGAGCTCGTTCATGCGTGACGCCCTCAAGCTCACCGCGCACGTGCTCGCGACGATTGCGATCTCGCCGGCGTTGCTGTCCTATTACGTCCGCGCTCAGGTGCTCGGACCGGATCGCGCGCTCGAGGGATCGACACAAGCACTCGCGTGGCTTCCGGGCCTTCTCGGCGTCTATCTGCGACGGGCGTTTCTCACCTGGACGATCGCGAGCTGCGATCGGCGCGCCTCCGTCCACTTCGGCACGCTGCTCAGCCAGACCGGCGCTCGTCTCGACGCCAACGTCTACGTCGGTCCGAACTGTCATCTCGGTCTCGTGCACCTCGAGCGCGACGTGCTTCTGGCGGCGGGCGTGCACGTGCCGAGCGGCGCGAAGACGCACGGGACGGACGACGTCGATACACCGATTCGTGAACAGGAAGCGTCGCGGTCGCTCGTACGGATCGGCGAAGGCAGTTGGATCGGCAGTGGCGCGGTGGTGCTCGCCGACGTGGGCAAACACTCGGTCGTCGGCGCCGGCTCCGTCGTCACGAAGCCGATTCCCGACTTCGTCGTCGCCGCTGGCGTCCCGGCGCGCGTCATTCGGTCGAGAATCGAAGAATCCGCACGCAACCCGCAGGGCTAGAGCGGTGCGCGACGATTGCGCACGCTACGGCAACTGGCGCGCGATATACGGCCCCATCAGGTTCGCGACCTTCAGCGGCAGCCGCTGCCACACACGAATCGCGCGTTCGAACTTGGGATTCGACGGCCCCTGATCGGGCGGCTCGCGCCGCGAGATCAGCGCGTACTCCCAATGGAGCGGCGTCTCCGTCGCCCCCCATTGCAGCTTGAACTGATGCGTGCCGCCGCCTGGCGACGACCGCCCGAAGTCGAAAACCGTCGCGCCGTCCTGGACAGCACGCTCGAGCAGCGTCCAGTAGAGCAGCATGTTCGGGCAGAGATGCCGATATTCGCGTAGTGACGACGCCCACGGGTTGAGGACCGTGTCGCGAAACGCGATCACGATGCCGGCCGCAACGGCCTGTCCGCTGTGGCGAACGAGAGCCACGCGAGCCCGCGTCGGGAACAGACGGAGCGTGTCCGAGAACAGACGTTTCGGATACACCGGCGTGCCAAGATCCCGCATGTTCTGGGAGAACACACGATAGAACTCGTCGACGAGCTCCGCACCGCCTGTCGTGGCCTCCAATCCTTCCTTCTGCGCCTTCCGCACCTGATTACGCACTTTGCGATCGATCGCCGACCAGAGCGCGTCTGTGGTCGCTGGCAGCGGACGTCGCATCGC
>DASZVJ010000077.1:0-3864 GCA_035547155.1 Vicinamibacterales bacterium
CGATCGTGGACGCGCCGCCAAGCCACTCCTTCAAATGCGCGTCCAGCACTGTCTGCGTCGCGGTCGTCGTCTCGCCCGCGTAGAAGAGGCCTTTGGGGAACGACCGCTGGCCCGACGCAATGGTCCGGCTCAGCGCCGCGCGGCCGAGTCTGAGCGCGGCCAGTCGAAGGCGCAGCGGAAACAAATCGAAGGACGGCGGCCGCGATGGATTCAGCAGCGCATCGAGGCGCGCGTAGTCGCGATCGTCGTCAGGCTCTGGCATGCCGGGCCAGCGGAACGCGCGATTGAGATCGACGTTGTCCACGTCGCAGCGCCGCGACCACGCGAAGCCGTGCGGATTCAGCGCATGCACGAAGACGCCGCGCGTGCCGTCGAGCCAGTCGTCGACGGATTCGAGCGCCGCGATCTGCACGGCGGATCCGAAGAGTCCCTCGACGCCGTGCAGGCCGCTGGACACGACCACGGCATCGCCAGTGGGCTCATGCGACGAAGGCGAGATCGCGACGTCGACGGTCAACGGTTCGCCGCGTGGACCTGCACCGGCGACGGGATGCGCCTCACAGGTCCAGCCACGGGCGCGCGCGGCTGCGCGAAAGCGCTCACGCGCGGTCGCGTAGTCCGGCGCGAAGGTCACGTCGTGCGATCCGTCTGACCCGGCGGCGCCCACGCAAGCTCACGCGCGAGATCGGCGAGGAACTGCCGCAGGACGACCGTCCGCCGCTCCGCCTCCGCGCGGCCTGCAGACGTCTGACACTGCCCGGCGAGGTGCAGCAGCTTCGTGTAGAAGTGATCGATGGTCGCCGCGAGATCGTCCGGCTCGCGATGTTCGCAGAACGGATCGCCGGCGACGTACAGCGGCCGGCCGAGCTCGCCGCCGAGCATCACGCACCGCGCGAGCCCGATGGCGCCGAGCGCGTCGAGCCGATCGGCGTCCTGCAGCACGCGCGCTTCGATCGTCCGCGGCGTCACGCCCGCGCTGAAGCTGTGCGCCTCGATCGCATGCGCCACCGCGGACAAATCGTCCTCGGGATAACCCCACATCGCGAGCAGACGGACCGCTTCGGCCGCGGCCAGCGCCGACGCGCGCGACCGATCGGGACTGTTCTTGCGAACCGCGACGCAGTCGTGCAGCCACGCCGCAGGAATGACGACGTCGAGACGCGCACCCTCGGCGCGTGCCAGCTGCGTCGCGTTGGCAACGACGCGACGGATGTGATCGATGTCGTGAGCGACGTCACCGTCGAGCGTGGTGATGTACTGCGCGCACTGCTGCTCGATCTCGTCGATCGACGGCGGATCCGCCGCGCGCTTTCGCGGTCGCTCCATCGTCATCGCTCCTCCGCAATCCGCCGATCGAGCGCGCGCGACGCGTTCGCCGCGTACGTCCGGCAGCCCGACGGATCGATGAACGGATTCTCCGTCGCGCCCGCGGCTCGCCTTTTGAGCTTGTCCGCCGTATTCGAGAACTCCGGATGAACGGACAGCAGCACGTCGCACGGCAGCGCGGCGACTGTCGCGATGCTCTTGCGGAACGCGGCGACGCGGCTGGGATGCGTCGCGTCGCCAGTGAACTTGAATCCAGGCGCGGAGACGGCATTCAGACTGTCCGCATACACGACGTCGAGGCAGCGCGCGCCTTCGCACGATCGCCAGGTCCATGTCGTGCTGCCCGGCGTGTGACCCGGCGTCCAGTGCGCGGTGATCGCGAGCGATCCGACGCGCAGCACTTCGCCATCGGCCACCGCGCGCACGTGTTCGACGCGCGGAAACTCGTTCGACGCGCGGCCGAACGCCACCTGCGGATCGTCCGTCGATGGTTCGCCGGCGTCGAGCGCGCGCGCGCCGGACGGGCTCGTCGCGACCGTCGCGCCGCTTAGCCGCTGGATCGCGGCAATGCCGCCCGCGTGATCGAAGTGCGCGTGCGAGTTCAGAATCAGACGAATATCTTCGGTCTTGAAGCCCAGCGCGCGGATGTGTGCGTCGATCGCCGCGGCCGACTGCGGCAACGCCGCGTCGAGCAGCACGTGCCCTTGATCGGACGTCACCAACACGGCCGACAGACCGGAGGTGCCGACGTAGTACGTGTTACCGAAGACCTTGAACGGCTCGATGGCGCCGTTCCACGCGTCACACGAGCTGCAGACTTTCGGCGGATCAGGCTGGAGACGCGCCGGCTGCTGAACGAGCGCGAGGGCGCACAGCGCGCCGGCGAAGAGGATTTTCACGGAAGCTCCTTCACGAGTGCGGGATCTATGCTGGCACAGCCGAGCCGGTAGTGACCCAACCGTGCGTGCGCGGCGCACCGGGCACGCAGAACTGGCGAACGTGCTCGAAGCGAAAGCCGGCATCCTCCACCATCGCCTTCGGCGATCGCGTCAGGTGACAACCGCACGCGACGATGTTCTGCATCCGGTTCAGACGCTGCTGCCATTTCGCGACGTTGGGCTCGTCCGAAATGCCGTGCTCGACGATGATCAACCGTCCGTTCGGCGCGAGCACACGCCGTAGCTCGGCAAGCACCGCCGCAGGATCGTCGACGCTGCACAAGGTCAACACGCTGACGGCGGTGTCCATGCTGCCGGCATCGAGCCGCAGCCGTTCCGCGGGGTTCTCGAGCATGACGACGGGAATGCGTGACGCGGCGATCCGCCGTCCAGCGCGATCGAGCATGCCGCTGTTCGGCTCGACCGCGACGATCGACGTCACGGCGTCGGGATAGTACGGCAGGTTCATGCCGCTGCCGAATCCGACCTCGACGACGCGTCCGCGCGCACTCGACAGTGCCTCCCGCCGAATCTCGACGAACGCACGTCCAGCGCACGTGTCGTTGATCCACGGAAAGACCCGGCGCTCGTAGAACCCCCGCGATCGCCGTTCGCTCATCGACTCACCACACGCGCGCGTAGCAGAGCGCATCGACGGGCTCGTCGACGCCGCTGTTCGGGAACGTCGAGTAGCGCCGCTGCCGCGCCTCGTAGAGGAACCCGCACTTCTCGAGGACGCGTCGCGACGCGCGATGATCCGGATGCACGCCCGCGTGGAGGCGGCAAAGACCGAGCGACGGCGCAAGCGCGACGATGGCCGACAGGGCCTCGGTCGCGTAGCCGTGGCCCCACGCGTCCTTCGCGAGCACGTAGCCGGTCGCTGCGCGCGCCGGCGTCTCGAACGCGAACCCCGTGCTGCCAATCAGCCGCGCGTTGTCCCGGAGCTCGATGAGATACGGCCCCGCGGGCCAGCGGGACCACTCCGCATCACTGAACGCGATGAACTGACGCGTGTCAGCAACGTCGCGATGCGTCGGCCACGCCAGAAACGTCGTCACGTCCGGATCGCTGGCGTAACGTTCGAAGATCGCGGCGGCATCGGCATCGACGGGCCGTCGCAGCACGAGGCGCGGAGTCTCGAGACGTTCGGGCGCGTGGATTGGCACAGTCGGACGCGCGGATCGTACCACGCGGAAAAGGGATGGTCCCGCGTAGGGGCCGCCCTCGTGGCGGCCCGGTACAACTACCGCCAGCTGATCGTGCTCAGAATCCCTGGGCCGCGGCGATGAACGAACGGCCGGACGCGCAGGCGCGGCTCGTTCGCGCCGGACCCGTAGACGGTTTGCGGATGCATGGCGAGGCTGTCAATGAAGATCCCCGCGAGTCCGCCCAACGCTGCGGTGGATCCGAAGATCGCGAGATCGGCGCGCGCGGACGGTGCGCAATCGCACGACTGCGCAAAGGCCGTCATGAGGAGCGCCGTCGGCACGACGGCGGTGATCACGCCTTTCACGAGGCCATTCTTGATGGAGTCCGGCACGGCCATCCAGTCGATGTCGACGGCCGCGATCGTCTTCGTGCCCGAGTCGGACTCGACGTC
>DASZVJ010000078.1:0-3059 GCA_035547155.1 Vicinamibacterales bacterium
GCCGTGAACATTCCGCTGTGGCTGCTCTGCGAGCTGGCGATCGTCGCCTGCGACCTCGCCGAGGTGCTCGGCACCGCGATCGCGCTGCAGCTGCTGTTCGGGCTGCCGCTGATCGCGGGCGTGGTGATCACCGCGCTCGACGTCCTGCTGATCCTGGTGCTGCAGCAATATGGCTTCCGCAAGCTGGAGGCGTTCATCGTCGCGTTGCTGGTCGTGATCGCCGGCTGCTTCGCGTTCGAGCTGTGGATCTCGCGGCCGAGCCTCGCCGCGATCGGCGCTGGGCTGGTGCCGAGCCCGCGGATCGTCGCCGATCCCCGGATGCTGTACCTGGCGATCGGCATTCTCGGCGCGACGGTGATGCCGCACAACCTCTATCTGCACTCGTCGATCGTGCAGACGCGCAAGTATCTCGACACGCACGAGAGCAAACGCGAGGCGATCCGGTTCGCGACGCTGGACTCGACGGTCGCGCTGATGTCCGCGCTCTTCATCAACGCGGCGATTCTCGTCATCGCCGCCGCCACGTTCCACGGCTCGGGCCATGAAGACGTCGCGGACATCTCGGACGCGTACCAGCTGCTCTCGCCTCTGCTCGGCACGAGCCTCGCCAGCATCCTCTTCGCGGTCGCACTGCTCTGCTCGGGTCAGAACGCGACGCTGACGGGCACGCTCGCGGGCCAGATCGTGATGGAAGGGTTCATCAACCTGCGCATCCGGCCGTGGCTGCGGCGGTTGATCACGCGCCTGCTCGCCATCATCCCGGCCATCATCGTCGTCTGGCTCTACGGCGAGCGCGGCACGGGCGCCCTGCTGATCCTCAGTCAGGTCGTCCTGAGTCTGCAGCTGCCGTTCGCCGTGTTTCCGCTCGTCGCATTCACGAGCGATCCGGCCAAGATGGGCCGGTTCGTGAGCCCGATGTGGATGCGCGCGCTCGCGTGGAGCGTGGCCATCGTCATCGCCGTGCTCAACGTCTGGCTGCTCTATCAGACGGTCATCGAGCTGTAAGATCGAGCGCCATGTATCGCCGCATCCTCGTCGCCGTCGAGCACTCCGACGCCGATCGGACGATCCTCGAGCACATCCGCGAGCTCGCCACGCTGACCGGCGCGACGCTCGTGCTCGTGCACGTCGCGGACGGATGGGCCGCGCGACATTTGAAACAGCTCGACTTGCGCGAGTCGGAAGAGATGCAGGCGGATCGCGCGTATCTCGAGTCCCTCGAACGCGAGCTGGAGGCAGGCGGGTTGGCCGTGGAAACGCGGCTCGCGGCGGGCGATCCGGCCACCGAGCTGATCCGCATGGCCGAACAGGAGCATGTCGATTTGATCGCGATGTCGACGCACGGCCATCGCTTCATCGGCGATCTGCTGCACGGCACGACCGCTGATCGCGTACGGCACCTGGTCAGCGTGCCCGTGCTGCTGCTCCGCGCGGAAAAACGCTGAGCGCGCGCCCTGTTACGCGCGGTATTCCGCGAACGACGTCGGCGTCTCCCAGACGCGCACGGCGACGATCGGCAATCCCTGATGCAGGGACATGTCGAAGATCAACTTGGCGATGCGCTCGACGGTCGGATTGCTCTCCACCTTGAAGATCGGCTCGCCGAGGCGTTCGAGTGGCTCGACGAGCGGATCGTCGTGCCGCAGGATCATCTTGTGATCGAGCTCGCGATCGATCCACCCCTTCACGATGCGCTTGATGTCCGAGAAATCTGCGACCATGTTGCGGCTGTCGAGCTCATCAGTGCGCACGTCGACTTCGACGACGGCGTTGTGGCCGTGCGGATGTTTGCAGATGCCGTCGTAGTCGAGCAGCCGATGGCCGTAGCAGAAATCGATGCGCTTGGTGACGAGATACATAGTCACACTGTAACCTAGCTGCCTGTGACGAACGCCTCTGCGGTGCTGCTGTCGGGCGGCCTCGACAGCGCCGTGCTTGCCGCGATGGAGCGTGATCGTGGTCAGACCGTCTGGCCGATCCACGTGCGCGCCGGGCTTGCATGGGAAGACGCGGAAGCCGCTGTCATCACGCGGCTGCTGCAATCGCCACCGTTCGCCGGCCGCGTGCAGCCGCTCTCGACGCTCACGGTCGACATGCGCGACGTCTATCCCGCCACACACTGGGCGATCGTCGGCGACGCGCCCGCGTACGACGCGCCGGACGAGGATGTCTATCTCGAAGGCCGCAACATCACGCTGATCGCCAAGACCGCCGTCTGGTGTGCACGCCGCCACATCGGCCGCATCGTCCTCGGCCCGCTCGCCGGCAATCCCTTTCCCGACGCGACGCGATCGTTTTTCGATGCCATGTCGCGCGCGATGACGCTGGGGCTCGCGCACGAGCTCACGATCGATGCGCCGCTCGCGCAGATGCACAAGCCGGAAGTCATCCGCATCGGCGCCAGGCTCGGCGTGCCGATGGAACTGACGCTCTCCTGCATGCAGCCCGTCGACAGCGCGCATTGCGGCCGTTGCAACAAATGCCGGGAGCGGCGAGAAGCGTTCACGGCCGCGGGGATTGAGGATCGAACGACGTACGTCGGGTTCTGAGGTTCCAGGTTCTGGGGTTCCGGGGTTCGGGTTCCATGATTCCGAGTTCCGCAGTTCTCTTGGCTCAGCCGAACCTCAGAACCCCGGAACCCTTTCCCACGCCTTCCGCCCTCCAACGTACGTCGCCTCCACATTCAACTCGCTGTCGAGCACGACGACGTCGGCGATCGCGCCGGGCCTGATGCGACCGTGTGCCGGCAAGCGAAGATCGTCGGCCGGCGTGGTTGCGCACATGCGTGCGGCGTCGACGAGATCCACATGGCATTGCCTCACGAGCATGGCGAACGCGCGATCCATCGTGAGCACGCTGCCCGCGAGCGCGCCGTTGTCCAGACGCGCTGCGTCGGCCGCGACGATCGGCCGGCTGCCGAGATGCGCGCGTGATCCAGGAGGCAGACCTGACGCGGCCGTGCCGTCGGTGATCGCGACGACGCGCGCCGGCGTCTTCGCCGCGATAGCGGTGCGCACGATCGCCGGATGGACGTGGACGCCGTCGCAGATGAGCTCGAC
>DASZVJ010000079.1:0-7027 GCA_035547155.1 Vicinamibacterales bacterium
CCCGCCGATCGTTTCGATCGGCGGATGCGGGCAGGTCTTCGGACTCGCGAGCACACCGGCCGGACGCCGGTACCTACTAGCCGTCGCTTCCCAGTCCCGAGGGGACCAGTGCGTTTGACGACGTTCGTTCTCGCTCACCGCTGCGGGGCAGTCCCAGATTCACACTGGGTTCCCTATTAAGTCCGGGATGAACCGGACGCCAGCACGGCGATGACTATCTCGTTCGCCGGACGAACTGTCAAGCGGACGCGTCATGACTTGCCAGCCGCGGCCGGCTGACGCTGAGATCTGCGGACTGAGGCGGAACTCCCAGGCCGCTCGTCACAGTGATCCAGCGCCCTACCGCTCTGGTCCCGTACGCTCTGGAGAGTCACGTTGAGTGAGGGACAGTTCTTCGACAGGAAATCGCTTCGCGTGGTGACTGGAAGGACCGCGGATTTTGCGGCGCTGGCACAGGACTGCGTGTGTTTTGCGAATGGTGCCGGTGGTCAGATCGCTCTGGGTATTGAGGATGAAGCGACGGATCCGCCGGCCGGACAGCGCTTGGACGCAGACCTGCTCGGGAAGATCCGACAGCGGGTTGGCGAGCTGACTGTCAACGTGCAGGTCGTGCCAGAGATTCAGCAGGGCACGAACGGCGGAGAGTTCATCCTACTCACCATCCCGCGTTCGCTTGGCGTCGCGTCAACCAGCGACGGCCGCTACTTTCTTCGAGTTGGAGACGACTGCCAGCCGATCGTCGGTGACGATGTGCTGCGGCTCGCGAACGAGCGGCCGGCGACACCGTGGGAGTTGATGATGACCGCTGGCGTGCGTCGTCAGGCAGCAGACGAAGCCAAGGTCGCAGATCTGACGAGTCGTTTGCGTGCCTCCGATCGAGTTGCGAGCTCTGTGAAAGAGAAGACAGATCATGAGTTGCTCGACCATTACGCGCTCGCCGATGGAGAGCGGCTGACCAATCTTGGAATCCTGCTGATCGGAAGGCCCGCCGACCGGGCGAGGCTCGGCAGCGCTCCTGTGGTTCAGGCGATCAAGTATGACGAACGTGGCGTAAAGGTGAGCAAGCTGGTCTGGGATGACTACACGCTGTCGCCGATCGAGCTGGTGGATGTCGTGTGGGAACAGGTTCCAGATTTCCGGGAGAGCTACGAACTGCCGGATGGGATGTTCCGGACCACGGTCCCGGCGTTCGAGGAAGTTGTCGTTCGCGAGCTATTGGTGAACGCGCTCGTCCATCGCCCGTATACGCAGCGTGGCGACATCTTCCTGAACTTTCGTCCGGATCGTCTCGAGGTCGTCAATCCCGGACGTCTGCCTCTAGGAGTCACCCCGAAAAACATCCTCCACACGAGCAGGCGCCGGAATGATGCGCTGGCGCGCGTGTTCCACGATCTGAAGCTGATGGAGCGAGAGGGCAGCGGCTTCGATTTGATGTATGAACGCCTGCTGGCAAGCGGCCGCGCGGTGCCGATCGCCAGCGAAGGCACGGACTCCGTTCACATCGTGGTGCCTCGGCGTCTCGTTCAGCCTGCCGTCATTCGTCTCCTGGCGGAGGTCGACGATCGGTACCACCTCATGCAACGTGAGCGGATCGTGCTCGGCCTCCTTGCGCAGACGGAGGGACTGCTGGCGACCGAGTTGGCAGAAAGACTGGAACTGCCCGATCCTTCGGCACTGCGGCCGTGGCTAGGTCGACTCCTCGACCTGGGATTGCTTCAGCAAGGTGGACGTACGAGGGCCACTCGATATTTCGTTCAGCCTGACCTGCTGAGGGCGGCTGGCCTGGATGGACGGACGACGCTGGTTCGTGTCCAGCCGCACCGCTTGAAGGCGCTCGTTCTCGAGGACTTGGAACGGTTTCCGAATTCTTCCATTAGCGACGTCCACCGCAGGGTTGCTCCAGAGGTGCCGATTCGAACTTTCGGCAGAGCGTTGCAGCGTCTCGCGAGGGACGGATTCGTGGAAGCCACCGGGACGAGGCGCTGGCGGAAGTACCGCGCTTTAGGCTCTATCGGCCACAATCCCGAACGTGGCCGATAGACGGCCTACGGACATATCCGTAACGTTCTGATACGACACGACTTGTCTATCGGCCACTCCCGACTCATGGCCGATGGAAGTTGCCGAATGTGGCCGATAGGGCGACATTCGGTGTGACCGCCGCACGCGTCCCTTTGAGCTCTAGCGCAGGCTCGACAGGAACTCCACGACGTCGCGGATCTCGCGCGGCGTCAGAATCAGGTTCATCGGCGGCATCGGCGACGCGCCGTTCGTCCGCTTCGCGATGTCGGTCTTCGCCACGCGCTGCAAACCCTTCGTCGAATCCTCGACGGCAATCGTCGTCGAGGACTCCTCGCGCAGCATGCCTTCCAGCTTCTGGCCGTTCTTGAGCGTCACCGACACCTGGCCGTAGCCCGGCGCGATGCGCGCGCTGGGGGAGATGAGCGCTTCGAGCAGCTGCGCGCGCGTCAGCCGGCTGGCGACGCCCGCAAGATTGGGACCGACATCGGCCTTGCTGTCGCCGAGCGCGTGACAGCGCGTGCACTGCGCGGCGGGATGCGTCAGCGCGACCTGGCGGCCGCGAATCAGCGAGCCGCCGGTGCTCAGGGCCTGCGGGAACACGACGCCCACGTTCGCGAGATCGCGGCCGACCTTCAACTGATCGAGACGCTGCTGCAGCGGCGCGGCCTTCGTGGCCTGCATCGCCTCGAGCAGATCGAGCTGCACGGCCGGCGCCACCTTGCCGGCCTTGAGATCGTCGCCCAGACGGCCCAGCGCCTGGACCGACTCGTTGCCGGGAACGTTTCCAAGCGCACGAAGCGCGCTCTGCTGCTCGGGGATCGTGCCGGTGCGGACCGTGGCGCTCAGCAGCTCGACCTTGGCGGCTGGCGCGAGCGACATCTGCGGCAGCGCCGCGATCGCGGCCGTCCGCACGGTCGCGTTGGCGTCGGCCATCGCCGCGCGCGCACCGGTCTCGAGCTCCGGTACCGCGAGCGTCTGCAGCGCAGCGAGTGCCGCGACGCGGACGGACGCGTCCGGATCCGATTGCAGCCGCGTGAGGATGACGCCGGCCTGTGTCTTCATGTCGAGCTTCGCGACGGCTTCGAGCCACGCGACCTTCACCGCCGGCGGCGCGGTCGTATCCGTCATCAGGCTGGCGAGCTCCGTCAGCGCGGTGCGCGCGGTCGACGCGTCGCGTTGGCCGAGCGGCGCGATCCACGATCCGTCCACGCGATCCATGTTGGATGGCGCGCCCCACACGCCCAGCGTGGCGATCGCTTCGATCTTCAGCGGATCGGGCACGCCCGCACGGTGCGCGTACGCCGCGACTCTCGTCGTCGCGGCCGCGTCGCCGATGCGCAGGTTCGCGCTGATCGCGCGCCGCACGAGCGGCTCACCGCTGATCGTGGGCCGATCGAGCACGCGCGCGAGCGCGGGCAGCGCGTCGATGATGCCGCCTTCGTCGTTGATCGCGATCGCCGCTTCGGTCACCACCAATGGATCCGCATCGTCGAGGAATCGCGCGACTTGCGGGTCCCGCAGGCGGCGCAGCGCGACGAGGGCGGCGAGACGCACACCGCGCGACTCGTGAGTCGAGAGCGCGGCAAGGGCGGCGCGATCGCCGATGCCCGTGAGCGCGACGACGGCCGCGTTGCGCAGATAGACGTCCTGTTCGTGATCGGCGGCGAGCATGGCGACGACGGCGGGCATGGCCGGCCGGTAGCCGAGGCGGCCGAGCGCGACGGTCGCGAAATAGCGGGCGCGCGGATTCGCGTCCTGCACGAGCGGCATCAGCGCCGAGGCCGCGGTGGCCGCGCGCGCCTGGCCCAGCACCTTCGCGGCCTGCGCGCGGATCTCGGGATCCGTGTCGGTCAGCAGTGGCGTCAGCGCGTCGGCCTGCACGTTGCCGCTGCGCAGCAACTGTCCGAGCCCCCAGATCGCGTGGATGCGCGAGAGCTGACCCGCGCGCGTCGTCACCTGCGTCGACGTCGCGGCCGCGCTCAGCGCGTCGCGATCGCCGCGGCGCACCAGCTCGAACTGCGCCTTCAGGCGCACGCGCTGATCCTCGTGCCGCAGCAGCTCGACGACTTGCGGCACCGAGCGCGACGTGAAGTCGTCCTTGAGCAGGCGCTGCACTTCGGCGCGCGCGGGGCTGCCTTTGCCCGCGGCCGAATCGAGCTTCCAGACGCGGCCCTGGCCGGACGGCACCCAGCCCGTCACCCAATCGGTCAGGTAGATCGCGCCGTCGGGACCGATCTTCATCCCCGGCGCGAGCACGCCCTGCATCATCTGCTTCATCTCACCCAGCTCGAATCCGGCGCCCTTCGGATTCAGCGTAAATCCAAACGTCCGGGCGGTGGTCGCGCTGCCGGTGTAGCTCGTGACGAAGAAGTGATTCTTCCAGCTCGGATCGAGCGCCGTGCCGGGGTTGTACGCGAAGCCGGACGGCCCGGCCGTGAACGGCGCGATCGGCGGCGTGATGTACGACGCCTGCTCCGGGAAGCGCACCTTCGACATGCGCTCGTCGATCCACGGGTTGTAGCGGTTGTTGTTCGGATCGGTGTACTTGCCGTACTGCCACGTCGAGCGCCAGCCGGTATCCGATCCTTCGGCGATGTAGATGATGCGCTCGACTTCGCCGGGATAGTCGCCGTCGTTGTCCGCGCTGATCAGATCGCCGTAGTCGTCGAACGCCATCTCCTGCGGATTGCGGACGCCGTACGCGTAGACCTCGAAGTCGCTGCCGTCCGGATTCGCGCGGAGCACGGCGCCCATGTGCGGGTAGGCCCAGCGCTTGCCCGTCTTGTCGACGACGTTCATGCCGATCTCGCCGATCTTCCAGTAGATCATGCCGTCCGGCCCTTGCGTCAGACCCGACATGTCGTGACCGGAGAACGACGGATGGACGGAGTAGCCGTGGCTGATCGATTCCTTCGCGTCGAGGATGCCGTCGCCGTTGGTATCGCGCAGGTGCCACAGGTCCGGCGCGATCGTCGCGTAGACGTCGCCGCCTGGGCGCACCATGATGCCGGCGAGGATGTCGGCCGCGATGTCCTCGTTGAAGCCCTCGAACACGACGGTCGACTTGTCCGCGATGCCGTCGCCGTTGGTGTCCTCGACCTTGAAGATGCGCTCGGGCACGCCCAGCAGATCGCGGTAGTCGTGGATGCCGTCGTGATTGAAATCGGTGATCCAGGTGTTCTTGTCGCTGAGCGACGTCGCCATCTTCTCCTTGAAGAACTGCCGCAGCTCTTCGGTCGTCTGCAGCCGCTGGATCTCGAGCACCCAGTCGGGGTGCTGGCGCGTGTCGAGCCACTGCGTCGCGCGCGGCGTCGAGGCCACGTACGCGACGCCGTTGGCGTCGAGGTCGAGCGCGATCGTGTCCGCGACGAGCGGGCTCGGGGCCCAGACGTTCAGCTCGAGACCGTCGGCCAGGCGGACGGTCGCGGCCTGCCGTTCGTCCGTGGCGTTCTTGCGCGCGGCCTCGGCGGTGAGCTGCACGGTCTCACCGGGCTTCACCGGCGGTGCGTCCGGCGTCTGCACCAGGACGATCGCCGGCAGCCCCACGATGGCCGCTCCGATCAAACAGACACGCGCCCACCGGCGCGACGGAAGAGCAGACGAACGTTTCGTACGCGGGACTTCGACCATCGGCGTGCGCTCCACGAAGCAGGACTGACGAAAGCCGCATCTTATCGCACACGCCATGGGCTGTTGGCGGCACGACGGTGCCGAATCGAAGGGGAAAAGACAGCGCCCAGCGACTCGTAGCCCGCCTTCAGCCGCCAGTCGACCAGGAGCGAGTGCGCCAACGTCAGCACGCCTGCCGTGCGCTCGCCTGTCGATTGGAGGCTCTCTGGCAGGTCGCGGCGATCTCGGCGGATCGGCGGCCGCACGGGTCTATGTGACGAGCGTTGACCGGGATCGCGATGATTCGGATGCCGGACGCCCAACGATATTGGCGCCGGTGCTCATCGCATCACACTCGCTGAACGGGTCGAGTGCGTATGCTGATTTGGACGTCCTTGTTTGGAAACGGATTGATGGCGCTGGAACGTGCCGGTCCGCTCTGGTGTCGGGGCGCCTTTCCGGTAAGGCGAATCTCCGTCGGTCAAGACGGCACCTCGAAAACTGCCATCTCCTCGTCTTGATATCGACGCACGAGGTCGAGCGAGGATATGAGACCGACACGCGATACATCCATGATGATGAAACGAATTTGCAGCTCGCGTAGCCGCGCGAGCGCCTTCGACGGCTCCGAAAGGCGATCTGCCTGAATACCTACTGGACGAGGGACAAACGCCGCCAACACCGGATCGTCGGAAACAGCGTGCCACCTTGACGAAGGAACCCTGGAAAGGTAGCCCCCGATGATAGGGTGCTTGTGATTCATTTGATTCCACAGCTGTCGCGACCAGCTCGTTGTGTCGAGGACGGCCCAGTCTCCAGGGGTATTACCTAGTTCAGCGAGGATTGCAGGACGGCTCATCGTTGTAACAATAAGCGGCTTCGGCCAATGCTCGGCGAGTCCTATCGTAGCCAGCACAACGACTACTAGTCTTCCGTGTCTATTTCTGTTGGCTATGAAAGTGGCTCCGATGCCCGCAGCGACGGACACGCCGAGTGTAGTCATCCATGCAAAACGAACAGGCAGGCCGCTCATCTTAAGCGATGGAAAGAGCGCCTCGGCGAGTCCGTCTGGCATGATTATGTTTGGATAGAGGGCTCCGCCAATGTGCAAGACGGGTCCCAGGGCCAATAGCGCTCCAGTGACAGCCACGGCCATAAATGATCTCGCAAGTCTTGAGCGCCATGAAGCGATGGCGGCCAGCAGGAGCGGAGCGTATCCGATGTAGGCTGCTGTTTCCCACTGTGACCCGGTCCAAAGTGAATCGCCCCGGGTTTATCGGAGGGCTCTGTCCGAGAGAGGATGGAGCCGATGTCTACAGGAACCCGATACGCCCCCGAACTGCGTGAGCGCGCCGTGCGGATGGTCTTCGAGCACGCCGCTGCCCACACGTCGCAG
>DASZVJ010000080.1:0-11691 GCA_035547155.1 Vicinamibacterales bacterium
GCGTCTGCAGAAACATCAGGACGGAACGGCGTCGCGCTTCACTGTCAGGCGACGTCCGGTGGTGATGGTCTATGCAGAGGAGTACGGGAGTCAAAAGCAGGCGCTGACTCGCGAGCGGCAGCTCAAACGCTGGTCCCACGCCAAGAAGGCAGCCCTGATTGCTGGGGACCATCGGACACTCAAGCAATTGAGCGCGCGCGCAAGTCGGTCCGGCCGACATGTCTAACATGCCCACTCCTCTCCTCCACTACACCGAGCACGGCTCCGGACCGCCGCTCGTGCTCGTGCACGGCGTGATGATCACGGGCGAGATGTTCGCGCCCGTCATCGAATCGCTCGCAGCTCGGCATCGGTTGATCGTGCCGGACCTGCGCGGTCACGGGCGAAGCCGGCATCTGCCGCCGCCGTACACCGTCTCGCAGCTCGCAGCCGATGTCGCGCATCTGCTCGATCATCTCAGGATCGGATCAGCGGCGGTGCTGGGGTATTCGCAAGGCGGTGCCATCGCGCAACAATTCGCGCTCGCCTACCCGAGACGCTGCACGCGCCTCGTGCTCGCATGCACGTACGCCTACAACATGGCGACCGTGCGCGAAACGATCGAAGGGCACGTCGCGCCGTGGCTCGTCAGAGTCCTCGGCATGTCTCGTTTCGCGCGACTCGTGATCGCACAAGGCCTGAAGGGCGTCGAGAAGACGCGCGCAGATTGGGTCGTCGGATTGATTGCGGATCAGGATCCGTCGCTGATGATCGCCGCCTGGCGCGCGGCTATGGCCTTTGATAGCCGGCAGCGTCTCGGTGAGATCTCCTGTCCAACGCTCGTCGTCGCCGGCGCCGACGACCACGCCGTCCCGTTTCATCACGCGAAAATGCTGCACGACGGCATTCGCGGGTCTCGGCTCGTCGTCATCGATCGCGCCGACCACGCGCTGATCTGGATGCGGCCGGACGAGCTCGCGCGCGTCGTCGACGAGTTTCTCGACGCATGATTCGCGCGTTCCTCGAATCGACGGCGAAGACCATCCAGCATCGCGCGGTGCTGGTGCCGTCGGCGCTCGCGACGATTGGCGCGGCGCTGGCGTTTCGCGCGTTGGGGACAAACGACGGTCTCTGGCGGCTGTCGCCGCCGGCGATGGCGCTGCTCGTCATCGTCCTCGGCGTGCGCTTCTGGATCGGGCTGTCGGTGTCCGCGACGGCATTGACGATCATGCGCGCCGGCTATCGATGGCGGCCGGCGCTCTGGCTCTCGCCGATGGTCGCGATCGAGGCCGGGCTCGTCTCGCTCGTGCTGTTCGTGCCCGTTGCGGCCGCGCTCGTCTTCCTGATCGTTCCTGGCGTGCTCCTCGCGTTGCGCTGGTCGCAGACCGTCATGCTGATCGTCGATCGCCGCGCGGCCTGGCTGGATGCCGCCGACGCGAGCGCGGATCTCACGCACGGCCGGCGCACGGCGATCTTCGCGCTATGGATGATCGCAGGCGCAGCGCTCGGCATCGCGGGCTGGCTCGGCCAGACCGCGGACGACATCGCGGCCGCACTCGGCGCGCCCGTCATGCTCGTCACGGCCATCGACTGGTTGTTGCAGATCGGCGCGGACGCGTTCAGCCTCGTCCTCGTCGCCGCGGTGTACCACGCGTTGGATGTCGAAGGGACGTAAGGGTGATGCCGGGTCTGAAGACCCGGCCTACAACTGGCTCACGGGCTACAGGCGACGAATCGGCTGCCGCACGCAGATGTAGGCCGGGTCTTCAGACCCGGCGGGCAGAGCGGGGCCGCCACAAGGGCGGCCCCTACGGTGCGCAATCTGCGTAGGGGCGACCCTTGTGGTCGCCCCGTGGCCACCCCGCAGACCGTGTACGGGCGGCCGCCCGAGACCCGCGCTGCGCCCGCTCTACTGCGGGAACTGCCCGATCGCGACGAGCAGATCGAGCTTCGCGTGCCGCACGGCGTCTTCGCTGCTCGCGGCGGCGACCTCCGCATCACGCAGCGATCGTTGCGCGTCGATCACCTCGATGTTCGTCGTCGCGCCGATCTCGAACGCGGACGTCGTGATGCGCAGCACTTCGGACGCCTGATCGACGGCTTCCTGCGCGATGGCCTGCGCGCGCTCGAGGCGCTGCACGGCGTCTTGCGCGACGCGCACTTCCGACCGCGCCTGAATCTGCAATCCCGTCAACTCGAGTTTCGCCGTGTCGACGGCCGTCTGCCGCACGCGCTTCGTCGCGCGGCGCTGGCCGCCGTCGAAGATCGGCTGCGTTGCGGAGATCGTCAGCCGCCACGTGCGGCTCGGCTGGAACAGCCCGCTCGGTGCGACCACCTGCGGCGCGAACGACACCGTCGGAAACGGCGTCCAGTCGATCCAGCTGTCGCGCACGACGCGCTCGGCCGCGCGCTGGATCGACAACTGCGTGACCAGGTCCGGCCGCGCGCGCATCCACGCGTCCTCGTCGATCGTCGCCGGCACGTCGAACGCCGGCTCCGCGCCCGCGTCGATCGGACCGTCGCTCGCAAGGACGACGCCGAGCGCCTCCTGCGCGCGGCGCAACCCCAGTTGCGCCTGCTCGAGTTGCAGCCGATCGGCACTCACGGCCTGCGCCGCTCGCAACTGATTGAGGCGGCTTCCGGCGCCGCCTTGCAGCCGGCGGTCGGCGTAGTCGAGATGGGCTTGCGCCGTCTCGACGGCCTGCGTCGCCACCTGCACCTGACGACGGGCCGCGATCACCGACAGATAGGCGTCAGCCGCAGCCACGGCGACGCTCTGACGCGCCTGCACGGACGACGCCGTGGCGACGTCGGCTTGATCGCGCGCCTGCCGCACGACGGCGAAGCCGCCGAAGACGTAACTGGCGTTGCCGGTGACCGAGATCTGGTTGCGCGGCTGCGTCACCGCGCCGTCGAATCCCAGCTCCTTGTCCAGCGTCGTCGCCGCGATGCTCGCGCTGACCGACGGGAACGTCAGCGCGCGCGCCTGCGAGACGAGCGCCTCCGCGCGCGTCACGTTCTGGGCCGCCTCGCCGATCGTCGGGTTGCGCACGAGCGCCTCGCGCACGGCGTCGGCGAACTCGACGACGCGCAGCGGCGCCTGCGTGGTCGCAGCCGCCGGTGCGGGCGCCGGCGTCGGTGCGACGGGCGCTGGCGGCGTCTGCGCGCGCGCTGCTGTGACAGACAGCAGCAACACGGCGCCGGCGACAGGCACGCGCGTCGCGCGCGACCAACGATCGATGCGCGATCGACGCGCGCTACTCATGACTCGGCTCCGGCTTTCCGTCTCGTCCCGGCGCAATCGTACGAATGGCGACATACAGCACTGGAATGAAGATGACCGACAGGAACGTCGACGCGAGCATGCCGCCGGCCACAGCCGTGCCCACGGAGTTGCGCGCGCCCGATCCGGCGCCCGTTGCGAACGCGAGCGGCAGCACGCCAAGGATGAACGCGAACGACGTCATGAGAATCGGCCGCAGACGGATGCGCGCGGCCTCGATCGCCGCGTCGACGATCGATCGCCCGTGCTCGCGCAACTGCTCCGCGAACTCGACGATCAGGATCGAGTTCTTCGCCGCGAGGCCGATGAGCATGACCAGCCCGACCTGACAGAACACGTCGTTCGACAGGCCGCGCAGGAACTGCGCGCTCAGCGCGCCGAACACCGCGAGCGGCACGCCGAGCAGGATGATGAGCGGCAGCACCCAGCTCTCGTACTGCGCCGCGAGCACGAGATAGACGAGCACGATCGCGAGCGCGAAGATGTAGACCGCCGTCGATCCGGCGCGGATCTCTTCGAGCGCCTGTCCGGCCCACTGGTACGTGAAGCCCGCGGGCAGCACATCGCGCGCGATCCCTTCCATCGTCTGAATCGCCTGTCCCGAGCTCAAGCCGGGCACGGCCGATCCGGTGATCTCCGCCGATCGCAGCATGTTGAAGTGGCTGATGACCGTCGGCGCCGTCGTCTCGTGCATGCGCACGACCGTGTCGAGCGGCACCATCTGCCCGCTCTGCGCGCGGGCGTAGTAGTGCCGCAGATTGTCCGGCTGCGCGCGGAAGCGCTGATCGGCTTGCACGTAAACGCGATACGCGCGGTTGTTGAAGTCGAAGTCGTTCACGTACTGCGATCCCAGCAGGATCTGCAGCGCGCCCGTCACCTGGCTCAGCGGCAGGCCCAGGCTGCGGATGCGATCGCGATCGAGATCGACGACGAGCTGCGGGTCGTTCGCGGTGAACGAGCTGTAGAGGCCGGCGACGCGCCCTGACGC
This sequence comes from Vicinamibacterales bacterium, assembly GCA_035547155.1. Taxonomy (GTDB): domain Bacteria; phylum Acidobacteriota; class Vicinamibacteria; order Vicinamibacterales; family SCN-69-37; genus CAZNMF01. Next base: position 4,251 of record DASZVJ010000080.1, read on the forward strand.
GTTGCCCTTCGCGATGACCTGCCCCATCACGTTCGCGAGGTTCGTGATGTCGCCGCCCGATCCATCCTGCACTTCGAACTGGAAGCCGCCGAACGCCGACAAGCCCTGGATCGCCGGTGGCTGTACCGGGATGACGAGCGCGCCGGTGATGCCGCCGAGGAGCGGTCCGCGAATGCGGTTCAGCACCGCAGCCAGCGAGTGCTCGGCGCCGCGGCGTTCATCGAACGGCTTCAAGCGGCAGAACATCAGGCCCTGGTTCGGCGCCGCGCCCGAGAAGCTGAAGCCGGCCACCGAGAACGCGGCCATGACTTCCGGCTGCTGGCCGATGATCGCCTCGGCCTGTTTCAGGATGTTCGTCGTGTACTCGATCGACGCGCCAGCCGGCGCCTGCACGATCGTGATGAAGTAGCCTTCGTCCTCGTCCGGCACGAACGACGACGGCACCGAGCGATACATGTAGTAGGTGCCGAACAAGCCGAGCGCGAAGATCGCGAGCATCACCAGCTCGATCCGCAGCGCGCGCCGGACCGTGCGCACGTAGAACGACGTCCCGGCTTCGATCGCGCGGTTGACCGCCTGGAAGAAGCGGTTGGACGACTCGCCCCCGTGGTTCGCGAGCAATAGCGCCGACAGCGCCGGCGTGAACGTCACCGCGTTGAACACCGACAGCACGACCGCGAACGCGATCGTCAGCGAGAACTGCTGATACATGCGGCCCGTCGTGCCCGGGAAGAACGCGACCGGCACGAACACCGACACGAGCACGATGCCGATGACCACAACGGCCGAGAAGACTTCCTTCATCGCGTCGAGCGCGGCCTCCGGCGCGCTCTTGCCGTACTGACGCATGTGCCGCTCCACGTTCTCGATCACGACGATCGCATCGTCGACGACGATGCCCGTCGCGAGCACGAGGCCGAAGAGCGTGAGCGTGTTGATCGAGAAGCCGAACAGCTTGACGAACGCGAACGTGCCGACGAGCGACACGGGAATCGTCACCGCCGGAATCAGCGTGCTGCGCCAGCTCTGCAGGAAGATGAACATCACGAGCACGACGAGGCCGATGGCCTCGCCGAGCGTCTTGAGCACCTCGACGATCGATTCCTGCACGACCGCGACGTTGTCGAACGCGATCTGCGCCTCGAGCCCGGGCGGGAACGTCTTGCGCAGCTGTTCGAGTTGCTCCTGGATGCCCTTGAACGCCTGAATCGCGTTGGCCGTCGGCAGCAGCTGGATGCCGACGCCCGTCGCTTCCACGCCGGCGAAGCGCAGGCGCGACGAGTAGCTCTCTGCGCCAAGCTCCACGCGGCCGACGTCCTTCACGCGCACCAGCGCGCCGTCCTTGCCGGCCTTCACGACGATCGACTCGAAGTCGGACACCTCACGCAGACGTCCGGCCGCGCGCACGCTCAACTGAAACAGCTGATCGGGCGACGAGGGCTCGTCGCCGATGCTGCCGGCGGCGACCTGCACGTTCTGCTCGGCCAGCGCCGCCGTCACGTCGCCGGCCGTCAGCCCGCGCGCCGCGAGCTTGTCCGGATCGAGCCACAGCCGCATCGCGAACTTGCGCTCGCCGAAGATGATGACGTCGCCGATGCCCGGCACGCGCTTGAACGCGTCGCGGACGTACAGATCGACGTAGTTGCTCAGGAACAGGCTGTCGTAGCGGTTGTCCTTCGAGTAGAAGCCGATCGCGCCGAGGAAGCCCGTCGACGCCTTCGTCACCGCGATGCCGTTCGTGCGCACCTCGGCCGGCATGCGGCCGAGCGCCTGGTTCACGCGGTTCTGCACGTCGACGGCGGCCAGATCGGGGTCGCGGCCGATGTCGAACGTGACGTTGATCGTCGACAGGCCGCTGCTCGTGCTCGAGGACTGCATGTACTGCATGCCCTCGACGCCGTTGATCACCTGCTCGAGCGGCGTCGTCACCGCGCTTTCGACGGCTTGCGCATTCGCGCCCGTGTAGAACGCGGTGACGGTCACCGCCGGCGGCGTCAGCTCTGGATACCGCGCGATGGGCAGGATCGGAATCGAGATCGCGCCCGCCAGCATGATCATCAGCGAGCAGACGGTCGCGAGGATCGGGCGCTTGATGAAGAGCTCGGAGAGCACTAGGCGCCTCCCGCTCGACCGCCGTTGCCACCGGGCGCGGGCGGCGGAGCCCCGCCGCGTGCGGGCATGGCGGTCACGGGCGCGCCGTCCGCAATCTTCTGCACGCCGGACACGATCAGCTGCTCACCAGCCTTGAGCCCCGACTGCACGACGTACTCGTTGCCCGTCGTCGTGCCAATCGTCACGGCGCGCTGGCGCGCAACCGTGCCCTGCGCGCCTTTCTCGGCGACGAACGCGAAGTACTGGCCGTTGATGCGCGTCGCCGCGACGATCGGCATCGTCAGGCTCGGCGTCGTGTTGAAGACGACCTGCGCGCGCACGAACTGCTCGGTGCGGAAGTGCCCGTGGCTCGATTCGAGCGGCGTCTTGACGAGCACCGTCTGCGTGGCGTCGTCGACCGACGGCGCGATGAACGAGACTTTCTCGTCCGCGATCACGGCGCCGCTGTCATCGAGGATGCGCACCGGCAGGCCGATGTGCAGGCTCGACGCCTGCTGCACCGGCACACCGATGTAGACCTCGAGGCTGCCGGTGTCGTCGATCGTCGTGAGCAGCGTGGCGCGCGTCACGCGATCGCCCTGCCGCACGGGGATGTCGCCGATGACGCCGGCCGTCGGTGCGACGACGCGGTAGTACGCGAGCTCGGTCTGCTGCTGACGGATCTGCGCGTCGACGGCCTCGAGCTGCGCGTCGGCCGTCTTCTGCTGCGCCTGCGCCTGCTCGAGCTCCTGCTGGCTCATCGCGCCGACGTCGAGCAGCGTCTTCGCGCGCTGGGCCTGCTGACGCGCGTACTCGGCGTCCGCCTGCCGCGCGGCGCGCGTCGACTGCAGACTGGCCACGAGCGCGCGCTGCGACGCGGAGTCGATCTCGAAGAGCGGCGTGCCGGGCGCGACCCGATCGCCGGACTTGACGAGAATCGACGTCAGGAAGCCCTCGGCCTGCGGCTGGATCGTCGTCGACTTGCGGGATTTGATCGTGCCGACGAACTCAGCCGACTGCTCGACAGGTTTCTCCGCGAGCGTCACGACTTCGACGGGCAATCCTTGCGCGGCGCCGCCTGCCGCCGCCGCATCCGCCGGTGCGGGCGCCGATCCGCCGCACGCGGCTGTCATCGCCATGGCCGCGGCGATCAGCGGCGTCAAGATCAGTCGTCCGTGCCGGACAAACGCCCAGCGAGACTCACGTGGTGAGTGATGTGTCATATCGATGAAGACCTTCGGGGAGCGCTCAGTAGACCCTAGCGCGTATGGAGGCGGGCGCGCTGACGTCTCTGGCGCCGACTCTCTCGTACCGGTTTATTACCATATCAGTTTCACGAACGCCCGCTGAACGGGCGTCCAGTTAAATATCGGAGGCGTGCCCGTCATATGAGATAGACGTTCGGGCCTGGCGAAATTCGACATCCGCCCTACACTTGACATCGTGTCCGACCAGCCCATCGCCGACGCGCTCGTCGCGGACGTCTATGCCGAGCTTCGACGGCTCGCCGGCCGCTACGTCCGGCATGAGCGCGCGAAGAGCGTGCAGGCCACCGAGCTCGTGCACGAGGCCTATCTGCGGCTCGCGCAAGACAAACCGGTCGCGTTCGCCGATCGCGGGCACTTCGTCGCGATCGCGGCCATCGCCATGCGGCGGCTGCTCATCGAGCGCGCACGGCGACGCGGCGCGGCCAAGCGCGGCGGCGATCAGATCATGGTGACGCTCGACGACACGCTGATGGCCGGTGAGGATTCGACCACGGCCCTCGATCTGGTCGCGCTCGATCGCGCGCTCACGCGGCTCGCCGATCTCGATCCGCGCCAGGCGCGCGTCGTCGAGCTCCGGTTCTTCGGCGGATTGTCGGTCGAGGAGACCGCGGCTGCCCTGGCGATCTCGCCGGCGACGGTCAAGCGCGAGTGGACGGTCGCGCGCGCATGGCTGCTGCGCGAGCTCGAAGGAGACGCGTCCGCATGAGCGAGGCCGGCGAATCCGATCGCGCGCGATGGGCCGCCGTAACGGCGCTGTTCTCCCGCGCGATCGAACAGCCCGCCGACACGCGACACGCGTTCGTCCGCGCGGAGGCCGGCGCGGATGATCGGCTCGCACGCGACGTGCTGTCGCTCCTCGCGGCGCACGATCGCGCCGGCGATTTCCTGCAATCTCCGCCCTCGGCAATCGACGCGCCGCGCGATCTGCTCGCGCCGGGACAGATCGTCGGCCACTATCGCATCACGGGCATGCTCGGTGAGGGCGGCATGGGCGTCGTCTATCTCGCCGACGACACGCGTCTCGGCCGGACGATTGCGCTGAAGGCCGTCACGCCGTCTCCGGAAGACGCCGAGACGCGCATCGCGCGCCTGCGCCGCGAGGCGCGGGCCGCCGCGGCCTTGAACGATCCCGGTATCGCGACGGTTTATGCGCTCGAAGAGATCGACGGTCGCCTGTTCATCGCGTCGGAGTACGTGCCCGGTGAGACGCTGCGCGATGAGATCGCGCGAGGCCCCGCGTCGCCCGCGCGCGTGCTCGAGACAGGACGACTCCTCGCCAACGCGCTCGCGTCCTCGCACACCGCCGGTGTGATGCACCGCGATCTCAAACCCGAGAACATCGTCCGCACGCCGGACGGACGCGTGAAGATCCTCGACTTCGGGCTCGCGCGCTTCGTCGGCGCGCACGACGACGGCGCGAATCTGACGGGCGACGGCGTCATCGGTACGCCCGCGTACATGGCGCCGGAGCAGATTCGCGGTGCCGATCTCGACGGACGTGTCGATCTCTTCGCGCTCGGCGTCATCCTGTACGAGATGGCCGCGGGCGTGCATCCGTTTGCGGCGCCAACGCCCGCAGCGACGCTCGCGCGGATTCTCGAAGACGATCCCGCACCGCTGCGCACCGTCCTGCCCGCGTTCTCCCTCGCCGACGTGAACGTCGATCTACTCGACGACGTGATCGCGCGCTGCCTGCAGAAGGATCCGGCCGCGCGCATCGAAAGCGCCGAAACGGTGGCGGGACTGATCGAAGGGGATATCACTGCGGGCAACGGGCGGCCACGGGGGGCCGCCCCTACAATTGCGCCGTCCCACGGCGTCGGCCCAAGTCCCGAGCGAGGCGCGCAGCGCCGAGTCGAGGGGCGAGTCGAGGGATGGTGGCAATTCCATCAAGCGGCCGCGACGATCGCGTACGTCCTGCTGCTCATCCCGCTCTGGCGCGTGCGGCATCTGACGCCTGGCCCGATCGGCATGATCATTTTTCTCGCCGCACTCGTCGGCGTCGTCGTCGCCGGCGCGCTGCGCCTGCACGTGTGGTTCGCGGCGCGCGAGTTGCCGGACGTCTGGCCCGCGCAGCACGCCCGCGCACGCCCGTGGACGCGCGCGGCCGACGTGCTGTTCACGCTGTGTCTACTAGCCGCGGGCCTTCGCGCCGTCGGCGCCGACGACGGCGAGTCGGGCCTGCTGGTCGCGGCCGCGGCTGGCGTGGCGATATCGTTCCTGATCATCGAGCCCGCGACGACGCGCGCCGCGATGCGAAACTCGATGACCGATCGGGCCCGCCGGGTCTGAAGACCCGGCCTACATCTGCTCAGCCGCTAGCCCGTCACCCGTAGCCCTGATCTGCTCCAACGCGCGCGTCATCGACTCGCGCGCGGTGCGCGCGATCAGCGGTCCCGCGATCGTCTGCAAACCGAACGGCACGTCGCGGCTGAGCGAGATCGACTCGCACTCGGCGATGACGCCGTCATCGACGGCCTCGTAGCGCCAGTACGCGCGCAGGCGCCAGAGGAATCCATGGTCGTCGCCGGGCGCGCGTTCGTATTCGTCTCGCGTGCCGGCATTCGCGACCTCGGCGATCTTCGTCGCGATGCTCACGCTCGATGCGCGTGTCGGATTCTCGTGCGCGAACGTCACGCGATGCTCGGTATCGTAAACGACGGTGACGATGCGCGTGCGCTGCAAGCGAAGAAAGACGCGCATCGCGCCGGGCGATCGTTCGAGTACTGCAGCGCGCAGGATCTCGGGTCCCGTCGGCGGCGCCTCGGACTCGAACGTTGCCATCAATCGTGCGAGGCTGACGTGCGGAAGAAAGATCGCGCCGCGCCAGTGATGGACCATCGCGGACGGCACGTCGATCGAATGTCCTGCACCGTCGACGACTCGCATCGGCGCGACGACGATGCCGCCGGTGCGCACAGTCCGTCGATCGGCGGCGGCGGTTGACAGAAAGTCCATCGCGAAGAATCGTGCGGGATCGCGCTGCTCCGACGCGCGCCGCTGCTCCACCGCCGCCACGTAGTGGTCCCACGCCTGCGCGGTCTCCGGTTTGAGACGCGTGCCCGCGACGACGCCCGCATCGCCAATCGTGACGACGAGCGCAGCCGCCGTCAGCCGATGAGAGATCACAGTCCAGCGCATGACGAAGGCCTCCATCTCCTGAATGCGCCATCGCGCGTCGAACAGGCTCACTGAGCCGCCGGCGCCGCCGTTCGCGCACTTCCGGACAGGAGGTCACATGGACACAGTGACGACGGCCGCCCCGCGTGCGGCGTTCAGGGATGCGACCCGCGTGCAGCAGAGCGTGCTCGCGGCGATGGAGAAACGGACCTTGATCTGGCTGGCCGAACGCATGCCCGCGGCCGTGACGTCGGACCATCTCACGGCGCTCGCGCTCTTCGCGATGCTCGGCGCCGGACTCTCGTACTGGCTGGCGCGCACGGCGCCGGTGGGACTACTGCTCGCGACGCTCTGTCTCGCCGTGAACTGGTTCGGCGACAGCCTGGACGGCACCCTCGCCCGCGTGCGCAAGCGGCAGCGGCCGCGCTACGGCTACTACGTCGACCACGTCGTCGACGCGATCGGCGCCTTGTTCCTGTTCGGCGGGCTCGCGCTGTCGGGCTTCATGAGTGCGCCAGTCGCCGCAGCGCTACTCGTCGCGTACTTCCTGTTGTGCATCGAGGTCTATCTCGCGACGCACAGCCTCGGACAGTTCCACATGAGCTTCTTCGGCTTCGGCCCCACCGAGCTTCGCATCGTCCTCGCGATCGGCAATGTCGCGCTGCTCGTCCATCCCGGCGCGTCGATCGCCGGTCACACGTTCAAGCTGTTCGACGTCGGTGGCGTCATCGGCGCGGCGGGTCTCGCGATCACGTTCTGCTACGCGGCGATTCGACACACGCGCGACCTGTATCGCGCCGAGCCGTTGCCGCCCGAGCCGCGCGCATGACGTCCTGGATCCGTTGGATGCGCTTCAGCGGCGTCGGCGCGCTTGGCATCGGCGTCCAGATCGCGGTCATCGCGTGGCTCGTGAACGTGTGGCGCGTCGACTACCGCGCCGCCACGCTCGCCGGTGTCGCGGC
>DASZVJ010000081.1:0-8275 GCA_035547155.1 Vicinamibacterales bacterium
GCCGCTGCGCGATCCGAAGGCCGACGTCGGCTGCGATCGTCTGCTCCGCGACGCGCGCACGAAGATGTTCGATGCACTGGCGCAGTCGAGTCTGACGGTGCACTCGCTCGATCCGAATGGCGTGGTAAGTGTGTCACCAGCCACGCGGGCGAGCTCGCCGCTGCGTGCCGGCAGCGTGGCGCAGTTTCAGGCGCAGGAAACGAACGACTTTCTTGCTAACCAGGAGTCGCTGGGCATCCTCCCCGACCGCACCGGCGGCCGGCGCGTGATCAACACGAACGCACCGGAGGAAAAAGTCCCGGACATCTTCAAAGAGACCGAGACCTACTACGTGCTCGCGTACGAGCCCGGTCCGGCCAAAGGCACCGCGCCGCGTTCGCTCGACGTCAAGGTCGCGCGCAAGGGCGTGCTGGTCTACACGCAGCGCCGCGTCGACGTGCCGGGGGCTGTGGCGGCGGCCGCGACGAATACGGCTGCCGCGCCAGCGCTCGCCGTGGCGCCGATGACGGTCGATGACGCCTTGCGCGGGCTGCTGCCGCAGGCGACGCGCCTGCTCGCGGTCAATCTCGCCGCCGTGGCCGGCATCGACGATGCGCGGCCCGCGGTGAACGTGCGCGTCGACGCCCGGTCGTTTCTCGAAGGGCGCACGTCCACGCCGCCGTTGCAGATCGGCATCGTCGCACTCGACGCGTTCGGCCACACGGTGGCGACCGCGCGTCAGACGTCGACCGTCACGGTGAGCGGCGCCGCCGGCACGCTGCCCGCCGACGTGCCCGTCGAGTCGAGGCTGGAATTGGCGCCAGGCGACTACGAGATCAGAATCGCCGTCAGAAATCCCGAGAGCGGCGAAGTCTCATCCGTCTTCGCGCCGATCACCATTCCGTCGTTCGTCAACGCGCCGCTTTCGATTTCGGACGTGGTGGTCGAAGCGTCCTCGTCGGCGTCCGCCGCGATGCACCCGACGATCCGGCGCGCGTTCAAGGCCAGCGAGCACATGCAGGCGACGCTGCACGTCTACGAAGGCCTCGGCCGCGACGACGACATCGCACCGGCGACGATCGCACTACGCGTGCTCGACCCATCGGGACGCGCGGTCCACGAACAGACGCTGACCCTGAACGCCCAAGACTTCGCGCGCCGACGCGCAGACTGCCGTCTCGCGATTCCGTTGGATCGATTGTCGGCGGGAGAGTACTTGCTGAAGATCGACGCCGCGGCCGACAAGGCCACGGCATCGAAGGCGATCAGATTTCGCGTGGAGTGATCCGCGAACCCGGAACCGAGAACCTCAGAACCAGAACCCCGGAGCTCCAGAACCTCAGAACCCGGAACCCGGAACCCGGAACCCGGAACCCGTTACCCCTTGATCACTCTCAATAGCTTGCTGATCGGATCGTAGAACCGATCGACGACGCGCTCTTTGAGCGGGATGATTGCGTTGTCCGTGATCGTGATGTGCTCGGGGCAGACCTTCGTGCAGCACTTCGTGATGTTGCAGTAGCCGATGCCGAAGGCGTTGCGCAGCTCCGCGACGCGATCCGCCGTGTCGAGCGGGTGCATCTCGAGCGCCGCGACGTGCACGAGGAAGCGCGGGCCGATGAACTCGTCGTGCTTGTGGTGATCGCGCAGCACGTGGCACACGTCCTGGCACAGGAAGCACTCGATGCACTTGCGGAATTCCTGCACGCGATCGATGTCTTCCTGCTGCATCCGCCACGTGCCGTCCGGCGCGTCCGGCTTGCGCGGCTTCAGCGCGGCGATGCGCTTCTTCTGCTCGAAGTTCCAGGAGACGTCCGTCACCAGGTCCTTGATGTGCGGGAACGTCCGCATCGGCTCGACGGTGATCGGCTTGTCGGTCGGCAGCTCATCGAGCCGCGTCATGCACATCAGCTTCGGCTGGCCGTTGATCTCCGCCGAGCACGAGCCGCACTTGCCGGCCTTGCAGTTCCACCGGCACGACAGGTCGGTCGCCTGCTCGGCCTGGATCGCGTGGACGGCGTCCAGCACGACCATGCCTTCGCCAGCCTCGGTCTGATAGTCCTTGAACGCGCCTTGTCCGCGTTCGCCGCGCCACAGTCGAAACGTCAGGAGCGCCATGGCTACTTGTTCTCCTCGATGACCTGCTTCAGCTCCTCGGGCATCTGGGGAATCGGCACGCGCTGCAGCGTCATCTCGCCGGACGCGCCCTTCTGAATCACGAAGTTGAACGTCGCGAACTCTTCCGACTTGTTCGGATAGTCCTCGCGGAAGTGCGCGCCGCGGCTCTCTTTGCGCTCGACGGCCGCCGTCGCGATCGCCTGCGACACCGTCAGCAGGTTGTGGAGATCGATCGCCGTGTGCCAGCCGTTGTTGTACTCGCGGTTGCCGCCGATGCCCGCTTTCGCGGCGCGTGCCTGCAGATCTTTCAGCCGCTCCAACGCTTCGCGCATCTCGGCTTCCTGGCGGACGATGCCGACGAGGCTTTGCATCATGTCCTGCAGATCGTGCTGGACGGCGTACGGATTCTCACCCGACGGCCCGCGCTCGAACGGCGCGAGCGCGCGCGCCGCGGCCGCGTCGACCTGACGCTCGTCGATCGACGCCGCGCCGTGCTCCTTCGCGAATTTCGACGCGAACTCGCCGGCGCGCTTGCCGAAGACGATCAGGTCCGACAGCGAGTTGCCGCCGAGGCGGTTCGCGCCGTGCAGGCCGGCGGCCGCTTCGCCCGCGGCGAACAGGCCCGGCAGCGTCGACATCTGCGTGTCGCCCTCCACCCGGATCCCGCCCATCGTGTAGTGCGTCGTCGGTCCGACTTCCATCGGCGTCGTCGTGATGTCGAGGTTCGCCAGCTGCTTGAACTGGTGGTACATGCTCGGCAGCTTGCGCTTGATGTGATCGGCCGAGTTCGGGATGTTCTTCTTGATCCACGCGATGTCGAGGAACACGCCGCCGTGTGGAGATCCGCGTCCCGCCTTCACCTCGCGGTTGATGCAGCGCGCGACGTGATCGCGCGTCAGCAGCTCGGGCGGACGATTGGCCGACTTGTCGCCGGTCACGTAGCGCCAGCCTTCGTCCTCGTCCTTCGCCGTCTGGTTCTTGTAGTTGTCCGGGATGTCGTCGAACATGAACCGGCGGCCGTCCTTGTTCAGCAGGATGCCGCCTTCGCCGCGCACGCCCTCGGTGACGAGGATGCCTTTGACGCTCGGCGGCCAGATCATGCCGGTCGGATGGAACTGGATGAACTCGAGGTCCTGCAGGGCCGCGCCGGCGTCGTACGCGAGGACGTAGCCGTCGCCGGTGTACTCCCAGCTGTTGCTCGTGATCTTGAACGCGCGGCCGAGGCCGCCGGTGGCGATGACGACCGCCTTGGCGTGGAAGATCTTGAAGCGGCCGCGCTCGCGATCGTAGGCGAGCGCGCCGGCGACACGGCCGCTGTCGGTCAGCAGCGTGACGACCGTGTGCTCCATGTACACGTCGAGGCCGCGATGCACGCCGTAGTCCTGCAGCGTGCGGATCAGCTCGAGACCCGTGCGATCGCCGACGTGCGCGAGGCGCGGATAGCGGTGGCCGCCGAAGTTGCGCTGGAGAATGCGGCCGTCCTTCGTGCGATCGAACACCGCGCCCCAGCCCTCGAGCTCCTGGACGCGCGCGGGCGCTTCCTTCGCGTGCAGCTCGGCCATGCGCCAGTTGTTCAGGTACTGGCCGCCGCGCATCGTGTCGGCGAAGTGCACGCGCCAGTTGTCGCGGTCGTCGACGTTGCCCATCGCCGCGGCCATGCCGCCTTCGGCCATGACCGTGTGGGCCTTGCCGAGGAGCGACTTGGTGATGACGGCGACCTTGCTGCCGAGCGCGGACGCTTCGATCGCCGCGCGCAACCCGGCGCCGCCGGCGCCGATCACGAGGACATCTGTGTCAATGACTGGGAACTGCATAGGTTAGTGACGCGGACTCCGCGAAGCCGCGAGCGTCGCGAGCGCGCTGAGCGTCGTAGCGGCGGGGGTGGGGCCCCGCCGCACTGGAAAAAAGTTGGCAGCCGTGCCCATCTAGAACAACCTGACGTCGTGCCACACGCCCATCGCGCACAGACGCACGTACAAGTCGGTAAAACCGACCCAGATCAGGCTCGTCCACGCCCACTTCATGTGCCAGCGGTTCAGGCAGCTCACGCACTTGTACGCGTTCTTGCGGACGGGCCTGCCGGACATCACGTCCAGCACGCCGCCGACGAGGTGCCGTAGCGAGTGGCAGCCGAACGTGTAGCAGCCGAGAAAGATCACGTTGAGCGTCATCACGATCGTGCCCACGCCGATCCCGAACGTCGTCGGCGTGCCGGCCTCGAGCACCATCGATCCGTCGGCTGGGAACCACAGAGCTTTCCAGGCATCCCAGGTGAGGATCGCGATGAAGCAGATGGCGACGTAGAGGAAATAGCGGTGAATGTTCTGGATGACGAGCGGGAACCAGCGCTCGCCGAGGTACGTCTTGCGAGGCTCGCCAACGGCGCACGCCACGGGATCCGCCCAGAACGCTTTGTAGTACGCGCCGCGGTAGTAATAACAGGTCAGCCGGAACCCGACTGGTCCCCACAAAATCAATGCGGCGGCGGAGAAGTGCAGGAACGGCGGCCACCAGGCCGGCTGCGCCGGCCCGCCGAACCACGAGTGCGGCGAGGGCCCGAACAGCAGCGGCGAGTACATCGGCGAGAGATACGGGCCGAACTCGTAGTTCGCGTTCGAGAAGCCCGCCCACGTCGAATAGACGATGAACGCCGTGAATCCGAAGAAGACGATCGCCGGCTGCAGCCACCACGCGTCTCGCCGGTTTGTTTCGCCGAATCGTCGCTGCGCAGGAAGGGGAGAAGATGTCGCCACAGCCCTGAAACGATAGCTGACGGCGGACCCGCAGGCAAATTGGACGGTCCACTTCGCATCGCGTCAGCCGGCCTCGACGACCTCCTCGTCGGCGGCCGCCGTTCCGGCCGCTGGCGGCTGCGCGAAATCGCCCTCGTCGATCAGCTCGTCGGTGATGTAGTCGATCGCCGCGTCATCGTGGCGCGCGAGCAGCGCTTCGAGCGGTGATCGCGGCACGAATGCCGACTCGCGCTGCTGCATCGTCGGCCACGATCCGTCGGACCGCTGCGGCGCATAGCGGACCCAGAAGCCGACGTGCCAGCGCAGGAACTCGCGTAGGCGCTGGCGGCCGTAGTCGTCGAGCGTACCGGTCGCCGCGTCATCGTCCATGACGTCGCCAGGCCGGCGGCCCCAGTGGGCGCGCGCGAGCTCGACGTAGCGGCGATAGATGGCGACGCGCTCGTCAGCCGAGATGTCCCAGTAGCCCGTCTCGCGTTCCTTGAAGATCCATGGCTTGATGAGTGCGCCGCGTGCGGTCATCACCGCTACGCAACCGGATGCGCGCAGATGCGCGTCGATCTCGTGCGGGAACAGCAGATCGCCGTTGCCGATCACCGGCACGGGAACGGCTGCGGCGATCTCGGCGATCGCATCCCAGTCTGCAGGCTGCCGATAGCGCGCTTCGCGCGTACGGCCGTGGACCGTCAGCGCCGACGCGCCGCCGTCGACGATCGCGCGCGCCATGTCGAGATAGTTGCGGTGCGTCGCATTCCAACCCAACCGAATCTTGACGGTGACTGGCACCTTCACCGCCGCGCACATCGCTTCGACGATGCGCCGGACGCGAGAGGGTTGACGGCCAAGCGCGGCACCAAGACCCATGCGCGTGAAGTGATCGATCGGGCAGCCGAGGTTCAGATCGACGAAGTCCGCGCCGCGCGCCTCGACGAGCGCCGCCGCCCACGCGACCTCGTCGGGACGATTGCCCGCGAGCTGCACGCCGAAGCACGGCTCGCCCGGCGCGCGCCGGATCAACGCGAACTCGCCGCGGCGCTTCTGCTTCAACCGCCGCGCCACGACCATCTCGCTCACGAGCACCCGTGCGCCCAGCTCCACGCAGAGCTGCCGGTACGGCAGGTTCGATCCCTTCGTCATCGGCGCGAGGATGAGGGCGGAGGGAAGGGAGGACAGGAACTTTGAACTGGGAACTTCGAACTTCGAAACGGAAGAGGGGTTCGGGTTCGAGGGCGAGGGCGTGGGATCAGACATGATGGTGCAGCGCGATATAGAGCGTAGTGCAAAGAGCGATATCGTGGCTGGCGCCGTGCGTTCCGCGCTTCCCGTCGACGACTACCTTCCCGCGATCGCTGACGCGCTCGCGCAGCATCGCGCGGTCGTCGTCACTGCGGCACCGGGTGCGGGCAAGACGACGCGCGTGCCGCCGGCGCTCGTCAACGACGGCCCGGTGCTGCTATTGCAGCCGCGGCGGGTGGCGGCGCGCTCGATTGCGCGGCGCATCGCAGACGAGCAGGGCTGGACGATCGGACGCGAGGTCGGCTGGCACGTGCGGTTCGATCGCCGCGACTCGCGCGAGACGCGGCTCCTCGTCGCGACCGAAGGCATCCTCACCGCGCGGCTCCAGAGCGATCCGCTGCTGTCGGGCTTCCGCACGATCGTCATCGACGAGTTCCACGAGCGCAGCATCCACGCGGATCTCGGCCTTGCGCTCGCGTGGCAGGCGTGGCATGCGCGCGACGATCTCCGACTCGTTGTCATGTCGGCGACGATCGACAGCGCGCGCGTGTCGTCGTATCTCGACGGCTGTCCGGTCATCGATGTGCCGGGCCGCACGTTTCCGATCGAGATCGCGTACCGGCCGAGCGTGACGATCGAGGACGCGGTCGCCGAGGCTGTGGCAACGGCCGACGGCGCGATTCTCGGATTCCTGCCCGGCGCGGGCGAGATTCGCCGCGCGATCGACGCGCTGCGATCGCGTCTCGGCGATCGCATTCCCGTGCTGCCGCTCTACGGCGGGCTCGATGCGGACGAGCAGGACGCGGCACTCACGCCGTCGGACCGCCCACGCGTCGTGCTCGCGACGAACATCGCAGAGACGACCCTGACCGTGCCGGACGTGCGCGTCGTTGTCGACGCGGGCTGGCAGAAGATCGCGCGTTACGACGCCGAGCGCGGCCTCGACAGCCTCGAGACCGAGCGCATCTCGGCGGACGCGGCCGATCAACGCGCGGGCCGCGCGGGGCGCGTCGCCGCTGGACGTGCAGTGCGGTTGTGGGACCCGCGCGAGCGCCTGCGGCCGCATCGCGAGCCGGACATCGCGCGCGTCGATCTCGCGTCGCCGCTGCTCGACGTCATCGCGTGGGGCGGCGATCCGCGCACGCTCGACTGGTTCGAGGCGCCGCCGGCCGGCGCCCTCGATCGCGCGATCGATTTGCTCGTCGCGCTTGGCATCGTCGACACGTCGCTACATCTGACACCGCTGGGCCAGGACGTGCGGCGTCTGCCGCTGCATCCGCGGTTGGGACGGCTGCTGATCGGGACCGGCGCGGCGCCCGCGGCCGCACGTGCCTGCGCGCTGCTGTCCGAGCGGCACTTCCTGCCGCCGGCGGCTGGGTCAACGTCATGCGATCTGCTTGCCGCCGTCGATCGCGATCAGACGCTGCCGCCGCACGTGCAGCGCGTGGCGCGAGACATTCGCGAGATCGCGCGGCAGGCGCTGGGCGCTCGGGCGCGCGCGTCGATCGACGACGAGACGTTCCGTCGCGCGGTGCTCGGCGCGTATCCGGATCGTGTCGCGCGCCGACGCGCGCCTGGCAGCGATCGCTTTCTGCTCGCGTCCGGCACCGGCGCTCGTCTCAGTCGTCAGAGCGGCGTCGTTCACCACGAATTCATCGTCGCCGTCGATGTCGCCGCGGGCGCGAGTGTGCCAGGCGCGCCGATCGTCGAAGCCACGATTCGTCTCGCGACCGGCATCGAGCGCGACTGGATTCAGCCGACGTCGTCGATGGTCGAGCATCGCCTCGACGAGGACACCGGCGTGGTGCGCGCGGCACGGTTCGAGCGCTACGGCGCGATCGTGCTGCGCGAGATCGCGATCGATCCTGACGAGGCCGCGCGCGCGCGGCTGATTGCGGACGGAGCGAAGCGGTGCGGACCGACGGAGGAGCAGTCGCAACTGCTGCGACGCCTCGCCGCCGCTGGTGCGCCGATGTCCTTCGACGCGCTCGTCGATCAAGCGAGTGCGTTTGCACGTCGCCTCGCGGACGTGGACATCACGTCGGTCCTCCCGAACGACGCGCGGCGTGCGCTCGAGCGCTTCGCACCGGCGGAGTTGCCGCTGCCGAGCGGACGACACGCGCGTTTGCGCTATCAGGACGATGGCCGCGTCGTGGCCGCGGTCAAGTTGCAGGAGCTGTTCGGGCTCGCCG
>DASZVJ010000082.1:0-17127 GCA_035547155.1 Vicinamibacterales bacterium
CCAATGACGATCACATTGATCGACGATGCCGGCAAAGAGCACGACTACGAGACTGCGTTCGTCCCTCGCGTCGGTGAGCACGTTCAGATGACGGATCGCACGTTCGTCGTCAAGGGCGTAATGCACGTCCTCAACCCCAAGGGCGAACTGCAGCCGCGTGTGCATGTCGAGCGTATCGAGGCAGAACGCGAGCCCGAGTATCAGATGTTCGCCGTCGGCCCTCGACGTTGACAGCCAATCTGACAGCCTGAGGCATGGACGCGGGGCGAAAGTGCTGGACGCCGATGGACAGAATCCCTAGGGAAATCGTCCATCAGCGTCCGCCGAAGTCCACCGACTTTCGCTTGCGGGTAGTTCGTAATCAGCAGGTCACGTGTTCGAGTCACGTCGCCGGCTCCAGAAATCCCTAACAAAACCCGCGATTCTGGCAGTCAGCCAAGCGGCCCGACCCGCGTCTGACCCGTTCTGACACGCTTCGCCCCAATCCTTCGCTCGTGGGCGAAACGCGATGTGAAGGCCGTTGTCCGCACTGCGGCGAAGATCGGCTGATCGAGTGGTGCACCGTGCTCATGCGGTGGGAATGCGGCGTCTGCGCGAAATGGTGGCGCCCAGACGCCCGTTTGCCGCACGAGAGTGGGAACGCGGCGTCGATCGAAGATACCGACAACGCGAATCGACGCGCACGACATGTCAACGGTGACGCGGCGCTCATCGCGGACGATCGGACAGAGCCACGCGATGTCGACGCGCTCACGAATGACGCGGCGACACTTGAATAGTCTGCGACGGTTGCCTGATGACGGCGCAACGAGCGAAAGCTGCCGGCGACACTTCGACAATTGCTCTCGGTGCTCGTCGCGGAGCGACTGATTCGCGATCTGGGCTTCGATCCCGTCGACGCAGGACCGCTTCGTCTCGCCCGATACCCTCGAGCCGTTCTCGTTCCTCCTCGCACACCTCGCCTACGAAACCAACGCCGGGGAGGAAGTCGTCTATCGCATTTCGCAAGCCGGACAGAAGAGACGCGTGCGCAAGAGGTAGGAACACGCCCTCCGCGGCGCGGGGTGATGGACCCGGCCAGGGTCTGCGGTGCTCGGCGTGGAACATCCGTCCACGAGTCGCACCTCCCCATCGGCGGCCCATCGCCTCGCGCCGGGCGACGTAGGCACTGTCGTACGCCGGCGCGACAGCCGCGTGTCGGAATCTGGACGAGCCTGTTAATTCACGACGGCCATCTTCGACGACGTCGCACGAGCGTTACGTCAGGCTGGTAGCGTCCGCGTGCAGATTCCGCGGGATCACGTCACGGTGATCGTCGCGGCCATGACGGAATGCTGCCAGGCTCCGAGGCACTTCGTGACGTGCTGCCAAACGGACGCGCGGGCTGGATCGTGCTCGCGGTGGCGGCGATCGTCGCCGTCACGATGCTCGTCCTGCGCGACCGTGCGGCGCGGCGTCGCGCACCGCCGCTGAGACGCTGCGCGTCCGGCGACACAGTCCTCCACGAGGTGACCATGCACGACGAGGGACAGGCCAACGAAATCATGCAGTACTCGTTCTTGAAGATCTTTGCGGACGATCGCACGATCGATCGGGCCGAGCTGCAATTCATCGAGCGTCTCGCGCTCAAAGACGGCGAGGTCGACGACTCCGAGCGGAACATCCTCAAAGCGATCTTCGACCGCGTGACGCCGGATATGGTCACCCCGACGGTCTGGCTGGAAATCGAAGGCTTCCGTCAGCGCTACGGCTGCTGAAGCAAGACGTGCTCCATCGATATCGAACGAGATTGATCGTGACGACTGCCGCCCGCGTCAGTGCGAGTCTGCCCGGCCATCGCGCAGGCGTGTCGCAACAGCCGGTAGAGACAGCCACAACCTGAGGCGACCGGCCAGCTCGGCCGCGACGGTATCGAACGCACGCTGTTGTTCATCCGGCGTGCCGGCGGCGGCAGCGGGATCGGGAAAGCTCCAATGGATGCGCTCGGGCGCGCCGGGAAATACCGGACAACTTTCCGCCGCGCGATCGCAGACCGTGATGACGTAATCGAAGTGCTGGCCCAGATAGCGGTCCATCGTCTTCGGCGCGAGACCGTCGGTCGCGAGACCGTATCGGCGTTCGAGCGTCCGCTTCGCCATCGGATGGACGTGCGGTTGCGGATGCGTGCCGGCGCTGTGCACGTCGATCGCGCCGCCGGAGAGGCTGCGGAGCAGCGCCTCCGCCATCTGCGATCGCGCGGAGTTGCCGGTACAAAGAAACAGGACGCGCAAGGGGGCCATCGAGCTACGTCTCCTGAACAGTCGCGGGCGACAGCACCGGCAGCACGCCGAATGCCGCGAGCGCACCGAGCGCCTGACCCGCGAGGAAATGCGGCACGTCGACGGGGCGAATCCCGGCGAACGTGTCCGTGAGCGACCGCGCGATCGTCACCGCGGGGTTCGCGAACGACGTCGAGCTGGTGAACCAGTACGCCGACGCGATGTAGCACGCCACTGCCGCGGGCGCCGCCGCGGGACGCGCCCTCCCCACGGTTCCAACGACGAGCAGCAACCCGAACGTCGCGACGGCTTCGGCCATCGTCTGCGAAAAGCCCGGACGTGCGTGCCCGGAGATTTCGAACAGCGGCAGATCGAACATCACGTGCGCGAGCAGCACGCCCGCGACGGCGCCCGTGATTTGCGCCGCCACGTACGCCGCAAGCTCGCGCGGATCCAGCTGTCGCGTGCGCCACGCGAGCACCGACACCCACGGGTTCAGGTGCGCGCCCGACACGGGGCCGAGCGCCGCGATCAAAGCGGCCAGCGCCGAGGCCGTGGCGATGGTGTTGGCCAGCAACGCCACCGCCGCGTTCCCCGACGCCAGACGCTCGGCCATCACGCCCGACCCGACGATCGCGCAGAGCAACCCGGCGGTGCCGATCGCCTCGGCCAGCGCGCGACGGCGCCGCCCTAGCAGCACTCACCTCCGCCGCATCCGCAGCCGCCGCACGCCGTCGTCGTGGTCTCGGTCATGGGAACCTCCTCCTCTCTGCATTCGCTTACGCAGATATGACGACGGTAGGCCGGCCGCGATATATTTGTCAAGGCGAATATGAAACAGACGGGACTCGACGCGCTCCAGCACACGTTCGCAGCGCTCGCCGATCCGACGCGGCTGCGGATCGTCGGCCTCCTGCTCTCGGGCGAGGTCTGCGTCTGCCACATCCACGAGACGCTGCGGATCCCGCAGCCGAAAGCGTCGCGTCATCTCGCGTACCTGCGCCGGAGCGGGCTCGTGACGGCGACGAAGCGCGGGCTCTGGGTGCACTACGCGCTGGCCGAGCCGCGCGACGCGGCCACGGCCGACGTGCTGGCGGCAATCAAGACCTCCGTCAACGGGCTCGACAGCACCAGGCGCGATCGCGCGCGGCTGCAGCGCACCATGTGCTGCGTGGGCCCGGCGGCCGATCGCACGGCGCACCTCCCGCGGACGATACCGTGACGACGTCCCTCGCGCTCGACGCGACCACCGTCTACGTGCTCGCGGTGATCTTCGTCGCGACGCTCATCCGCTCGACCTTCGGCTTCGGCGAGGCGCTCGTCGCGGTGCCGCTGCTCGCCCTTCGCATTCCGATCGCGGTTGCCGCGCCGCTCGCCGTGTCCATCTCGCTGCTCATCGCGGGCGCCATCGTCGTGCAGGACTGGCGGCACGTCGAAATCCGCAGCGCCGGCGGGCTCATTGCCTCGGCGCTCGCCGGCATTCCGTTCGGATTGCTGCTGCTGGCTTTCTCGAGCGATCACGTCGTCCGGCTGATTCTCGGGCTCGCGATCGTGAGCTTCGCGATCTACTCGATCGCGGCCGGCGCGAGGTGGCGCCTGGACGCGGATCACACCGTCTGGATCGTCGGCGCGGGCTTCTGCTCGGGCGTGCTCGGCGGCGCGTACGGCATGAACGGTCCACCGCTCGCGATCTACGGCGGACTGCGGCGCTGGTCGCCGCAGCGCTTCCGCGCGACGCTGCAAGCGTATTTTCTGATCGCGAGCGCCGCGGGTCTGATCGGCTACGCCGCGATCGGCCTCTGGCGTCCCGACGTCACACGCGACGTCCTCTTGTCGCTCCCCTTCGTCGGCCTCGGCGTCGTCGCCGGGCGATGGCTCAATCACCGGCTGCGAGGCGACCGGTTCTTCCAGGTCGTCTATGGTGCGCTGGTCGTGCTCGGCGCCGTGCTCATCGTGCAAGCGGTGCGCGCGTGGCCGATGTGAGCGTCCAAGATTGCTCCGTCTTCAAGATGTCGGGGACGCACGGGTCTGTCTGAGCCTCGCGATCACGCCACGATTGGCCAAGCCCGCCGGCAGGCGTCGCAGGATCTCCCGGCCGAGATGCTGGGGATTGCTGAAGTGCGCGAGCGCCCCGGCGACGGTAACCGTGCGATCCGCGTAGAGCTGCTCGTAGACGTCCGCGGCGCTCTCGACCGAATAGCGCTCGCGTACGAATTGCGCGCACGAGGCCTGGATGGGCGTGGCATCGTCACTCGCGAGCCGGCCGCACACGGCGTGGGCCATCTGCGCGACAACGTCCGCGTCGGACACGATCGTCTGGCTCTGACGGCCCTGAAAATTGGTGTCGGCCATCGTCGCGATGTTCGCTTCGTCGACGAGCCCGAGATACCTCGCGCCCCACGCGACGAGCGTTGGCCGATCGAGCGCGATCGCCTCGATCGCCGTGCGGCCCGAGCCGATACACACGTCGGCCGCCGCTGCGTAGTGCGTGCCAGTCTCGAGCCCTTCCGTCACCGAATGGGCGATCGTCCGGCCAGCCTCCGCATTCGCTTGCTCGACGAGCGTTCGAATCTCGAGCGCGACATCGGGCTGGTGGACGAAGCCGGCGTGCAGGAACGTGGCGCGATGCCCATCGTGATTGAGACGGCTGACGAGCGCGATGCCGAGCCTTACGCTGTGCAGGTACACGCTCGCGCAGCGCCCCACGCGCACGACGAGCACGTCCTTGTCTGACACGGCGAACGCGTGCCGGATCTCACGGCGTGCACGCGCGCGAGCCTCGAGCGTCAGCGCACGAAAATCGATGCGCGCAGGCAGCACGTACACCTTCGAGCCGGGACTGCGTCGCGCCGCATCCTCCGCTACTTCGCGCGTGAAGACGACGACGCGGTTCAGTCCGTAGTAGTCGATCGGCACGCCGCCAGACGTCACGGTCCACACGAACGCGCGGCCCGTCTCTCTGGCGACGAGCGCCGCGTCGCGCACGGCGTCGTAGAACTCGAACCAGTGAATCGCGTCGTAGTCACCGCGGCGGACGATGTCGCGCAGGTGGCGGCGAAACGCGCCGTGCCCGGCCCACGAGTACAGGCCAGCGATCGGCACGGTCGCGAAGCCGGCCTCGTGGACGAGGGCGTCGGTCTCGGCCGAGGAGGTCGTGCGGTCGTCGCGGACGAGCACGTCGACGAGGTGCCCGCGATCGCGCAGCACTCGCGCCAGCGCCACCGCTGTGCGCGTGTGTCCGCCGAGCCCTGGCGAAAGAAGTCCGAAGAGGATCCGGTGCCGTGTCATGGCAGAATGCCGCAGCGCGCGCGTGAGCGTATCGCGATTCCATGTCAGGCGTCATACGGCCGGCCGTTCTCGCTCTCGTCTTCGGCGCCCAAGTCGCCGGCATCGTTCACGCGCGCGTCAACGGCACACGGTATCTGTGCTGGGCGCCGTACGACCAGATCGCGTTCTATCGCATCGAGGCCGACCGGCACGGCGCCGCGCTGACGCCGGCGGAGATCGTCGCGCGCTACAGGATGCCGGCGGCCGGCCGCGAGAATCGCTCGATCCAGCACGTGTTGCAGGCCGTCGCGCAGTATGAGGCGACCTATGGCCGCCCCGATTCCGTCGTCGCGCACGTCACCTACAGCGTCAACGGTGGCATGGAACAGACGTGGACGTCGCAATAGCGCAGCGCGCAGGATCGCCGTCGTGGAATCCCCTGCACAGCGATGGCACTCCGCTGCCGCCAAGCTGGCTGCTCTCGGCGAAGCTGCTGGCGTTCCTGTTGTTTCCTGCGCGCCGGATGCTCGACGCGGGCCGGCCATTCCTGCCGTTCCTGCCGCAGCTCGACGCGCCGTTCTTTGCGACATGGCTCATGCCGGCCGTCATCGTGGCCTTCTACGCGGCCGTGGCGGCGTTGATGGTCAACCGGCTCGTTCGTGCCGCGTGCGTCACGATCGCGTGTGGCATATTCGTCCACGTCGCCGCGCATCGCCTCGAGTACGCCAACAGTCTGCTGTTCCCGAGCGTCTTCCTGCTACTTATCGGGCTCTACACGCCACGGACAGGCGTGTGGCCGCTGCGGATTCAGCTGGCGCTGGTCTATATCGGCGCCAGCCTGAACAAGGCGCTCGATCCGGATTGGTGGCACGGCCGGTTCTTCGACACGCTGATGATCGACGCGCTGCACGTGCGCTGGTACGCATTGGCGGCCGGCCATCTGCCACCGCACGCGCTCGGCGCGATCGTCGGCGCGCTCACGATCGCGGCCGAAGCCTCGATCGCCCTGGCCACCATCCTCTGGCGCGACAGCCGCGCGGGCATCGTGTCGATGATCGTGTTTCACACGACAATGCTCGTGCTCACGGGCGGGCAACTCTCCGTGTTGTTTCTGTGCTCGGCTCTGGCTATCGCGCCGGCGTTTCTCGAGCCGTCGAGCTCGAGCGAGCGCATCCTGCGGACGCCACCGCTCTTGTGGTGGGCCATCGTGCTCTTCGTGCGTCTTCTTCCGAGGCTGCTCCCCTATGCGCAACGTCTCCCGTAACGCCGGCACGCTCGTGCCGGCCGCGAGCCGGCTCGTCGCCGGCACCACTATCGATGGCGTCGCGCTCCGGCGCCTGAACATGCATCCCGATCATCGCGGCTGCTTCACCGAGGTGTTCCAACAGTCGTGGGACACCTGCATCACGCCCGTGCAGTGGAGCGTCGTACAGTCGCACGCGCGCGTGTTCCGCGGCGTCCATCTCCATCGGCGCCACGACGAGTACTTCAGCGTCCTTCAGGGCCGCGCCACGGTCGGTCTGCGCGACATCCGGCCGTGGTCGCCGACGCGTGATTGCTGGGTGATGTACGAGCTGTCCGGCGCCGATCTCGCGTGTGTCACGTTTCCTGTCGGCGTGCTGCACGGCTGGTACTTCCACGAGGACACGCTGCACCTGCAGGCCGTATCCGAGGCGTATGTCGACTACGGCAAAGACGACAACTGGGGTTGCGTATGGTCCGATCCGGCGTTGGAGATTCCCTGGCCGATCATCGGCGAGCCCATCGTGACCCAACGCGCCAGCGACTTCCCGACCTTGGGCGCGCTGCTCGACGCGCTCGGAGAATGGAAGTCAGTTCTCTAATCCCGCGAGCGCGCGCAGGCGGACGACGGCTTTGACGACGTCGAGTCCCTCCGCGGCGGTGCTCTTTGGCGGCGGCCCGCCATCGAGGACGCCGAGGAACGCCGCGAGCTGACGCCGCAGCGCCGACTCGCGCGAGACGTGGCGCACCTCGATCGCCGGAGTCGTGCGTGTGCGCGCGTCGCCGCGCGTGATCTCGATCTGTCCGGCGTCCGGATCGCGCATCACGGCCACGCCGTCGCGGCCGTGTACGCGGACTTCGCGCCGTTTGTCGCGATAGCGGTTGGACACGTCGAACGCGAGCCACGGCGTGTCGCCGAGCAACGCGATCAGTCCGACCGCACGTCCGTCCTGTACTTCCGCCAGTGCCGCGCGCGGCGCGGGAATGCCGCCGACGATCTCGATCGCCAGCGTGAGGTCGTGCGGCGCAAGGTTCCAGATGCTGTCGACGTCCGTTCGCGGGCTGGTCCAATTCGTCCGCGTGCTGCGCACGCCGGCGATCGGACCGATGTCGCCAGATCGCGCGATCTCGCCGAGCTGTTCCACACCAGGGTGATAGCGCCAGACATGTCCGACGAACAGCCGATCGCCGCCGCGCGCGACCAGCCGTTCGGCGTCGACGATGCTGGTGGTGAACGGCTTCTCGACGAGCAGCGGCACGCCTCGCGGCAACAGCGCGTCTACGATGTCGGCGTGCGTCACTGCGGGCGTCGCCACGACGAGCGCGTCGACGTCAGGCAGCGCGCCTGCGTCGCGGACGGCCGTCGCGCCGAGCGCCGTCGCTGACGCGCGCGCCGCGTCGTCAGTGTCCGCGACAACGACGGCCGCGTCGAGCGACGACAGATCGCGAAGCACGAGCGTGCCCCAGAGCCCGCAGCCAACCAGCCCGATCACCTTGCGCGCCATGCGCGGGCATCGTAGCGCGTCCGGTGGCGCAGTGTCGCGTGACGTTCGGCATCTGGGAAACGGCCGCGCGCGGGGCGCCCCGATGGCGTAAACAAAGTGGTTAGGCCGGATGGCCCGTCTCGTCCGGCTCGCGTTCCTGCGAGCTGCGCCGCCGCATGCCGCTCGCGCACACGAGGGCGGTCGTGGCCGCGGCGAAGAGTGCGGCCGACAGGATGGGCCCGTAGTACGCCCAGACGGCGCCGCCGAAACGATGCTCCGAGAGCTCGGGTGCGTAGCCGCCAGGCGTGGGCGACGCGAACAACGCGATGCCACCAGCCACGGCGGTGATGAAGGCCACGAGCAGCAGCGTCCGCTCGCGCGGAGCACCAGCGTAGGCCACGGCGGCGACGAGGACGATCGCCACGATGATCGCGGCATGACTCATGGGGAACCTCCACCGGAATTCATCCAATTCGTGCGCCACGGACCGGTCCCGGCTGCGCGGGCCGCTGCGAGGCGGCCGACGCGCGGACGTGTCCCGCTGCGACATACAGTGGTCACGACGAGGGTCAACACCGGCACGACTCGGCTACCATTTCTCATGGGCCGACTTCCCGACACGATCGACGACAAGCTCCGTGCATTTGTCGACGCGCAGCATCTCTTCTTCGTCGCCACCGCACCGCTCGAGGCCGACGGCCACGTCAACGTCTCGCCGAAGGGCCTGGACACGTTTCGCATCCTCGACGCGCAGACCGTCGCCTATCTCGACTTCGTCGGCAGCGGCGCGGAGACAATCGCGCACCTGCGCGAGAACGGCCGCGTATGTGTCATGTTCTGCGCCTTCGACGGCCCGCCGCGCATCGTCCGCCTGCATGGCCGCGGCGAGACAATCACACCCGACGACGCGCGCTTCGGCGAGCAGCGCGCGCGGTTTCCGGACGCGCCCGACGGCAGCGTCCGCGCGATCGTCGTCGTCCACGTCACGCGCGTGAGCGACTCGTGCGGCTACGGTGTGCCGCTCTTTCGCTACGAGGGCGAGCGTCCGCAGCTCACCGCATGGGCCGCGCGCAAAGGTCCGGACGGGCTCGCGCGCTATCGCCGCGAGAAGAACGCGGTGAGCATCGACGGCCTGCCTGCGCTGTCACAGCAGGATTGAACACGTCTCCATGGACGGCCTCTCGACCGCCGACGCTCGCGCACGCGCTGAGCAGCACGGGCCGAACGCGCTGCCGGAACGCGCGCCGACGCCGCTCTGGCGGCGCGTCCTCCAGCAATTCGCGAGCCCGCTCATCTACCTGCTGCTGTTCGCGCTCGCGTTCGACGTGGCGGTCTGGCTGCACGACGGTCTGCGGGGATGGCCGGTCGAGGCCGTCGCCATCGGCTCGATCCTGCTGCTCAACGCCGCGCTCGGCGTCTACCACGAAGCGCGCTCCGAGTCCGCGCTCGCGCACCTGAAGACACTCGCAGGCCAGCACGCGTGGGTGCTGCGCGATGGACGCGTCGTGCGCCTGCCGGCGCACGCGATCGTCCCTGGAGACTGGGTGAGGCTCGAGGCCGGCGATCGCGTCCCGGCCGATGGCACGCTGACGCGTGCGCACGGCGCGATGCTCGACGAGTCGGTCCTCACCGGCGAGTCGGCGCCCATCGACAAGACAGACAACGACGACGCGTTCAGCGGCACGCTGCTCGTCCGCGGCACCGCGTTCCTGATCGTGACGCGCACCGGCGCGGCCAGCACGATGGGCCGGCTGGCGTCGACGCTTGGCGAAATCGACGCGGTCGAGACACCGCTCGAGCGTCGTGTGGACGAACTCGGACGACGGATCGCGCGAGGCGTGCTGCTGATCGCGGCGGCGCTCGGCCTTCTGGGCCTCGCAGCAGAAGGCCTGGCGCGCGCGCCGCAGACGCTGATCTTCGCCGTCGCGCTGGCGGTCGCGGCCGTGCCCGAAGGGCTGCCGGCCGTGCTCACCGTGGCGCTCGCGCGCGGCGTCGAGCGCATGGCGCGGCATCACGCCGTCGTGCGTCGTCTCGCCGCCGTCGAAGCGCTCGGATCCGTGACCGTCATCGCGACCGACAAGACCGGCACGATCACCGCCAACCGCATGGAGGTCCGCGCGCTCGACGTCATCGATCCCGCACGAGCCATGGAGGCCGTCGTGCTGGCCAACGACGCCGATCTCGACACCGGCGCGGGCGATCCGCTCGATCTGGGTCTGCTCCGCTACGCCGCGGCGCACGGCGCCGACATCGCAGCGATCCGGCGCCGTTCCCGCATCGTCGCGACGCGCCCATTCGACGCGGCATGGAAGTTCGCCGGCGTCACGATTGACGTCGAGGGGCGCCGCGTCAGCTATGTAAAAGGCGCGACCGACGCGCTGCTCGCGCGCGGTGTGCCGATCGATGCGGATGGACGATCGTGGGCCGCGCGCGCCGACGAGCACGCGCGGGAGGGATTCCGCGTGCTCGCGATCGCACAGACCGACGGCGAGATCGACGACGGCCCGCTGTCGATGCTGGGATTTGCGCTGTTCTGGGATCCGCCGCGGCCCGAAGTCGCCGGTGCGGTGCGTCTTGCGCGTGCGGCAGGCATCCGCGTCGCGATGATCACCGGCGATCATCCGGCGACTGCGCTCGCCCTGGCGCAGCAGGTCGGCCTGCCGGCCTCGCGTGCGTTGACGGGCGACGAGCTCGCCGCGCTCGATGCGGCTGGACTCACGGCCGTTGCAGCCGACGTCGACGTGTTCGCGCGCGTGCGGCCGGAGCAGAAGCTTCAGATCGTCGAGGCGCTTCAGCGCGGTGGCGCGATCGTGGCGATGACCGGCGACGGCGTCAACGACGCTGCGGCGCTCAAGCGCGCGGACGTCGGCGTGGCGATGGGCCAGCGCGGATCGGACGTCAGCCGCGAGGTCGCCGATCTCGTGCTGCTGGACGACAACTTCGCAACAATCGTCAGCGCCGTCGACGAAGGCCGCGGCATCTACGCGAACATCCAGACGTTCCTGCGCTTCCTCTTCTCGACGAACCTCTCGGAGGTGCTGCTCGTCGCGGGCGGCGCTGTTCTCGCGTTCGCGCTCGACCTGCGCGATTCCGCCGGTGCGCTCGTGCTTCCGCTCACGGCCGCGCAGATTCTCTGGATCAACTTCGTCACCGACGGCCTGCCCGCGCTGGCGCTCGCGCTCGATCGCACCCCAGGCCTGATGCAACAGCCTCCGCGTCCGCCCACACAGCCATTGCTCGACGAGCCTTCGATGCGCTTCGTCGTCGCCGCCGGCGCGATCAACGCGCTCCTGGCGTTCGCGGCGATTGGCATCGCGACACTGCTGGGACACGGCATCGACGAGTCTCGCGCCGTCGGTTTCCATTTCATGGCGATCAGCCAGCTCGTGCTCGCCTATCCATGCCGCCGGACGCGCGCACAACCGCTGCCGAACGCGACTCTGCACGCCGCGATCGCCGCAGGCGTCGCGGTTCAGCTCGGGGCCGCGTTTCTGCCGTTCGCCGCGCGCCTGCTCGGACATGCGGCGATACCGCCCGAGCTGTGGCTGCTCGTCGCCGCCGCTGCCGGCTGTTCGTGGGGCTGCGCCGAGTTGTTGTCACGGTTGTTGTGGCGGCGCCTGGCGACGGCGACGTAGGAGTGACTAGGGGACCAAGGGACCAAGGGACGAAGGGACCAAGGGACGAAGGGACCAGGGGACCAGGGGACGAAGGGACTGAGGGACGAAATTCCCGGCAGCATCCAAAGCTGAAGTCTGTCTTCGTCGCCGTAGTCCGTAGCCTGTGGCCCGAAGCCCGATATGACCTTCGTCATAGGCGCCGATTCGCCGGCGCCGTAGTCTGTCCGCGCACCCTTCTTGGCGAGGTGACGCGTGACCGACACAACACGACTTCAGGCGCTGCTCGACCGATCACTCGGCGATCTGGTCGCCGAACGTACACAGATGGCCATCGTCTTCGAGCGGTTCGGCCTGGACTACTGCTGCCGCGGCAAGCAGACGCTGGCCGACGCGGCGCGCGCGCGCGGCGTGCCGCCGACGGACCTGCTCGATGCGCTCGGCGACTTGCCCGACGCAATCGACACCGACGAGGTGCCGATGACGGCCGATCTCGACGTACTGACGCGCTACATCGTCGAACATCACCACGCCTACATTCGATCGACGGCGCCGACGGTCCTGACGTGGCTCGACAAGCTCGTCGATCGCCACGGCGCCTGGCATCCCGAGCTCGTGCACGTGCGGGCGACGTTTCAGCGGCTCGCCGACGAGCTGTTCATGCACATGGGCAAGGAGGAGAACATCCTGTTCCCGTACATCGACGCGATGGCCGCGTCGAAACGTGCCGGCGGCAACATGCCGCGAAGTCCGTTCGGGACCGTGACGAATCCTGTGCGCGTCATGGAGGACGATCACGCGCTCGCCGGTGAGCTCGCCGAAGAGCTGCGCGCGCTGACGCACGACTTCACGCCGCCCGACGATGCGTGCCGCACGTACCGGCTGTGCTACGACGAGCTCGCGCGATTCGCAATGGACTTGCACCGGCACGTCCACCTCGAAAACCACGTCGTCTTCCCGCGCGCCGTCGCCCTGGAGCAGGCATTGGTATGATCGCCGCGTGCTTCGCCCGACCGCCGTGCAGCTGGCCGAGATCCCGCTCTTCCGCCGCGTCGCCCCGGCCGATCGCGAGCGCATCGCCGTGGTCAGCGAGCTGCGATCGTACGATCGGGCAGAGACCATCTTCGACGAGGGCGATCCGTCCGACTTCTTCTACGTCGTGATCACCGGCCAGGTGAAGGTCTTCAAGCACGGACCGAACGGCCACGACGTGATCCTCGACATGTTCGGCGCCGGCGGTCCGCTCGGTGCGGTGGCCGCGTACGAGTCGAAGCCGTTTCCGGCGTCGGCCGCCGCGCTCGAGCCCGTGACCTGTCTGCTGATCCCGCGTCAGGCGTTCTTCGCGCTGCTCGAGCAGCATCCATCGCTCGTGCGCGGGCTGCTCGGGAGCCTGTCGCTGCGCCTCGTCCAGTTGACGGCGCGGCTCGCCGAGCTGACGGGCGGACGCATCGACGTACGCTTCGCGCGGTTGTTCCTGAAGCTCGCCGAACAGCTCGGCCGTCAGGAGCGCGGCGGCATCTTCATTCCATTGCCGCTCAGCCGCCAGGAGCTGGCCGATCTCACCGGCACGACGATCGAGACGTGCATCCGCATCATGAGCCGTTGGAACAAAGAGGATGTGCTCCTCACCGAGAAGGACGGGTTCGTCGTCGTCGATCGCGCGACACTGGAAGCGTTGGCGGCGGAATAGCGGTGACGGGCGGCAGCCCGAAGCCTGCCGCCCGTAGCCTGCGTGGTGGCCGTCCTTGTGGCGGCGAGATCCTTATCCGATATCCGCGCGCTCGATCTTGATCGACGCGAGCACGAACGGCGCGGCGATCCAGAACACGATCGACAGCGTCAGCCATGCCGCCGCCCACGCGATTCCGCCCGTCACTCGCAGGAATGCCAACGACGCGGCGCCGAACGCGCTCGTGCCTTCGACGGCCAGCAGCGTTCCGGTGCGCACCGCGTCGACGGGATTGACGATGGCGGAGACGATCAGCAATCGCGATGCGATCGTCGTCGGCAGCATCGACGCGACGCCGAGCGCGGCGATGTCGAACAGCACGACGGTCACGAGCCATACGACGAGCGTCGCCGCCAGGTGATGCGCGCGGCGCTCGCTCGTACTGCCGGCGGCCACCCCGGCCGCGAGCGACAGGAACATCGCCGTCAGCGCCAACGCGCCGGCCGCGACGCCGGCGAAGCTCGGCAGACCGTCGTTACCCGCCTGTGAGAAGACGACGAGCCCCGCGAGGCTGAAGCCGATGAGCTCAGCAGCCGCGAGCGCGACGAAGACGCCGAGCACTTTACCGGCGAGCACGACGCGTCGCGACACGGGCTGCGAGAACAACAGCTCGGCGTCGCCGCGCTCGGGCGCCGCGGCCATGACGCCAAAGACGAGCGCGGTGAGCGGCACGAGCAGGATCACGAGTTGGACGAGCGACGCGGACGTCCGCGCGAAGTCCTGCATCCCGCTGCCGCCGCTCAGCACGTAGCCCGACATCGCAACGGCGAGCGCCAGCGTCGCGAATACCGCCGTGAAGACCTGCATCCAACGCGAGCGCACGGCCAGCCGCAGCTCAGTTCGCGCGATGCCCCAGAGGACGCGCCGTGTTCCACCCTTCGTCCCCTGGTCCCCTGGTCCCTTCGTCCCCTGGTCCCCTGGTCCCGTGGTCCCCTGGTCCCGTGGCCCGTTGGTCTCCCGGTCCCGTCGTCCTCTCGTCTCGACGAGCGACGTCATGGCCTCCTCCCTTCGTCCCGCGACGCATGCCCCGCCCCGAGCACTTCCGCGATCGGCATCGTCGTCCCGCCCGCCGTGTCCGGATCCTCATCGCGTGACACCGCTGACGCGTGCGCGACGATGCGCGAGCCCATCGCGCCGGCCGAGCCGGACAGCCGCGTGAAGATCGCCGCGTCCGCGCGCACCCACTCCTTCGTCCGGTAATCGGCAACGAAGACGACCGCGTCCGCCGGCAGCTTCGCGGACGCGAGATAGCTCGCGAGACAGCCGAAATCGTCGAAGAAACGCGGCTCTTCCAGCGGTGCAGCGATCTGCGAGGCGGTCCGTTCGTCGCTGACGATCATCCGGCAGAACGCGCACGCGTCGTTCTTCGTGTCGAGCGCCGCAGGCGCCAGCGCATGCGTGCATGCGGCGACGAATACCACCACGCTGATGACAGCAAGACGTCTGACGATCATGCGGCACCTCCCAGCAGCTCGGAGTAGAACGCGTCGAGCCGGCCGTCCTGCGCGTTCCAGCCGTGAATCTCGACGCCCGACGCGCGGACGAGATCGAGCACCTCGAGCCGCCGCGCCGTCGGCGCCGGGACGACGAGCTGATCGGCCACGAACGCAGCCGCGGGCGCGATGCGGCGCACGGCGTCGAGCAGTCCTGGCGCGTGTCGCGTCATGGCGATCGTCAGCACGCCTCGATCTGCGAGACGTGCGCTCAGCTCGCGCGCGCTGAACGACGCGACGAGACGGCCGCTCGCGACGATGACGAAGCGATCGGCCAGACGTTCGACGTCGCCCATCTGGTGCGAGCTGAAGAGCACGGTCTGATGTCGCGCGCGTCCAATCTCGATCGCGTCGTAGAACGTGCGAATGCCGTCCGGATCGAGTGACGCGGTCGGCTCGTCGAGCAGCAGGATCGGCGAGGCCGGCAGCAGCGCGACGGCCAATCCCAGTCGTTGCGTCATGCCGCCCGAATACGTGCGCACGGGCCGCGCCAGCGCGTCGCTCAGTCCGACGGTCGCCGCGACGTCGCGCATGCGTGCGGCGGGATATCCGCGCATACGCCGATAGAGATCGAGCACTTCGTGTCCCGTGAGCGCGCCCGGAAACTGTACGTGCTGCGGCAGGAACGCACACGCTGCGCGTGCCGCCGGATCTGTTGCCGGCCGCCCAGGCATGCCGATCAGCACCTCGCCGTCGGATGGACGGATCAGTCCCGCCGCGGCCTTGATGCTCGTCGTCTTGCCCGATCCGTTCGGTCCCAGTAGCGCAACGATCTCTCCCGCTCGTGCGTCGAACGTGAGAGCGTCGACAGCTCTCGTCGCCCCAAAGCGTTTGCAGAACTGATGAAAGGCGATCATGCGGCCTCCATTCGCGCCGCTTTCGACGGCCGCGCGAGCGCGAACACGGCGGCCGCAGCCGCGCCGACGGCGGCCCACAGCCACATCGCGGCACGATCGTGCGTCACGGGCGATCGCGGCATCGCCGGCAAATCCCTCAAATGCGGCGGGCGCGCGAGCGGATGCGCATCGACGACCGGCACGGGCGCGAGCACGGGGAACCGTTGCTCGGCCGATGCCAGAATCGCCGCCCCGAGCCCCTGCGCGAACAGATCGGCAGCGGTCAGCCGCCCGCGCAGGTGATCGAAGACGTTCGAGAGCCGGTACGGCGTGTCGCGAACGCCGTCGCCGTCGAGGTCGGCGCCCGTATCGTCAGACCAGTAGTTGCCGTCGAACACCGTGTCCGTCCGGCGTCCCGACAACTGCAGTGGCGCGAGGTTGCCGACGAACACGTTGCCTTCGAAGCGGCTGTCGCGCGTCGAGTCGTAGATCACGAGCGCCGCGTCCGAGTCGGCGATGACGTTGCGCCGGAACACGCCGCGCAGCACGCCCTCCAGAAACAGACCGCGTGCGTTGTCGGCGATCAGGTTGTCCTCGGCGATCACGCGCTCGCAGCCCTGCATTAGCAAGCCGACCGACGCGAAGCCGCGATTGCGCAGGAAGCGATTCCGGCGGAAGACGAGATCGGACGAGTACATCAATGCCGCGCCCGCCGCGCTGCGCTCGAAGACGTTGTCCTCGAACGTGTTGCGATCCGAGAACATGTAGTGCAGGCCATAGCGCACGTCGGCGATGTCGTTGCCCTTCGCGACGCCATCGCTCGACGACTGGATGTAGATCCCGTCGCGCGAGTCGCGCACGACGTTGTCCGCGAGCGTGAACCGCTGCGTATTCCAGAGATGGATGCCCGATCCCTGCTCGCCCGGCGCGCGGCCGCGCAGGCCGTCGACGACCACGTGGTCGACGACCACGTCGTCGGCCGCATAGAGATAGATGCCGAAGATCGCGCGTCTGACGTGGCAGTGGCGGATCGTGACGTGATGGCCGCTGACGTGGATCCCCGCGGAGTCGCGCGACAGACTGCCGCCCTCGCGGCCGTCGATGTCGAAGCCCTCGACGACGACCTCGTCCGCGCGGACGCGGACGACGGAGCCCGCGCCGGAGCCGACGAGCTGCACCTGGCCGTGCCCGGCCAGGTGCAGCG
>DASZVJ010000083.1:0-2300 GCA_035547155.1 Vicinamibacterales bacterium
ACGAGCGACGATCTGCGCGATCTCTTCAACGGCAACAACTGGTGACGGCGGAGCCGGACGTTCTCATGTCGACTGCAGTGGATCTCACGATGAAAGCGCTCTACGTGAAGGGCACGACGCCCGCCACGGACGAGTCGACGCTGCAGCAGCTCCGCGCGCAAGCCGGCGAGCTGGACATCACGGTCGCCGTCAGCTCCGCCGCGGCGCTCGCGGAAGTACGGCGCACGCCCGGCTGGCAGGCCCTGCTGCTCTCCCCGACGCTGCCGCAGAACGAGACGCTCGCGCTCATCGCCGCGATCCGCCGCGATCGCGTGCCGATGGCGATCGTCCCGATCGTCGACGAAGCGCATCAGGATCTGTTCGCCGCGGCCGTGGCCTCCGGCGCCGACGATGTGCTGGTGCGGCGCGGACAGACGCTGGTGAACGTCACCGAGACGCTGACGCGCATCCGGCAGAGCCCGCATCTGTTCCCCGCCGAGCAGCGGCGCCGCCTCACCGTGCTCTACGCGGGCCGCGATCCGCTCGTCTGGAACCTGCTCGAGCAAGTGCCGTTCGTGAAAGCCGAGAAGGTCAACGTCGGCATCGACGGCAGCTGTCCCATCCGCACGCCGGGATCGGCCGACGGCGCGCTGCGATGCGACGCCGTCGTGATCGACGAGCAGCCGGGCGAGGCGCATCCGCTGCAGGTGTTGAAGTCGATCAAGGCGCAGGCCTCGGATCTGCCGGTCGTCGTGCTGACCTCGACCGCCGGCGGCGACATCGCGACCGCGGCCTTGGATCTCGGCGCCGACGACACGGTCCTCAAGAGCGGCATCTTCCGGCGCCGCCTGATCGCGACGCTGCGGCGCGTGCATCAGCGGCTGGAGCTGTCGAGCCAGCAGATCGAGCTGAAGGCGCGCGAAGAGCGGCTGCGAAAGATTGTCGAGAACGTGCCGGCCGGCATCACGGTCATCGCGACGGACGGATCGGTCCTCGCAATGAACGGCGCGGCCCTCACGCTGTTCGACGCCGCGAAGCCGCGCGACATCGTCGGCCGCGACGTCCGTCAGCTCGTCGCGCCGGAACAGCACGACGCGATCACGGACTTCCTGCGGCGTGTCACGAAGGGCGAAGCGACGGCGGCCGAGCTGACCGCGGTGACGCTCAGCGGACGTCACGTCGCCGTGCGGCTGCACGGCGTGATGCTCGAGCGCGACGCGCGCGGTGGCCGCGGCGTCATCGCGTCGATCACGGCGGCCACCGGCGTGCTGCCCATCGGCGGCGTCTCGACGACGGGCGAGCTCGCGGAGCTGCGCGAACGCATCGACCGTTTGGAGCGTGAGCGCGCCGATGAGGAGCAGGCGCGCGAGGCCGATCGCGACGCGTGGCAGGAGGAGCGGCGCGCGCTCGTCGAGCGCCTCGATGCCGCCGAGCAGTCGCTCGCGCAACAGGCGGACCAGAGCGCGCTCCAGGACGAAGCCGCAACCGCGCTGGCGAACGCGCAGGAGACATGGGCGCGCGAACGGCAGGACCTCGAGGCGCGCATCGAAGCGCTCGACGCGGCTGCGCGTGAGGCCGCGGAAACGCACGAGGCCCGCGCACAGCTCGAATCGGATCTCGCCGACACGCGCGATGCGCGCGCGCAACTCGAGACCGAGCTGGCCGATGCCCGCGAGCAGGCGCGACGCGCAGCCGAGGCACATGACGCGGACCGCCAGTCATGGCAAGACCGGCACACTGAGCTGCACGAGCGCGTGCGCGCGCTCGACACGGCACAGGCCGAGCACGCCGGCCGCGTAGAAGGGCTCGCCGATCTCGAGCGCGAGATCGAGGCCCTGCGCGCGACGCACACGCAGGGACGCGACGAGGCGCTGGCGCGCCACACGCAGCTCGAAACGGCGCTGCGCCAGGCGCGCGAGGCGCTCTGGGCCGAGCACGGCGAGCGCGACGCGGCACGCGCGGCGTTCGAACAGGAGCTGGGAACGCTGCGCGCACGGCTGACGGACGAGCGCAGCGAGTGGGAACAGACGCGGACGAGGCTCGAAGCGCAGACGCAGTCGACCGACGAACATCGGCGGACGCTGGAGCGCGATCTCGCCGCCGCCCAGGCCGAGCGTGATGCCGAGCGCCAGCGCGCGCTGGACGCGTTCGACGGCGAGCGGCACGATTGGCGCACGACGCGCGCGCAGCTCGAGAGCGCGGCCGCCGACGCGGCGCATCGCGCGCTGACGTTCGAGTCGGAGCTCGCCTCGCTCCGCTCGCAGCTCGACGCGACGCAGGAGCAGACGCGATCGGCATTCGAGCACGAGCGCGACCAGTGG
>DASZVJ010000084.1:0-5302 GCA_035547155.1 Vicinamibacterales bacterium
GCCCAGGCGCTCGACCTGGCCTTCCTGCAGCACGCGCAGCAGCTTCGACTGCAGCTCGAGCGGCAGCTCGCCGATCTCGTCGAGGAAGATCGATCCGAGGTTCGCCAGCTCGAAGCGGCCCGCCTGCATCGTGTGCGCGCCCGTGAACGCGCCGCGCTCGCGGCCGAAGAGCTCGCTCTCGATGAGCGCAGCGGGCAGCGTCGCGCAGTTGACGACAACGAGCGGCCGGTGGCGCCGCCGGCTGCGGCGATGGATCGCACGGGCGATGAGCTCCTTGCCGGTGCCGGTCTCGCCGAGCAGCAGCACGGCCGCGTCCGTGTCCGCGACCATGTCGACGCGTGACAGGACGTACCGCAAGCTGTGGCTGTCGCCGACGATGACGTCGCGATCCGCATCGGCGCGGCCGTCGAGATCCCGCATCGGCCGGAGGGCCGGCGCGGGCGGCAGGTCGGATTCGGTGGGTCGAGTCGCAATGAACACGATGGGCTCCTCGCGAAAGATGGCGGCCGGACGATCCGCCCGGCGATTGTCGCCGCGGCCGATGGTGATCGGCCGTTCGATTTCGGTAGGAAACCCGTAAGACCCGCGTGAGCGCCGCCTCGATCCGCTACAATGGCGCCTCCCCGATAGCAGCGATCGTCGACGAAAGGCGTCATGACCTGGACGACTCGCAGGAGCTCCACGGCGACCGTGCTCGTGATGGCGTGGGCCGCGGCCGCGTACTACGCCGGCGTCCAGGTCGGCATGGCGCTGCGCTTTCCGCCGGCGACGACGTCCGTGCTGTGGCCGCCGAACGCCATCCTCACCGCCGCGCTGCTGTTGGTGCCCGTCGGACGCTGGTGGTGGTGCGCCCTCGCGGTGCTGCCGATCCATCTCGTTACCGAGCTCGGCGCGGGCCTGCCGCCGCTGCTCGTCGTCTCGCTCTTCGTCACCAACTGCTCCGAAGCGCTGCTCGCGGCCGCGGGACTGCGATGGCTCAGCGACGCGCCGACGCGTCTCGACACGTTTCCCCGTGTCCTCGCGTTCATCGCCGCGGTCGGTGTCGCCGCGCCGGCGCTGTCATCGTTCGCCGACGCGGCCGTGGTCTCGTGGCTGCGCGCCGAAGCGTACTGGACCGTGTGGCTCACGCGCACGTTCGCGAACGTGCTCACGGAGCTGAGCATCGTGCCGCTCGCGCTGCTGATCGCGTCGAGGATCGAGTGGGCCGTCTGGCCGCGGACGATCCGGATCGTCGAGGCCGCCGTGCTGGCCGTGACCGTGACGATCGCCGCGCACTGGATGCTCGAGGGCCGCACCGTCGATTCGATCGACGCGCTGCGATCGCCTGCCGTGCTGCTGCTGCCGTTCTTCTTCTGGGCCGCCGTGCGCTTCGGCGTCGGCGGCGTCAGCGCGATGCTGCTGCTGGCCGCGGCCATCGCGAGCACCGAGGCCAAGATGGGCCATCGGCCGTTCCAGGGCCTGCCCGCGGCTGACAGCCTGATGGCCGCGCAGATGTATCTCGCCGTGATCGGCTGTCCGCTGATGTGCGTCGCCGGTCTGCTCGAGGAGCGGCGCGACACGGCGAAGACGCTCGCGCAGCAGCTGCGCTTCGAGGCGCTGCTCTCCGCCATGTCCGGCGCGTTCATCCACGTGCGGCAGGCCGACATGTCCGCCGCGTTCGAGGAGAATCTGCAGCGCGCCGGCGAGTTCCTCCACGCCGACTACGTCAGCCTGCTGCAGGTCTGCTCGGCCGAAGGCGAGCTCGAGGTGGTGCACCGCTGGACGACCGAGCGTGCGGCGGCGCTGCGGGCGGTTCACTGTACGGAGGCGTTTCCGTGGACGTTTCAGCGTGCGCTCGCCGGCGATCTGCTCGTCTGCGAGAGCGTCGAGGGGCTGCCCGACTACGCTGTCGTCGATCGCGCGTCGATGCGCGCGGCCGGCATCCGCGCCGCCATCGTCCAGCCGCTGATGATTGGCGGCCGGATTCGCGGCACGATCACCGTCGCGACGCTCGGCCCCCGCGCCTGGTCGCGCGAGGACGTCACGCACGTGTGCCTGATCGCCGAGGTGATCGCCAACGCGTGCGCGCTGCGGCAGGCCGAGCTCGAGATCGAGCAGACGCGCCGCGAGCTCGCGCACGCCGCGCGCCTGTCGAGCATGGGCGAGCTGACGGCGTCGCTCGCGCACCAGCTCAACCAGCCGCTCGCCGGCATCCTGAACAATGCGGAAGCGGCGGCGATGCTGATCGACGACGGCCGCGCGCCGCTCGCGGAGCTGCGCGAGATCGTCGCCGAGATCATGGACGACGATCACCGCGCAGGCGAGGTCATCCGCCGCATGCGGGAGATGCTGACGCGCGTCGAGCGGCCGCCGGCGCAGCTGGACGTCAACGCCGTGGTCCGGGACGTGGCGTCGCTCATCGCCAGCGACACGATCATCCGGAACGTCTCGATCGCGTTCGAGTGCGACGCCGGCCCGCTGTCGATCGTGGGCAACAAGATCGACTTGCAGGAAGCGCTGCTGAATGTCCTGATGAACGCCATGGACGCCGTCAACGGCCGTGTCGTGCCCGACCGGCAGATCGTCGTCCGCACGTCGCGCGAGGACGGGCGGGTGCAGATCGTCGTGCGCGATCGCGGGGCGGGACTCGTGGCGGGCACCGAGCAGCGGATCTTCGAGCCGTTCTTCTCGACGAAGGAGTCGGGGATGGGCATGGGCCTGGCGGTGGCGCGGTCGCTGCTCGGGCATCATCACGGCACGATCGCGGCGGCCAATCATCCCGACGGCGGCGCGGTCGTGACGATCGATCTGCCGGCGGCGCACGGAGCGTGACGCGCGATGGTCACGCACGCGACGGTGCTCGTGGTCGACGACGACATGTCGGTGCGGCGCTCGCTGCAACGGCTGCTGACGACCGCCGGCTATCGCGTGGTGTCGTGCGCCTCGGCCGAGGAGCTGCTGGCCGTTCGCGACATTCCGCGGCCGGCGTGCATCCTGCTCGACATCCGCATGCCCGGCATCACCGGGCTGGAGCTGCTCGCAGCGCTGCGGAACGAGCACGCGGAGCTGCCGATCATCCTCACCAGCGGCCACATCGACGTGGCCGCTCCCGTCTGGGCAACGATGACGCGCGTCGTCGCGTTCCTGCCGAAGCCGTTTGCCGCCGCGCAGCTCTTCGCGACCGTCGAGCGTGCGCTCGATCGCGATCGACACGGCCGGGATCGCGACGCGGAGGCATGAAGCATCGGGGCCGCGCGACCCGCTTCACGCCTTGTTTGTTTCCCGCACCGCGGTCGCGTCGGCGGCAGGCGCGGGATCGGAGAGCGGGCCGGCGCTCAGCCGGTCCGCCATCCGCACGAGCTCCGGCAGGGAATGCGCTTCCATCTTCGCCATGACGGCGGCGCGGTGCACCTTGATGGTCTTCTCCGTCGCGCCGAGGATGTCGGCGATGACCTTGTTCGATCGGCCCGAGACGACGCACGCCATCACTTCGCGCTCGCGGCCCGTCAACCGCGACGCGCGCTGCCGCAGCTGCGCGAGCGCCAGCTGATCGGCCTGACGCCGGCGATCGATCGCGATCGCCCGTTGGACCGCATCGAGCAGGCTCTGGCTGTCGACGGGCTTCATCAGCACGTCGACGGCGCCGGCCTTCATCGCGCGGACTGCGATGGGCACTTCCGCATAGCCCGTGAGAAAGATGATCGGCACGTGCGCGCCGCGCTCGGCGAGCCGCCGCTGGATCTCGAGGCCGCTCAGGCCGTGCAGCCGGATGTCGAGCACCGCGCAGGCGGGACGCTCGGGATCGACGGCCGCAAGGAATTCGTCGCCGGACGCGAACGCCTGGCAGGCGAGCCCGATCGTCCCGAGCAGGCGCTCGAGGCCGCGCCTGACAGAAGTGTCGTCATCGACGATGTAGACCACCGGGGCCGGCTTCAACGATGAGGCTCCTTCGACGTCGTTACGTTTCTGATCGAGCCGCGAGATGTCGCGGACACCGCGGGGCGCCGCAGAGATGCTGCTGTCGCCGGGCATTATCGGTCAGACTGCCTCGCCGCAACAGGCCGAAAATCCGGCGTTCGGTCAAGCTGCCCTCCAGCACGCCGCACGTGCGGACGGAATCATTGTTGCAGCGGCGTAATGTCGGAATGCTCCTCGCGTCAATCCGATTCCGATCGCAGCCGCACAAGCGCGCGGAAGTGATCAGTGCCGTCGACACGCTCATCGAGCGTATGCGCCGCACGACCGGCTGCTCGGGCAGCCGCCTGTTGACGGAAGCCGAGGACGAGAACGCGCTCACGGTGATCTCGGAGTGGCGGAGCATCGAAGACGTCGAGTCCTTTCTGCAGTCGCGTGATTTCCAGGTGTTCAAGGGCATTCGCATGCTGCTGCGCGGCGAGCCCGTGCTGGTCTTCGATCAGCTGCAGGGCCGCGTCACGCGCGTGCTGCACGCGTAGCGCCGCGGCGCACGCCGCTACTGGTGCAGCAGCGCCAGGAGCAGGCCGATGATGCCCAGCGCGGCGACCAGCACGGCCGCCGGCATCGCGGCCGATCGCGGCAGGTGCGCGCCTTCGTCGGCGAGCATGCGCCGCCCGCTCAAATAGTTGAGGATGCCCAGCACCAGCGAGGCGAGCGCGATGCCGATCATCGCGATCGCGAACTCGCGCGGGCTGATCAGCTCGTGGATATTGACGGGCCGCCCGGCATCCTTGAAATCGAAGGCCTTGTAGATCGTGAAGCCGAAGGAAATCAGCGACACCGCCGTGCGAATCCACGCCATGAGCGTGCGCTCGTGTGCCATCGCCGTGCGCTGGAAGCCCAGGTCCGTCCGCTCGTGCGAGAGATCCGTGCGTTGCTCGGACAGATCCGTCCGGTGATGGGACAGCCCGGTGCGCTCGCGTGACAGCTCTGTCGAGACGTCGTCGGTCATGGCGTGACAGCCTCGACGCGCGGGCCGTCCACGCGCTCGAGATCCTTCTCGAGAAAGATGTTGAGAAACGTGCGTATCACGGCGATCGCCGCGAGCATGCCGACGTCCTGCCACGACGGCGCGACGACGCTGTGGACGATGTCGGCGGCGAGCTGGAACTCGAGCGCGAGCACGAGCCACACCGCAAAGCCGCGCCAGACGTCCTTGCGCGCGCCGGGCGTATTGCGGCGCGCGACGACGCGCGTGATGCCGATCGCGGCTTCGAGTGCGCCGCCGCTCGCGACGAGCACGGCGGCCGCGTCGATGAGCAGCGCGAGACGATCCGCGATCGCGAAGAGGGCCGCCTCCATGACGCGTCCGCTAGGACGCCGGCACGCGCGCGACGCACCGGAACCC
>DASZVJ010000085.1:0-14802 GCA_035547155.1 Vicinamibacterales bacterium
CGGCACGAGCACCCACGGCCGGTAGCGAACCGTGACGCCCTTCTGGCGCACTTTGACCGTCATGCGGAGCGGACGGCCCGTGCGGTCCTGCGCGGCGACGTCGATGCCGAGCAGGTAGTACGCGGACGACTCGCGCGTCAGACGATCGAACGCCTGCTCGCCGCTGCCGGTCAGCACTTTCGAGAACGCGCCGCCCGCGGCGCCGGTGAACAGATCGGCCCAGCGCTCGGCGAGATCCGCGTCGCGAGCGAGATTCACTCCGTTGGGGCGCTGCCGCTCCTCGGCGGAGAACGATGACAACACCGAGTTGTCGACGAAGAGCGTGTGCAGCGACACGTTCGCGCGCGCAGTCACTTCGCCGAGCTCGATCGGCAGGTTGCCGATGTCCGGCCTGCCGCCAGGTCGATCCGTCGTCGGCAACCCCGCCGTGATGAGCACGACGACCTTGCGTCCAGGCACGACGCTCAAGCCGTCGACGAGTGCGCGCAGACTGCCCAGCGTCGCTTGCGCCTGCGCCTCGAACATGCCGATGCGCGTCTCGATCTCCACTTTGAGGACCACGCCTGGACATTTGTAGCGGCTCTCAATCGCACGACGTTCCTCTGGCGTGGCCGGATACCAGTCCACGAGATCCGAATTCCGGATGTTGCACTCGCCGGTCGGCAGCTTCTGACCGGTCACCTTGTCGAGCGCCGCGACGACTGACGCGTGATCCGTCGTCGGCTCGACCTTCGGTCCGAGCGGGTACGTGTACAGGCCGACGAGATCGTCGGCGTTCAGAGTGCGAATGAACTGCTGAGCCGTGACGGCCAGCCCGCGCACGCCTTCGGGCCTGAACGACTGCGCGTCGACGGCAATCATGAACAGACGCTGCGGGCGATCGGCCGTCTGCACTGACGCGCTCGTCGCCGGTGATGACGTC
The DNA here is from genome assembly GCA_035547155.1 of Vicinamibacterales bacterium. Taxonomy (GTDB): domain Bacteria; phylum Acidobacteriota; class Vicinamibacteria; order Vicinamibacterales; family SCN-69-37; genus CAZNMF01. The sequence goes on from DASZVJ010000085.1 coordinate 923, forward strand.
GTTGGCGAGGGCGGCAGAAGCGCGGCCTGACTGCCGGGACGAAAGACGACGAAGTCCGCGATCTGCACCGCGTGCTTGCGCCCGGCGATCTCGACGTCGAATTGATCGGGTGTCAGACCCGCGATTGGATTGCCGTCGCGATCGATGACGTCGACGTCGACGCGGAAGAGATCGGTGGAGGAGCGAATCGTCGGCGCCTGACCGGCGCACACGATGACTGAGGTGCTGAGAGCGAGGAGCCAGGCGACGAGACGTTTTGTCGACATCGGCATGTAGGGGCGGCCCCCCGTGGCCGCCCCCGACATCGGGCGACCACAGGGTCGCCCCTACGTCATTTCTTCGGCGAATCGTCCGCCTGGAGATCGCCCAGCGCGTACTGCGTGCCGGCGAGGATGTGCTCCAGCATCGGGCGCAGCTTGTAGATCGACTCGTGGTGGCCGAGCAGCTCGACGAACACGCGGCCGTTGCCTTCCTTCTGGATGTAGCTCAGCACGTAGTCGCCGTCAGTGCGCTTGCCCTGCGCGGCTTCCTGCGCCTTCACTTCGGCCGGCATCTTCGCGTAGTCGATGCTCGTGAGCACGTGCGCCTTGCTGCGGTTCCACGAGCTCATCGCGTACGTGTAGACCTCGTCGACGATCGCGAGCGTATCGGCGCCGGCGGGCGTGCGCGGGCCGCCGCCGCGTCCGGCGCGCGTGAACGGCGCGTTGATCGGGTTGTCGACGTCCTCGACCTTCATCACGATCTGCGTCGGGTACAGCCAGTGCCACTTGAAGTAGCCGTTGATCATCTGGTTGAACTCCGGCCAGAGCGGATCGCCGCCGTTGCCTTCGCTGTGGTACGAGTCGGTGCCCGCGTGGATCGCGATGAGGCCCTTGCCGCCGCGCACGAAATCGAGCAGCGCCTTCTTGCGCGCAGCCGTCACCGTCGGATTGTCTGGATCGTCGAGGAACGTGCCCGTCGTGCTGTCGAGCACGATCGCGTCGTACTGCTGCAGGTTCTCCGCCGTGATGTCCGCGGCCGTGTAGGTGATGACCGTGTTCCACGCGCCGGTCTTGTTGCCGAGCGCTTCGAACGTGCGCGCCGCGAGCGGGATCGACGAATGCACGAAGCCTTGCGCCTTGCCGAGCACGAGCAGCCGGCGGGGCTGCTTCGGCGTGGCCGGCGCCGTGTCCGGCAGCGCCGACAGCATCTGCGCGACGTCTTCCACGCGCGGCACTTGATTCTGGGGGCCGCGTGCGCCTCCGCCGAACCCGCCCGCGCGTCCCGCGCCGCGGCCGGCGCCTGGCGCCGGGGCCTGCGGGGCGGCCGGCTGCTGCGCCTGCACGATGAGCGCGCCCGCGCACAATGCGACCGCGCACGCGCCTGCGACGCGCGCGGTTCTCGATCCTGTCCGTGTCATGACGTCTCCTCCAAGGGGCCGAAACGCTGGATTGTCCGGGAACGTGACGATATCACTGGTGCTCAAACTTCGAAGTTCGCCCCTCGACGGGCTCGGGGCGACGTGAGCGAAAGTCGAACGTCGAAGTTGACGTCGCTTTTATCTCACTAAATAAATCCCGTCGTTCTCGAGCGTCAGCTCGACGCCCGCCGCTTTCGCCGCTTCCTGCAGCGCCGCCGGCAGCATGACGGTCGGATCGGTCGACACCTGCAGCCGCCGCATCAGACCGTCGCCCTTCTTGTCGCCGGCCGTCAGCGTCACCTTCAGGCCGCGCCGCTTGCATTTGACGACCGTCCCGTCCTCGAGCGTCGTGTTCATCGGTTTCAGGAACGCGTCGATGTAGTGGACGCCGATGCCGGACTTGTCGTCCGTCTTCTCCGGCAGCTTGTCGATCGCCGCCGCGTTGATGTCGCAAATCTTCGTTTTCACGCTCATCCTCTCTTCGCCAGATAGCGATCGATCGCCTGCCGGAACGCGCGGATGTGCTCCGGCGTGCTGCCGCAGCACGCGCCGATGATGTTCGCGCCCGCGTCGAGCAGCGGCTCCACGCCGGTCACCATCTGATCCGGCGTCTCGTCGTAGATGACTTTCATGTTCACCAGCTTCGGCTGGCCCGCGTTCGGCTGCGCCATCACCGGCAAATCCGTCGCACGGCGATAGCGTTCCACCGCTTCTCTCGCGCGCGCCATGTCCATGCGCGTGCCGCAGTTCAGCGCGACGATGTCAGCGCCGTGTTCCTGCATGAATTCGGCGGCGCGCTCGGGATCGATGCCCATCATCGTGCGGAACGTCGATCCGTCCAGCGTGACGTCGTACGCCATCGATCCGATCACGCACGGCGCGCCGGCCTCTTTCGCGGCGGTGATCGCGATGTCGAGCTCCTCGAGCGACGTCTGCGTCTCGATGATGATCGCGTCCGCGCCCGCGTCGACCAGCGCCTTCGCCTGCTCGGTGAACGCCTCGCGCACCTGCGCTTCAGTGAAGTCGCCGTACGGCTCCATCAGCCCGCCGAACGGGCCGATGTCGCCGAGCACGTAACCTTCGCGTCCGCCGAACGCCTCGCGCGTGATCGCCACGGCCGCCGCGTTGATGTCCGTGACGCGATCCGCTTCGCCGTGCCGGTTGAGCATGATGCGGCTGCCGCCGAACGTGTTCGTGATGATGCAGTCGGACCCGGCCTCCGCATAGCGCCGCTGGATCGCGAGCACGCGATCGGGATGCGACAGATTCCACGCCTCGCCGCAGTTGCCCTGTTCGAGCCCGGCGAACATGAGCTGCGTCCCCATCGCCCCGTCGCCGAGCAGCGGGCGCGTTTTGATCACGTCGAGCAGCGGTCGTCTCACATCGTCTCCTCGTTGCCGGGTCTGAAGACCCGGCAGGCCGGGCGGCCACAAGGGCCGCCCCTACGTAGGACGTCGTCGTCCCCTCGTCCCCTCGTCCCCTCGTCCCCTCGTCCCTTCGCCCCTTCGCCCCCTGGTCCCCTGGTCCCTTGGTCCCTTGGTCCCTTGGTCCCGTCTATCCTTTGCCGTCGCCGCGCGCGAGCGCGAAATGAATCGTCTCCAGCACGAGCCCCCACTTGTACGTGCGGCTGTTCGGCTCGCAGTAGCAGCCCGCCGACGAAGGGATGCGCGTCCACGTGAGGACGTCGTTCAACGGCCGTCCGGCGAGCGGACGCTCGTCGCGAATCGCTGGCATCAGCGTCGCGGCCGAGCTCAGATAACGGCACATGTGCATGTGGCCGCGATCGCCCGGCGCCGGCTCGCAGCGCTGCTCGAGAATCGGATAGCCCTCGACCCGCGGGCCCAGCGTCACATGGTAATGAAATTCGAGCGGCCGGCCCATGTTCGTGCAGGTCGTGCCCTCGTACCGGAACAGCGCGCCAATCGACCCATCGTCATTGCGCGTGAGTGACAGCCGCTCGTCGGTCCAACGCCGCAGCGCTTTGAGATTGACGCTGTAGCGCGCGTCGACGTCGAGCGCCGGCGCGGCCGCTTGTGCGCTCGATGCCGCATCCGCACCGGCCGCGACCATCGTCATCTCCGGATCGGCCGTCGATGGCGTGCGGCGATAGGGCGCGCGCCGGTACTGACACGGCGCGAACGAGCAGTTCTCGCACGGGACGAGATCCGTCAGCCGCCGCACGCGATCGGACAAGCGCGTCAGCGCGAACACAGCCAACAGCGATTTCTTCGGCCGCAGCATGCCCGTCTCGAGTGCTTCGATCGGCAGAGGTCCGCCGCTCGCTCGGCCGGCGTTGATCGTCTCGAGCAATCGCGCCTGCTCGCCGATCGTCCAGTCCGGATAGCCAGGACTGTCGTGCGGCATCACGGCAAGGCCCTGTCCGTCTGCCCACGCGCACAGCCGCGCGCCCGTCATCGTGATCAGATGCTCGACGACGGCGGAGCCGTAGACTTCGAGGAAGAAATATTCGTCGGGCTTGCCGTCCTGCCAGAGCCGCTGCGCTTCGTCTTCCAACTCTGCGCCCGCGCTCACCGCCGCCAGCACCGCATCGTCGGCTGCGGCTTCGCGCTGCGCTTTGGCGAGACGCGCGCTGGTGAACGGGACGTCGCCGACGCGCACGCCGTCAGCGCCGGCGTCGAGGCGTCCGACCTGCCGCACGTAGATCCACGGACGGCCGTGCGCGGCGTACCACGCGCGCGCCCAGTCGGCGAGCTCGCGCGCACGATCGGCGAGCACCCAGCCGCGCGGATAGCCGAGCAGGCGCACGTACTCGGCTTCCGCGACGTCGATCGCCGGCTGCGTGTCGTGCCACTCGATCATCGGTCCGCCGCGATCGTCGACGCGATCGGCTTGAACTGACAGCCGTCGACGAAGAAATCGAAGAAGTCCGGATGCGTCTCGAGGCGGCAGTGCTCGACGCGGCGCACGAGCGCCTCGAGCTCGCGGCGCTTCGTGATCGACAGCAGCGCGACGCACGCGCCTTCGATTGCCGCGTTGCCGACCTGCACGATCTTCCCGTCCGGCAGATTCGGGATCAGTCCGATGCGCTTCGACGCATCCTTGCGCAGGTGACGGCCGAATCCTCCCGCGAGATAGAAGACGTCCACATCCTCGAACCGGATGCCGTACTCGTGAAACACGACCTGCAGGCCCGCAACGTTCGCGCCCTTGGCCTGCGCCAACTCGTTGACGTCACTCTCCGTGAAGTACACGCGGCCGCGATCGTCGAGATTGATTTTCGACGCCTCGTCCTCGAACCGTCCCATCTCGTTCATGCGATCCGTTCGCAGCAGCTCGCTCAGCAGATCGACGAGCCCCGATCCGCAGATCCCTTCGGGCTCGCCGCCGCCGATGACGTCGATCGCGAACGCCTCGTCCGCGCCGATGCGCACGCCCTCGATCGCGCCGTCGAGGCCCGGCATGCCGCAGCTGATCGCGCCGCCTTCGAACGCAGGCCCGGCAGGGCAGGACGCCGCGAGCACGCGATGACGGTTGCCGAGGATCAGCTCGGTGTTCGTGCCGATGTCCATCACGGCAACGAGACGATCCTCATGCGCGACGTCGACCGCGAGCATGCACGCGGCCGCGTCCGCGCCGACGTGGCCGCTGATGATCGGGCCGCCATACACGCGCGCCTTCGGGTGGATCGGCAGGAGCGATCGCTGGCCCGTCTGCACGAGGCTCGTCGTCGCGCGCTTGCCGTCGGCCATCTCGATCTCGGTGATCGATCGATACGGGTTCTGGCCGATCGAGTAGACGCTCTGTCTGAAGAACAGATCCCGCATCGTCGAGTTGCCGACGAGCACGACCTCGTAGATCGTGCGCGGATCGACGGGCAGCTCGTCGATCGCGTGCGACAGGTAGCCCGCGACCGTGCGCATCAGCAGACGGCCGGGATGCAGCGTGTCGTAGTGGATGCGCGACATCACGTCCGATCCGCCGAAGCGCTGTGGATTCTCGAGCGACGCGTCCGCGACCAGCTCGCCGGTCTCCAGATTCAACAGGCGCAGCACGATCGTCGTCGTGCCGAGATCGATCGCGAGACCGTAGAGCGGGCCTTCAGCGCGATCGATTGGCTGTCCGTCGATCAGCACCCAGTCGCCGTCGCGCGTGACCGCGGGATCGAGCGACAGTCGCTCGCGGCTCGCAGGCAGCTCGAACGCCTGGCGCTCGATGCGCATGTGCCCGCGCCGCATCGTGTGACAGACGACGTCGCCGGACGCGGCGGCGATGTGCGTCTGACATGAAAGTCTGAATCGTCCGTCGAGATGGTGCTCGGGCACCGTGCGCGGCGACAGCAGCTCACCGCCGCTCGTCACCTCGACGATGCACTCTTTGCATTTGCCCTGCTTGACGCAGGAGGTGGGGACGTGGACGCCGATGCGCTCGGCGGCCTCGAAGATCGACAGCGCGGGATCGGGATCGGCGGCGTGTCCGTTGATGGTCAGCGTCGCGGCCATCGCGGGCGCGTTACCAGTCGGCCGCGGCTTCGAGCTCGGCCTTGACGGCGTCGGCGACGTCCTGCGCGGTGCCGGGACGATCCTGCTCCTCGCTCCACTGCCACTGCGCGAGGTAGTCGTCCGCGCCATCGAGCCCGCGCGCGGACGCGAGCTGATCGATGCGCTGCATGAAGCGGTCCGGCATCATCACCGTCACGTCGTCGTGGACGTCTTCCGCCTTGATCTGCGACGGAATTTCCTGCCAGTAGAGGACCTTGTACGTCGCCATCACGACGCTTTCTTCGCGAGACGGATGAACAGATCGACCGCGGCCGACGCGTTCTGTCCGTAGCCGTCGGCGCCGATCTCGTCGGCGAACATCTGGCTGATCGGCGCGCCTCCGACGGCCATCTTGATGTGCCCGCGGCCCGCGGCTTCGAAGCCGTCGATGACCGTCTTCATGTACGTCATCGTCGTCGTGAGCAGCGCGCTCATGCCGATGATCGTCGGATTGACTTTGTCGGCCGCGGCCATGAACTTCTCGACGCTCTGATCGACGCCGATGTCGTGGACTTCGAAGCCCGCGCCCTCGGCCATCATGCAGACGAGGTTCTTGCCGATGTCGTGCAGGTCGCCGCGCACGGTGCCCATCAGCAGCACGCCGGCGGACTCCGTGCCGCTGTCCTTCGCGCTGAGCAGCGGTTTCAGCACGGCCATGCCGGCTTTCATCGCACGCGCGGCGATCAGCACTTCGGGCACGTAGAGGATGTTGTGCTTGAAGTCCTCGCCGACGACGCTCATGCCGGCGATGAGACCTTCGGTGAGGATTTCCTGCACGGGTCGGCCCTCGGCCAGAGCATCTTTCGTCATCTGCTCGACCTCTTTGGCCTTGCCTTCGTACAGGCACTGATTCATCAGGGCGTAGTCAATCATCGTCGTCCGTTGAATTCGTTGAGCGCGTCGAGCATCGCGCGGATGTTTTCCCCTGGCATGCCGGGGCTCGTGCCGCCGCCGACGGAGAGCACGATGCCTTCACCTTCGGCGCCTTCGAGCACGTCGAGCGTGGCCGCGCGCACTTCGGCCGGCGTGCCGCGCACGGCAATTTCCAGCGGATTGACGTTGCCCATCAGGCACATCCGGCTGCCGACGCGGCGCTTCACTTCGCGGATGTCCTTCTGTTTGCCCCAGTTCAGCATGTTGAAGCCGGCGTCGGGCAGGTGGTCCAGGCACGCGTCGACTTCCGCGTCGTTGTGGTAGAGCTTCACCCAGTCGTCCGGAAACGCGTCGCAGATGCGCTTCAGGTACGGGTGCGCGAACTCCTTGTAGTGCTCTTCGTTGATGAAGCCGACGATGTCGTCGAGGATGAAGATGCCTTCGACGGTGTCGCCCATGACTTTGTGCTGGGCCTTCAGCCAGTCGATGATGACGCGCGTGCAGAGATCGATGAGGCGATGACAACCGTCGGGATTCTCGACCAGCTCGACCATCAGGTTCGTCGTGCTGCGGACGAAGCCGGCGGTGCAGAGCGGGCCGCGTGACGTGATCATCGGCAGGATGTAGCCGGCGTCGAGGATGCGCTGTTTGTGCATCCCGATGCGGTGCAGCGTCAGCGCGGCGAACGCGTCGGCCTCGACCTCGTACTCGGGGAACTCGTCGATGTCCTCGAGCCGGTAGAGCGTGTGGTACTCGCTCGGCGTGTTGTCCTGCCAGAACTTGATCTTGGCGCCGAGCACGGACGGCTCGGCGGCCATGCCGTACTCCATCCACCACGACGGCACGAAGATGACGTCCGGATATTCCTCCATGATCTGGAGATTGGCTTTGAACCACAGCTCCGGATCCAGGTAGTAATCCATGTGCTTGATGCCGAGGTAGCCCGGAATCCACGGGCTATCGACGATGAGCGCCATCGGAATCTTGTCGAGCTTCTCGAGGCGCGCGGCGCGCTTGAACACATCCCACTGGGCTGGACGCATAGTTCGGGCTTCGGGCTACAGGCTGCGGTCTACGGGCTTTTGGGCGGCCACGGGGGGCCGCCCCTGCATCGGGCTACAGGTCGCAGTCTGCAATCTGCGGCTTCCGTAGGGGCGGCCCTTGTGGCCGCCCGAAATCTGTCCGCAAACGCAAAACCGCCGCCTGAAGCCCGATGTGGAACCGGTTCAGTCTGTCATAAGACGAGGGAGGAATCATCTGGTCATCGGGCTATCGGGTCATCGGATCATCTGACAATCGGGACATCGGGTCATCGGCACATCGGCACATCTACCGGCCACGGCCCCGCGTAGGGGCGGCCCTTGTGGCCGCCCGTCACCTGTCCGTCAGCTGTAGGCCAGGTCTTCAGACCCGGCGATCAGATGTCCCGATGCCCCGATGATCCGATGCCCAGATGACCAGATGTCCTCGCCCTTGCTTGTTCGCCTACATCTGTAGTAGATCTGTTGACGCGCATAGGAGACATCGTGGCACGACCGAAACTGACCAAGCTCGAGCTGCAGGTGATGGACGCGTTCTGGAAGGGCGGCGCGCTGTCTGTCCGTGAGGTGCAGGAGCACTTTCCCGAAAAAGACCGGCCGGCGTACACGACCGTGCAGACCGTCGTGTACCGGCTCGAGGCGAAGAAGGCGATCCGGCGCGTGAAGAAGATCGGCAACGCGCACGTCTTCGAGGCCGTCGTCTCCCGCGCCGACGCACAGCGGCGCTTCGTCGACGACCTGCTCGCATTCTTCGGCGGCCGCACGCAGCTCGTCATGGCGCATCTGGTCGAGTCCGGCAAGTTGACGCTCGACGATGTGAAGGAAGCGGAGCAGTTGATCAAGACGTTGGCGCACAAAGAGAAGGACAAAGGGCGATGAGCAGCCTCCATCTCGTATCCAACCATCTCTGGCAGTCGACGCTGTTCGCCGCGGCTGTCGCGCTCGCAGCGGTCGCGCTTCGGCGGAAGCACGCGGGCATCCGGTATGCGCTCTGGTGGGCGGCGTCGATCAAGTTCGTGGTGCCGTTCGCGGCCTTCGGCGCGATTGGCGCGGCGATCGGATCGCGCGCGGCCATGCATGTCCCGCCGCCGGCACCGAGCTTCCTGACTGACATTGCCGACACGCCGTTTGTCGTCCAGACCGCTTCGCGTGTGGCGACGACGGCTGCGTCGAGCGCGATGGTATCGGACACGACGATCGGCTGGCCCGCGTTGATCGTCGCGTTGTGGGCCGTGGGCTGTGCGGTCGTGCTGGCCGTGTGGGTCGTGCGATGGACGCGCGCGTATCGCGCGGTGCGATCGGCGACGCCGTATGACACGGGACGCGAGGTCGCGATCTTGCGACATCTCGAAGCGTCGGGCGGTCGCCTGTCGCCCGTCGCCCGTCGCCTGCGTAGGGGCGGCCCTCGTGCCCGCCCGTTGGCGATGCGTCTCTCCGACGCGACGATCGAACCAGGCGTCTTCGGCATCTGGCGACCCGTGCTGCTGTGGCCGCGCGCGATGAGCGAACACCTATCCGACGATCAGATCGAGACGATCCTCGTCCACGAGCTGAGCCACGTGCAGCGCCGCGACAACCTCACGGCGCTCGCGCACGGCCTGGTGCAAGCGATCTGCTGGTTCCATCCCCTCGTCTGGTGGATCGGCGCGCGGCTCGTCGACGAGCGCGAGCGTGCGTGCGACGAAGCCGTCGTCCGCGCGGGCCGCGATCGGCAGGTCTACGCGGAAAGCCTGCTGAAGACGTGTCAGTTCTGCGTCGGCGCGCCGGTGACGTGCATGGCGGGCGTGACCGGCTCGGATCTCAAGCGCCGCGTGACGAGCATCATGGCCGCGCCAGTTGGCGGGCGTCTCGGCATCACGGCGCGCGTGGCGTTTGCGCTGGCGATTGCAGCAATCGTCGCGGTGCCGGCAATCAACGGTGCCGCGGGTGTGCCGCAGGTGTCGAGCTCGATCACCTTGCCCGATCCGTCGAAAGCGTTCGACGCCGCATCGGTCAGGCAGAACAAGGATGGCGATCAAGGCGGCGGCTTCAGCTCTGGAAGTGGCAAGCTGACCGTCCGCAATCTTTCCCTCAGAAGATTGATCCTTTTCGCATTCCGGCTCGATGAGCCGCAGCTCATTGGCGGGCCGGGATGGCTGGACACGGATCGGTTCGACGTGGTGGCCAAGGCGGATGCGAAGACCACAGACGGCGACCTGAGAGTCATGGCGCAAAATCTGCTCGTCGAACGTTTTTCAATGAAGGTACACACGGAGACGCGAAATCTCCCGATTTACGCCCTCGTGATGGCGAGGCCCGACGGACAGCTTGGCCCGAATCTTCACGTCACGGACTGCGGGGCGTCCACCAGTGGGCAGCCGCCTTGCGGCACGGGGTTTCCAAGTGTCGCCGGACCAGGCGTAGTGTCTTTCTCGAGCAACATTGATGTCGGTGGAGGACGCGGCTTCGCCGGTCGTGGCGAAGGTGCTAGCCGTACGGCAACGGGTCCGTCATTGAAGATGAAGGGCACGATGGCCTCCTTCGCGGGCACACTCTCGGCGATGCTCAAGCGACCCGTCGTCAATCGAACAAGCCTCGATCGGATTGAGCTGGAGCTCACTTATACGGCTCCAGGGGCGCCAGCCTCGGCCGACGATGGCTCCACGCCGCGCGCGCCTGAGCTCTTCACCGCGCTCCAGGAACAACTCGGCCTGAAGCTCGAAGCGACGCGTGGGCCCGTCGAGGTGCTCGTCATCGACGGCGCGGAACATCCGAAGAACGACGACTTCGAGATGCCGGCGCAATGACGCAACTTCGAACTTTGAACTTCGAACTTCGCCGCTCGACAGGCTCGCGGCGACGTGAGCCTGTCGAACGTCGAAATTGACAGTTCTGATGGCGCCCTGAGTAGACATGGCGATGAGCAGCCTTCATCTCGTATCCGACCATCTCTGGCAGTCGACGCTGTTCGCCGCAGTCGTCGCCGTCGTCGTCGCGATGCTGCGCGGCAAACGTGCGAGCGTCCGCCACGCCCTGTGGCTTGCCGCGTCCATCAAGTTCGTGGTTCCGTTCGCCGCGCTGACAGTTTTCGGCGCGTTCATCGGCTCGCGGCTGTCGCTGCACGTGCCGGAGCCAGCGCCTGATTTCGTGCAGACGATGACGTCGGCCCCGTTCGTCCCGCAGATCGCGCCGGCGTTGTCGATCGTGCCGTCTTCGACCGCGACGGCGCCGTCCTCCGTCCTGCTGCCGGCGCTGATCGCCATCTGGTCCGCCGGCTGCCTGATCGTGCTCGCCGCATGGGCCGTACGGTGGACGCGCGCGTATCGCGTGGCGCGTTCCGCGACGTCGTACGACACCGGACGCGAGGTCGCGATCCTGCGACGTGTCGAAGCGTCGGGCGGTAGCCTGTCGCCCGTCGCCCGTAGCCTGCGTAGGGGCGGCTCTCTTGGCCGCCCAAGACCATTGGCGATGCGTCTCTCCGACGCCACCATCGAGCCCGGCGTCTTCGGCATCTGGCGGCCGGTGCTGTTATGGCCGCGCGCGATGAGCGCGCATCTGTCCGACGATCAGATCGAGACCATCTTCATTCACGAGCTCAGCCACGTGCGGCGCCGAGACAACCTTGCCGCGGCCGCGCACTTGCTCGTGCAGGCGATCTGCTGGTTTCATCCGCTCGTGTGGTGGATCGGCGCGCGGCTCATCGACGAGCGCGAGCGTGCGTGTGACGAGGACGTGGTCCGCGCCGGGCGCGATCGACGCGGCTACGCGGAAAGCCTGTTGAAGACCTGCCAGTTGTCCGTTGGAGCCCCGCCGGCGTTCACGGCCGGCGTGACAGGCTCGGATCTCAAACGCCGTCTGACGACAATCATGGCGGCGCCGATCGGGGCGCGCCTTGGCATCGTGGCACGCATCGCGTTCGCCCTCGCGATGGCCACGATCGTCGCCGTGCCGGTCATCAACGGCGCGGCAGGCGTGCCGCAGATCTCGAGCACGATCACGTTGCCGGATCCGTCGAAGACGTTCGAGGCCGCGTCGGTGCGGCAGAACATGTCCGGTGATCCAGGAAGCAGCTGCTGTTTTGGCGATAGCCATCACGTCACCGCGCGCAACGCGTCCGTGAGGGCGCTGTTGATGCAGGCATTTCCCATTCAATCGATGCAATTCGCTGGCGGACCGGGTTGGCTGGACACTGACCGCTTCGACATCGTCGCGAAGGCCGGCGCGGAGATACCGGACGGTGACGTGAAAGTCATGCTGCAGAATCTGCTCATCGAACGCTTTTCGATCAAACTGCACGTCGAGACACGCAACCTGCCGATCTATGCGCTCGTGGTGGCGCGTGCCGACGGACAACTGGGGGCCGATCTGCACATCGCGCCGTGCGAGTCCTCTTCGAATGATCAGCCGTGTGACGAGCACGTCGTTCCGGGAGGCCTGAACCGCGCCGGGCGCGAGGAGATGCTCGCGCGCCTGGCAGGCGGTATTTCCAGAGGCGGTTCGGGCGTGTCGACGACGCGCGCTCACGGAACGATGCGGTTGTTGGCAAGCATGCTGTCGGGTGTGGCCGGCCGCCTTGTGATTGATCGCACCAATCTCGATGGGCGTTTCGACTGGACCCTTCGTTACATGAGACCGGGAGAGATGACGACCGACGCGACGCAGCGGGCCCCCGATTTGTTCACCGCACTTCAGGAGCAACTCGGCTTGAAACTCGAAGCGACGCGAGGGCCCGTCGAGGTCCTCGTCATCGACAGTGCGCAGCATCCGAAGAACGACGACTTCGAGATGCCGGCGCAGTAGGGACGTTCATTCATGACGCACGTGAAACGATGCGGGCTCGTGCCCGCGCTGGCGATAGCTCTGTCTCTCGTCGCGACGCTGGCCGTCGTGTCCGCGCAGAATGCGGGCGGCGCAGTCGTTCGCGCGACGTTCAAAGGTGCGCCGGTGCCTGGTGCGACGGTCATCGCGTCGCAAGGCGACGCACCGCACGTCGTACGAACGACCGACGAAGACGGCGTGTGTCGTCTCACGCTCGGCGCCGGCACGTGGACGATTCGTGTCGAGATGCGCGGCTTCGAGCCCGTCTCGCGCGAAGTCGTCGTCGGTGCCGAAGCCGCGCCGATCGATGTCGCATTGGCGACCATCGCACCTGACGCACCGGCTCCGCCTTCGACGCTCGCGAATGCCGCGCCGGCGACGCCGGGTGCCGCGACCGCGACAGATGCTGCCGCAACAGAAGAAACGCCGCCGCCAGCCGACGCGAATGCGGCAGCCGAGGGCCTGCTCGTCAACGGCAGCACATACAACGCTGCGGCGTCGCCCTTCGCGCAGGCGCCCGCGTTCGGCAACAATCGGCCGCCGACGCGTCCGCTCTACAACGGCAGTATCGGCGTGTTCGGCGGCAACTCGGCGTGGGACGCGCGGCCGTACTCATTTGCCTCGCCGGCGGCGCCCGCGCCGAGCTACGGCGATCTTCAGCTCGCGGGCACGTTCGGCGGCCCGCTGAAAATCCCGCACGTGCGATGGCTGCGTCCGCTGCTGAACGCCAGCTACGAGCACAGCGCGACGACGACCGCGAACACGATCAGCACGCGCGTGCCGACGACGTTCGAGCGCGCGGGCGATTTCTCGGAAAGCCTGAACGGCCGCGGTTCGATCGTCGATCCGCTTACGGGCCTTCCGTTTCCCGGTAACACGATCCCAACGGATCGCGTGAGCCCGCAGGCGCTCGCGCTGCTGGCGTTTTATCCCGAACCGAATGTCGCCGATTCCGGGACCGCGAACTACCAGGCCGCGATTACCGACCGCACCGTCCGCGACGCGCTGCAGCTCCGGTTCAGTCAGTCACTGACGGTGCGCCAGCAGTTGTCAGGGAGCGTGTCGTATCAGCACGCGCGCACGACGTCGCTGTCGCTCTTCCAATTCGCCGATCGTGCGCGCTCGACCGATATCGATGCAACGGCGACGTGGTCGTATCGGCGATCGCAGACGAAGACGTGGCGCGCGCATTACGAGCTCATCGGCGCGCGCACCGACGCGCAGCCGTTCTTCGCCGGCCGCACGAACGTCTCCGGCGACGCGGGCATCACC
>DASZVJ010000086.1:0-40137 GCA_035547155.1 Vicinamibacterales bacterium
CCGACTTCGTACGCGACGGTGCCCGGCGGCACTTCGAGGACCATGTCCTCGCCGTCGCGCCCCGTGCAATTCGAGCCCATGCCGTGACGGCCGCGCTCGCCTTTGAACTCGGGATGGAAGCGGTAGGTGACGAGCGTGTTCTGGTGCGCGCTGGCGATGAGGAAGATCGAGCCGCCGCGGCCGCCGTCGCCGCCGTTCGGGCCGCCGCGCGGCACACGCATCTCGCGGCGGAAGCTCATGCAGCCGTCGCCGCCGTTGCCGGCGTGGACCTGGATGTCGACTTCGTCGACGAACATGAAAAGGACTCGGACGGCCGAGGGGCGGCGAGTCCGGCGGCGCCGGGACGCGCCGCCTCAGCCCTGGGCTTTGTCTTCGACGGGGATGATGCTGATCTTGCGGCCCATGCCGCCGTGATCGGAGAACTTCACACGGCCGGTGACCTTGGCGAACAGCGTGTCGTCCTTGCCGCGGCCGACGTTCAGGCCCGGACGGAAACGCTGGCCGCGCTGCCGGACGAGAATCGATCCGCCGGTCACGAGGTTGCCATCGAAGCGCTTCACGCCGAGGCGCTGCGAGTTGCTGTCGCGACCGTTACGGGAACTACCTTGACCTTTTTTATGAGCCATCGCGTGCTCCGGCGATTCCTAGACGTTGATGCTCTTCACGCGCACGCGCGTCTGCTGCGTGCGGTGGCCTTGCGTGCGCCGGTACTGCTTGCGACGCTTCATCTTGAAAACGCGAATCTTCTTGCCCTGCGTCTGGGCCTCGACCACCGCGGTGACCGACGCGCCGGCGACGTAGGGCTTACCGGTGACCAGGCCGCCATCGGCCGTCTCCAGCAGCAGGACCTTGTCGAAGGTCACTTCCGCCCCGGCTTCCACGTCGAGCCGATCGACGGTCACCAGGGCGCCCGGCGCCAGCTTCTCCTGTCGACCACCCGCTTCAACAATCGCGAACATGCCAAATGCTCCAGCCCCGTCGGGCGCAAGAATCATAGACGCGCGCGTGAGCCGCGTCAGAACCACCAAGCGTAGCATCCGGCGTGCCTTGGAGGCAACGGCCTTCGACGGCCCGCACAGCGGCGGGCGATTGGCTGGCCTGGCGCGCCTATTTCAAGAGGACCCTGGAGCCGCGGATCTTCTGGGAGCTCAGCGTGTTGAGGAAGCTGGGCAGGATCTTGTCCATCAGCTCAAAGTAGCTCGAGAGCGCCGGCGTGTTCTGGCCGGACGGGTAGAGCGTTTCCTCGTGGTAGCTCTCGCTGTAGAGCTGCGCGCCGGTCCGGCCGTCGATGAAGACGAACTTCGGCGAGAGCGCGTAGCCCTTCATGTTGCTGTACGTGCGCGTCGAGCGGTATTCCTCCATGCCCTGCTCGTTGACGCTCGACGTCGGCACCGACACGACCGCGCTCTTGCTGATCTCGGTGAACATGATCGAGCCCGTCACGATGAGCGGGCCCTGATAGTCCGCGCCGACCTGCTTCCAGTACTCGGCGTCGTTGAAGATCTGCTCGTAGCTCTCGAGATCCTTCTCGGTCTTGATGCGCGGCTCGGCGTCAGGGCCGGACGCGACCTTGGCGATCGTGCCATGCCGGCGATCGAACTCGTCGACGAGCGACAGCGCGTCCGTGTCGACGACGCGCATGTCCTGTTTCGAACGCAGCTGGCTGCGCAGGAGACGCGCCGTCTCGGTGTTGGCGTCGATCGTCTTCGCGCCGCCGGTGAGGAAGCCGGCGACGAGCACGCGCTGGAACGCGGAGACGTCGATCTTCGCCTGAATCGGCGTCTCGACGGCGATTTCGTAGAAGGACGAGCAGCCCGCCATCGCCAGACCGGCGGCGAGGCTAGCGATCGCGGCGGCGGTTCTGACGGTCATAAATCTCCCGGAACAGATCGTAGTTGTTGCGGATGTAGGTGTTGTCGGGATCGAGCTCCTGCGCCTTCTCGTACGCCTTGCGCGCCTGATCGAACTGCCCGAGCTGCTCGTACCCGATGCCCAGATCGTTCCACGCCGCGGCGTAGCCCGGATCGATCTCGACGGCCTTTTCCCAGCGGAACGTCGCCTCTTTCCAGAGGCCCCGCTGGGCGACCGCAATGCCGAACTCGACCTGATCTTTCGCGTCGGTCCGCCGGTCGGCATAGGCCGGTCCGGCAAACCCGATCAACAGGAGCCCGATGATCCAGATGCGTACGCGCATGGGGAAGCCGCCTTCGTCCGCCAAATATAAACCCGTTTCACCGGGCATTCGTGAGGTCGCAGAAAATGCAAGACCATTGCCCGGCCGCTTGGTGAAATCTGCGCCACTTGTCGAGAGGCACTGGCCGGAAACGGCGACGAATCGTGGCACGCACGCTGCACTGCACGTAAGTCACCGTGCCCATCGCAGGACAACTTCCCGAGGCCGCGCGCGCCGCGCTCGTCGCGACCGCCCTCTTGCGCCTTGGCTCCGACACCAAGGCCGCCCGGATCTTTCGCGAGTCCATCCAGCCCACGCTCGACACCCCAGCGGCCGTCGAACGCGCCCCAGAGCACCTGGCCGCTCTGCTCGGCCTGGCCGGTGCGTCCCTGTCGGACGGGCTCGCTCGCGCGCGCCAACGCGCGGCGCGTGCCCTCGCCGACTCGACGCGGCTTGGGCTCCACGTCTGCTCCGGCTTGGATACGAGCTACCCGTTCCTGCTTTCGGAGATTCCGGATCCGCCCATCGCGCTCTGGCACTCCTGCGATCCGGAGCTCCTGAGCCGGCCCGCCGTGGCTATCGTCGGATCGCGTCGCGCGGGGCCTGCCGGACTCGAAACCGCCCGCCGCCTCGCCCGTGACCTTGCCCGCGCCGGCCTGGTGGTCGTCTCCGGTCTCGCCCGTGGCATCGACGCCGCAGCCCATACGGGCGCGCTGGAGGGTGGCGGAGCGACCCTGGCCGTCCTGGGAAACGGTCTGGACGTGGTCTACCCGCGCGAGCACCGCCACCTAGCCCAGGACGTCCGGCAGACCGGCGGCCTCGTCAGCGAGCTGCCGCCAGGCACGCCGCCGTTGCCGCACCACTTTCCGCTCCGGAATCGCCTGATTAGCGGCCTGTCCAGGGCCGTGGTGGTCGTCGAAGCCTCGGAAAAGAGCGGGTCGCTCATCACCGCCCGGCTGGCCCTGGAGCAGGGCCGGGACGTCCTGGCCGTGCCCGGTAACGTCGTTTCCGGTTGCCATCGGGGCTGTCATGCCCTCATAAAGGATGGAGCGCGACTGGTCGAGAACGTAGAGGACATCCTGGACGAGCTCCAGTGGACGTCTCGGGATTCCGGCCAGAACGCTGCTGGTAAAGCACGTCAGGACAATGAGTTGCTGTCGTCGATGCGGCCGGGAGAGCCGGTGAGCGTCGACGATCTGGCCGGGCGGACGGGCCGTCAGGCGGCGGCGATTCTGGCCGATCTGGGCCGGCTCGAGGTCGACGGCCTGGTCGCCAGGACGGGCGGCGGATTGTTCACCCGGCTTGACTGACCTGCTACCAATAGAAGAGAGGCACCCCGTTTCATGGCCAAGGCTCTCGTCGTCGTCGAATCGCCCGCCAAGGCGAAGACGATCAACAAATATCTCGGGCGCGACTTCAAGGTCATCGCGTCGATGGGACACGTCCGCGACCTGCCCAAGAGCAAGCTCGGCGTCGATGTCGAGGGCGGGTTCCAGCCGGAGTACGTCGTCCTGCCGGACCGGCAGAAGGTCATCAAAGAGCTGAAGGACGCGGCCAAATCTGCGGACCAGATCTTCGTCGCGACCGACCCTGACCGCGAAGGGGAGGCCATCGGCTGGCACTTGGCGGAGGAGCTCGGGGCCGCGAAGAAGAAGGTCCACCGGCTGATGTTCAACGAGATCACCAAGAAGGCGATTCTCGAGGCCGTCAAGCATCCGGGCGAGATCGACATGAAGATGGTCGACGCGCAGCAGGCGCGTCGCGTCCTCGACCGCCTGGTCGGCTACAAGATCAGCCCGATCCTCTGGGACAAGGTGCGCCGCGGCCTGAGCGCCGGGCGCGTCCAGTCCGTCGCCTTGAAGATCATCTGCGACCGCGAGCGCGAGATCGAGGCCTTCGTGCCGGAAGAGTACTGGCACGTCACCGCTCGTCTCGCCGGTGCCGAGCCGCCCGACTTCGACGCGCGGCTGATGCGCCGCGGCGACGCGGCGATCAAGGTCCGCAACGAGGCGGAGGCCAAGGCCGTGCTCGCGGATCTCGAGCGCGCGACCTTCGTGGTGTCGTCCGTCCAGACGAAGGAGCGGCGCCGGCACGCCGTGCCGCCGTTCATCACGAGCAAACTGCAGCAGGCCTCTCGTTTTCCGGTCAAGAAGACGATGATGATTGCGCAGCAGCTGTACGAAGGTATCCAGCTGCCCGACGAGGAAGCGCCGGTCGGCCTGATCACCTACATGCGAACCGACTCGGTGCGCATCGCCGATCAGGCGCTCGATGAAGTGCGCGCGCACATCGGCACCGCGTTCGGCGCCGACTACGTGCCGGAGCAGCCGAACCGCTACAAGGTCAAGACCACCGCCCAGGACGCGCACGAAGCGATTCGGCCGACGACCATGCGGTATCAGCCCGAGGCCGTGCGGGCGTATCTGACGCCGGATCAGTTCTATCTGTACCGGCTGATCTGGAATCGTTTCGTCGCGTCGCAGATGGCGTCGGCGGTCTTCGACGACACGACCGTTGACGTCACGGCCGGCGAGTACATCTTCCGCGCCAAGGGCTCCGTGCCGAAGTTCGCCGGCTGGCTGGCTGTCTACGGCCAGGGCACCGAGGCCGACGAGAGCGAGCGGACCGAGAAACCCGCGCCCGCGGCGGGCGCGCAGCAGGCCGAGGGTGACGAAGACACGGCCTCGGGCGTGCTGCCGGTGTTGACGGAAGGGCAGACGCTCGCGGTGCGCGAGATCCGCCCCGATCAGAAGTTCACGCAGCCGCCGCCGCGCTACAACGAAGGGTCGCTCGTCAAGGCGCTCGAGGAAAACGGCATCGGCCGGCCGAGCACCTACGCATCGATCATCAGCGTGCTCCAGGCGCGCGATTACGTGAACAAGGTCGAAGGCCGGTTCCGTCCGACGATCCTCGGCCGGCGTCTCGTCGACAAGTTGCTACACCCGGTGTTCGACGACATCCTCGACGTCGAGTACACGGCGCGGATGGAAGATCAGCTCGACGAGATCGAAAAGGGCAAGGCCGACTACGAAGAGACGCTGAAGACCTTCTACAAGAGCTTCCAGAAAGATCTGAAGCGCGCCGCGAAGGAGATGCCCAACTTCAAGGAAGGGCAGCCGACGGGGCAGGTCTGCGACAAGTGCGGCATCGGCCAAATGGTCGAGAAGGCCGGCAAGTTCGGCATCTTCCTCGCGTGCAATCGTTATCCTGAGTGCGACAACACGAAGGAGCTCGAGCCGGCCGAGACGCCCACCGAAGAGCTCGAAGAGACGTGCGAGAACTGCGGCCGGCCGATGGTGCTCAAGCGCGGGCGATTCGGCATGTTCCTCGCCTGCACCGGCTATCCCGAGTGCAAGACCACGAGGAAGATCGTCACGACGAAGCAGGGCATGACGGCCGCCAAGCCCGACCAGATCCTCGACGAGAAGTGCCCGAACTGCGGCAAGAACCTCGTGCTCAAGCAGGGCCGCTTCGGCGAGTTCACGGCGTGCACCGGATATCCTGAGTGCAAGTACGTCAAGCAGAAGCTCACGGGTATCAAGTGTCCGAAGGACGGCGGCGACGTCGCCGAGCGCAAATCGCGTCGCGGCAAAGTGTTCTACGGCTGCGTGAACTATCCGAAGTGCGACTTCACGCTGTGGAACAAGCCCATCGCCGAGCCGTGCCCCAAGTGCGGCGCCGCGTTCCTGACGGAGAAGATCACCAAGCGCCACGGCCGCCAGCTGATCTGCGCGACCGAAGGCTGCGACTACGTGCGCGACGCGCCAGTCGAAGAGGAAGCCGCGGTTACGACGTAGCCGCGCGGTCCCGGAATCTGCACGGCGGCCGAATATGATGAAGCCGATGATTCACATTGTCGGCGGCGGCTTGGCTGGGAGCGAGGCCGCGTGGCAGGCGGCGTCGATGGGTGTGCCGGTCGTCCTGCACGAGATGCGGCCGGTCGTGCCGACCGCCGTGCACAAGACCGATCGTCTCGCCGAGCTGGTCTGCAGCAACTCGTTCCGCGGCGACAAGCTGGACAATGCGGTCGGCCTCCTCAAAGAAGAGATGCGGCGGCTCGGCTCGCTCGTCATGCGCGTCGCCGATCGCGTGCGCGTGCCGGCGGGCGCGGCGCTGGCGGTCGATCGCGATCTGTTCTCGGTCGGCGTCACGGACGCGCTCGCGTCGCACCCGCTCATTCGCGTCGAGCGCGGCGAAGTCGCGCGCATCCCGGACTCGTCATCCTCGTCGCCCGCCATCATCGCGACCGGACCGCTGACGTCCGACGCGCTGTCGGCCGACATCGCAACGTTCGTCGGCCGTGAGCATCTCGCCTTCTTCGACGCGATCAGCCCGATCGTGCTTGCCGAGACGATCGATCGCAGCCGCGTCTTCCGCGCGTCGCGCTGGGATCGCAGTCTGCGCGGTGCTGGTGTGCCCGCGACGACGGCCGAGGCCGCGAGCGTCGACGGGCCTGCGTGCGGAGACGATGGGCAGGGGGATTATCTGAACTGTCCGTTGACGAAAGAGGAATATCAGCGCTTCTACGAGGCGTTGGTCGGCGCCGAGAAGGCCGCGGTGCACGACTTCGACAACACGCAGTTCTTCGAAGGCTGTCTGCCGATCGAAGTGATGGCGCATCGTGGTCCTGACACGCTGCGTTTCGGTCCGATGAAACCGGCGGGCCTCGACGATCCACGCACGGGCCGCTGGCCGTACGCCGTCGTGCAGCTTCGGCAGGACACGCTCGCCGGCGATCATTACAGCCTCGTCGGGTTCCAGACGCAGCTGAAGTGGAGCGAGCAGGCGCGCGTGCTGCGGCTGATTCCCGGCCTCGAGCACGCCGAGTTCGTACGTTTCGGCATGATCCACCGCAACACGTACATCAACGCGCCGTCCGTGCTGCACGACACGTGGCAGACGCGGCGCCGGCCGGATCTGTTCTTCGCCGGTCAGGTGTCGGGTGTGGAAGGCTACGTCGAATCGGCCGCGTCTGGACTGATTGCCGGCCGCAACGCCGCGCGTCTGGCGCGCGGCGAGCAGCCCGAGGCCGCGCCGCGCACGACGGCGATTGGATCGCTCGGCTACTATGTCTCGCACGCCGATCCGGCGCACTACATGCCGTCGAACATCACGTTCGGCATCATGCCGCCGCTCGCGTCGCCGCCGCGCTCGCGTCACGAGCGCCAGCTTGCGACGAGCGCGCGCGCGCTCGCAGACCTCGAGGCCTGGTCGGGCGCGTCTGCGCCAGTGTCCTGAAACGGATCACGCAGATGCCGGCGGAGCCGCTTCGCGAATCGGTCAAAGCGTTCGTCGCGTTCCTGCGCTACAACCGCAATCTGTCACCGCACACGCTGCGCGCGTACGAGACGGACTTGCTGCAGCTCGTCGACTCGCTGGCCGCGCGTCTCGACTGCAAGCCGAGCCAGGTGACGCTCGCGGCGTTCGACGCCGACGGTGTCCGCGCCTTTCTGAGCGACCTGCACGATCGCGGCAACAGCCGATCGTCGACCGCGCGGCGGCTCGCGGCGATGCGGACGTTCGCGCGCTATCTCGTGCGCGAAGGGCTGATGGCGAGCGATCCCACGGTGCTCGTCGGCGCGCCGCGGAAAGAGCAGACGCTGCCAGCCCATCTGCCGATCGACGACATGGAGCGTCTGCTCGCGGCGCCGGACATCTCGACGCCGGCCGGCCGCCGCGATCGCGCGATCCTCGAGTTGTTCTACGCGTCGGGATTGCGGCTGAGCGAGCTCGCCGATCTCGATCTGCAGGACGTCAATCTCGCCAGCCGCATCGCCCGCGTGCGCGGCAAGGGCGGCAAGGAACGTCTCGTCCCGTTCAATCACTCGGCGATGGACGCACTGAAAGCGATGATGGCCGACCACGTGCAGATCGGGGCAGGACACGGCGCCGGACGTCGCGCGATCGATCGTCACCGGCGCCATCGCGATCCGCTGTTCCTCAATCTCCGCGGTGGACGGTTGACGACGCGCAGCGTCGATCGCATCGTGCGCCGCTACGTGCGCGAAGCCTCAATCGGCCCAGGCATCAGTCCGCACGCCCTGCGTCACACGTTCGCGACGCACCTGCTCCAGGCCGGCGCCGATCTCCGTGCAATTCAGGAGCTGCTCGGCCACGCGCGCCTCAGCACCACGCAGCGCTACACGCATCTCGACGTGCAGCACCTGATGGACGTCTACCGGCAGGCGCATCCGAGGGCGGAGAAGATCGACGGCGAGTCGAGCTGAGCCGGGGCTCGAGCCCGGCGGCGGATTTTCGTTGACGCTCCAGGCCGTCGTGATGATAATGCCAACTCAAGAAGCATTATGTCGCCGCGCACATCTCTGCTCGGAGAAGTCGAACAGCTCGTGCTGCTCGCCGTGCTTCGCCTGGGCGACGAGGCGTATGCCGTGCCGATTCGCGACCTGGTGACGCGGGAAGCCGGCATCACGCTGTCGCGCGGCACCATCTACGTGACGCTGGAGCGCCTCGAGCGCAAGGGCTACGTCACGTCGTGGTTCTCCGATCCCCAGTCGGTGCGCGGCGGGAAGGCGCGCCGGCACTTCCGCCTGAAGCCCGCGGGCCTCGCGGCCGTGCGCGCGTCGAAGCGCGCGATCGATCGACTCGCCGCGGGCACGGCCGTCATGCCGCTCAGCTCGAAGAAAGCGTGACCATGAAGGCCTGGCTGACGAGACTCGCGTTGCGCTGCGTGCCGGGCTCGTGGCGGACGTCCGTGCAGCAGGACCTCGAGGACGAGTGCGGAAACGCGGCGGAGCCGTCCTGGCGAATCGCCTGGCGCATGGCCGCCATCGGCATGAGTCTCCGTTGGGCCTTCACCTTCGACGGTCTTGCCGCCGACGGTCGAGACGTCATCCGTTCGCTCGCGCGCAGTCCGGGCTTCTCCCTGGCCGCCATCCTGACCGTCAGCATCGGCATCGCCGCGAACGTCGTCGTCTTCTCCGTCGTCGATCGGCTGCTGTTTCGGCCGCTCCCGTACGCGGCGCCCGATCGGCTCGTCCAGATTCACCAGATGACGTTTCGCGATTCCAGCGACTCGAGCGCCTTCCTGCCAATGGCCATGGCGGATGAGCTCGGACGCCGGACCTCCTCGCTGGACGGCATCGCATGGGCCGACGGCTATGCGACGAACACGGTTCTCGCCCCAGGCGAGTCTCCAATCGCGGTGGCGACCGTCA
Source organism: Vicinamibacterales bacterium (assembly GCA_035547155.1). GTDB lineage: Bacteria > Acidobacteriota > Vicinamibacteria > Vicinamibacterales > SCN-69-37 > CAZNMF01. The sequence goes on from DASZVJ010000086.1 coordinate 9,349, forward strand.
GGTCGAATACCCTGCGCGTCCTCGGGCTTCGACCCATCGTTGGACGCGACTTCGACGCCGACGACACGCGCGTGCCTGGCCAGCTCGCCGTGCTTCTAACCTTCGAGGCGTGGCAGGCACGATTCGCGCATCGCGCCGATGTGGTCGGACTGTCGTGGGGACAGCGTCCCGCCTACCGTATCGTCGGCGTGCTGCCACCGGGATTCCTGTTGCCGTCATCCCGCTTCGTGGAACACGTGGATGGGATCGCTGCGAGCGAGCCGCGCCGGATCGACCAACCGGGATGGATGATCACCGCACCGTTCGCACGACTGAAGCCTGGCGCGACGGTGGCTGAGGTACAAGGCGAAGTGGACGCCTTGTTGCGGGACACCTCATGGGCGGGGTCGCATCTCGCGTCGGATCCCAAGCTCGGCCGTCCCGCGTCCGCCACGGTTCAACCGCTGCGTGACGGTCTGAACATGCTGGTCAGGCCGTACCTGTGGCTCATTTCCGGCGGCGTGTGGGTGCTCCTCGCCGCCGCGTGCGCGAATCTGGCGACGCTGCTGGTCGTCCGCACGCGCGCCCGCGAGTACGACTCCGCGATCAAGTCCGCGATGGGCGCATCCGCCACGCGACTCGTGCGTCACGCGGTCCTCGAGTCGATCGTCCTCTGTGCCGCCGCGAGCGCGATTGCCGTCGCCGTGTGCGCCGCCACGCACGCGGCGCTCGTCGCCGTCGTGCCGCCCACGCTCCATGCGTTCATCGTGGCGCCGCTGGATCGCCGCCTGATCGCCGCGACCGTCCTCGCGACGTTCGCGGCCGCGCTACTGGCCAGCGTGCCGCCGGCGAGCCGGGTCATTCGCTCGGACGTCATGGCTGTGTTTCGGCGGAACGGCTCGCGGACGGCGACGACGCGGCGGGGAAGCGGATGGCTGCTCGCGGCCCAGGCCGCGTTCGGCGTCGTCGCGCTTGCCGGTGCCGTCATGACGGTGCCGGGCTTCATGGGGTTGCTGTGGCGGTCGCCTGGATTCGAGCCCTCGAATCTCTATGTCGTGACCGTCAACCACGGCGCGTCGATGTCGTCACTTGGCGCCCGCGGCGGAGGCGGCGCGCGCGTCGCGCGCGCGCGGACGATGCGCGACGCGATGCGCGGGCTGCCGCACGTTCGTGGTGCGGCCGTTGCCCTGCAAGTGCCATTCGGAGGATTGGGGGGCAGCCGGGAATTCTGGAAGTCGCGTGGGCTCGTCGGCGAGCAGTGGTCCGTCGATTCGGGTTACTTCCAGACGGCCGGCACGGCGCTTCTCGCTGGACGGGACATGCGCGATGACGAAATCGCGGCCGGCGCGCCAGTCGCGGTTCTCAGCGAAACAGGCGCGCATGCGCTGTGGCCGGACGTGCCACTCGCAGACGTCCCTGGACGATCGATTCAGTCCGGGACGTCGACCGTCACGGTGGTCGGCGTGAGCCGCGACATCCGGGCCGTGCCAGGTCAGCCCGTACTGCCGACGATCTTCGCGCCACTGACGGCGACGGACGCGGACGACGTGCAAAGCGGTTGGCCCGTCGTCGTCCGTATGGACGAGGGCGTGGCTCCCGATCGGGCGCTCTTGATCGCGCGCTTGAACGCCGCCTTCGGTACATCGGCGACCGTGCGGGTGCAATCCGTCGAGGACCTGATGGCGCCGTTCCTCGATCGTCCGCGATTCCTTGCCGTCCTCTTCGGATCGCTCGCATTCGCCGCGCTGGGCCTGACGCTCGTGGGTCTCTACGCCGTGGCGAACCTCGAGTCCTTGCAGCGGCGGTTCGAGATCGGCGTGCGTGTCGCGCTCGGCGCGTCCGGGCGCGATATCGCCGCGCGCATCTTCCGCTCGACCGTCGTGCCGGTGGTTGCCGGCGTCACCGGTGGTCTCATCGCCGTGTGGTGGGCGAGTGCGAGCGTGCGCGCGACCGTCGGCGAGCTGTCCGTGACCGGGCCGCGCGTCTATGGCGCCGCGGCCGCGCTGCTGATCGCGGCCGCGATCGCCGCGAGCTGGCTGCCGGCACGACGTGCCGCTCGTGTCGATCCCGCGACGGTGTTACGCGAATCCTAGAGAGGGAACCATGACGAACGCGATGGCGCGTGTGCTGGTGTTGTCGGTGTGCGTGGCGGGCGCGATGGGTGTGGTGCGCGCGCAGGACGCACGAGGGGCGGCGGGCGTCGGCCTGCTCAAGAAGACCGGCGAGCCGTGTGCGTGGGCAGGCTTTCGCGAAGACCCACCGGCCGCCGACTCACGTTCAGCGGCGTGCGTGATCGATCCGGACAACCTTCGCACGCGCGACGGGCAGGTGATCACGGCCGTCGCCATCTATCCGTGGAGGGACAACGGCGGACGGCACGTACGCGTGTCGGTGATGGTCCCGCGGCCCGGCGCCGAAAACCGAAAATACACGCGAACCGGCGACGACTTGACGCGGCTCGTGCCGCTTCGCCTGGCCGACTACGCCGTCAATTCCGGCGACACGCAGGTCATCGCCGAGATGCGCGATCTCGGCCTCGACCCGTGGATGCTCGATGTCACACGCTGAGTAGCGGGCTGCCTGTCCGCCTGCCGCCTGCTTACGCCGTTGTCTCCACCAGCACGCGCCGGCTGCGCGGGATCTCGATGTTCAGGATCTTGATCTTGTAGTTCATCACGCGCGGGCTGATGCCGAGCAGCTCGGCCGCGTCCTTCTGCACCCAGTTCGACATCCGCAGCGCTTCGACGACGGCCTGGCGCTCGATTTCCTCGAGCGGAATGCCGGTCGGCGGAATCTTCACGGCCGTCGCGTGATCGGTCGGCGACGCCATCGACGTGTGCTCGCCGATCTGCAGATCGCCCACGCTGACCGCCGATCCTTCGGCGAGCAGCACCGCGCGCTCGATCACGTTTTCCAGCTCGCGGATGTTGCCCGGCCAGTTGTGACGCATGAGCACCTTCAGCGCGTCCGGTTCGATGCGCTCCACGCGCTTCTTGAGCTCGCCCGCGAACCGGTGCACGAAGAACTCCGCCAGCGCCGCGATGTCTTCCTTGCGATCGCGCAGCGGCGGCATCTCCACGGAGACGACGTTGAGGCGATAGAAAAGGTCCTCGCGGAACCGGCCCTCCTGCACCATGTGCGTCAGGTTGCGGTTGGTCGCCGCGATGATGCGCACGTCGACGCGCAGCGTGCGCGTGCCGCCGAGGCGCTCGAACTCGTGCTCCTGCAGCACGCGCAGGATCTTCGCCTGTGTGCTCGGGCTCATGTCGCCGACTTCGTCCAGGAACAGCGTGCCGCCGTCGGCCTGCTCGAAGCGGCCGATGCGCTGCTTGTCGGCGCTCGTGAACGCGCCCTTCTCGTGGCCGAACAGCTCGGACTCGAGCAGGTTCTCCTGCAGCGCGGCGCAGTTCACCTTGACGAACGCGCGGTTCGCGCGCGTCGAGTTGTGATGGATCGCCCCCGCGATCAGTTCCTTGCCCGTGCCCGTCTCGCCGCGCACGAGCACGGTCGAGTTGCTGCGCGAGACCTTCTTGACGATCGTCAGCACCTGCTGCAGCGCGCCGCTCGCGCCGACGATGCGGTCGAAGTCGTAGATGTCCTGCTGCTCGTGGCGGAAGTACTCGACCTGGGACTTGAGCTGGCGCATCTCGATCGCTTTTTCGATCTTGAGCTCCATCTCTTCGATCTCGAACGGCTTCTGGACGAAGTCGAACGCGCCGATCTTCATCGCCTCGACGGCGGTGTGGATCGATCCGAACGCCGTCATCAGAATCACCGCCGCGCTCGGTTGAATCGACCGCGTCGTCCGCAGCACGTCCATGCCGTCGGCGCCGCCCATGCGAAGGTCCGTCAGCACCACGTCGAACTGGCTGTCCTGCAGCCGTTCGATGGCCACCGTGCCGTTGGCGGCCTCCTCCACGTCATGGCCGGCGTTGGCCAGCGCGCGGACCAGGCCCTTGCGCAGCGAGTCGTGATCGTCGACAACGAGAATGCGTCCCATTACCTCTCTCCCATGCTCCGGACTGACGGCACGACGGGCAGCGTCACCTTGAACGTGGCGCCGCGGCCCGGGGCCGACACTGCGTCGATGCGTCCGTCGTGCGCGTCCACGACCTTGCGCACGATGGCCAGGCCGAGGCCCGTCCCCTGCGGCTTCGTCGTGAAGAACGGACTGAAAATGCGCTCGAGATCGTCGGCGCCGATGCCGGGGCCGTTGTCCCGCACTTCCACGGACACCTGCGGCGGCAGCGGCTCGGTCGTGCCGATCGGCTCGTCCTCCGCGGGCACGAACTCCACGCGGATGTCGATGTGGCCTTCGCCGCCCATCGCTTCGAACGCGTTGGCCAGCAGATTCGAAAAAAGCTGCCGCAGCTGATGCGAGTCGGCGAGCAGCTCGGGCACGTCAGGGGCCAGCCGCGTGTGAATCGTCACCGCGCCGCGGCGCATCTTGCCTTCGGCGAGTGAGATCGAGTCCTTCAGCACGTCGGCGAGCGACACGCGATCGACCTGCAGGCTGATCGGCCGCACGAACTCGAGGACTTCCACGACGATGGCGTTGGCCATCTTCGCTTCTTTGATGATGTCGCCAAGAATCTCGAGCGCTTCGGGCTGATCGGTGACCTGGCGCTTGAGCACGCCGGCCATCACTTCGATGCTCGCGAGCGGGTTCTTGACCTCGTGCGCGATGGCCGCAGCCATCTCGCCGAGCGCCGCGAGCCGATCGCGCAGCCGATCGCGCTCTTCGATCTGCTCGACGCGCGTCAGGTCCTTGAAGAACAGCGTCGCGCCGACGAGCTGTCCCTCGTCGTCGTGGATGCGCGAGAGCGTGTAGCCGATGGCGCGTCCTGTCTTGCGCAACCGCATCTCCGCGCGGTTGGGCAGATCGTCGACCTCGAAGGCTTCCTGCAGCACGCGGCAGACTTCAGGGACGTCCTGGAGCACTTCGCCGAACGGACGGCCGAGATCGCCGGGCCGCGCGGGAAGGCCCAGCACGCGATACGCGATGTCGTTGATCGCGGCGACGTGGCCGTCGCGCGTGATCGCCAGCACGCCCGTGCGGAGGTTGAAGACGAGGTGGCGGAAGAAGCGGTCGGCCTGCATGTCTTCCGAGCTGCTCGACGCACGCCGCGCCGGCAGATCCGCGCGCAACATGCGGCGGCCCGTCGACGAGGTCGGCGATGAGCTGATCTGACGAGACATCCGTGTCGACCCCCAGGGCACCCTTTGCCGATGGCAAGGGCTGTACCCGTCTGGCAATCGCCCGAGAGACCGTCGATATCGTGGCCGGATCGAGCGGTGCCAGACCGCAAAACGCTTGTCGGATTACAGATGTGACGTCTGGTTACAGAAGCGTAAGTCTACGCCTGGTCGACGACATCGGCGGCCTGCAGCGCTTCCCACTGCCGCATCAGGTCACCGACCTCCCACATCAAAGCTTGATGACGCGACACGACGGACTCGGCTGCGACGCGATCGTCGTAGAACCCGTCGGCCGCCATACAGGCCTCGAGATCCTTAATCGTCCGCTCTCGCTCGGCAATGAGGGTTTCGAGCTCGGCAATGCGTTTTTCCCGCTGCTGTTCTTCACGCCGCCGGCGGCGGGTGTCCGCATCGGCGCGCTTCTTCTCTTCATACGATGGCGCGGGAGTGCTCGGCTTGGCGGGCGCCGCGGCGTTGGCGGGGGTCGGTTTCTTCTGCGCGGCGGGCGAGGAAGGAGGGACGGCGGCGGCGCGTTTCGGCGGCGTCGCGGCGGCGCTCGGCTGTGTCTGCGCGCGGGCGCGCTCGGTCCGGCTCCACAGGAACTGCTCGTACGTGCCGGGATAGACCTCGATCGTGCCGTGGCCGACGACGATGATTTTGGTGGCGAGGCGATCGACGAAGTAGCGATCGTGCGAGACGAAGATCAAGGTGCCGCCGAAGTCCTCGAGCGCGTCGAGCAGCACGTCCTTCGAGTCGAGATCGAGATGGTTCGTCGGCTCGTCCAGCAGCAGCGTGTTGGCCGGACGGAGCAGCATGCGCGCGACGGCGAGCCGCGTGCGCTCGCCGCCCGACAGCACGCCGCAGCGCTTCGTGATGTCGTCGCCGGAGAACAGGAACCCGCCGAGGATGTTCCGGATCATCGGCACCATGCCGACCGGCGAGTCCGACTCCATCACTTCATAGATCGTCTTGGTCGGCGGCAGGCGGTTGGCTTCGTCCTGCGCGAAATACTGCATGACGACCTGATGGCCCTCGCGCCGCTCGCCCGAGTCCGGGGCTTCCGCGCCGGACAGCATGCGCATCAGCGTCGACTTGCCGGCACCGTTCGGCGCGACGAGCGCGATGCGATCGCCGCGCTCGACGTGCAGGTTGATCCGATCGAAGACGACGAGATCGCCGTACGCTTTGCGGACGTCGTCCAGCTCGAGCACCGTCCGGCCGCTCTTCGGGCACGACGGAAACGTGAAGTGCACGCGCTTGCGCTCGGGCGGCACCTCGATCGGCACGACCTTCTCGAGCATCTTGATCCGGCTCTGCACCTGCGCGGCTTTCGTCGCCTGGTAGCGGAACCGATCGATGAAGGCACGCATCCGCGCGACCTCGTCGTCCTGTTCCTGCTTCGCTTTCCGCAGCCGATCGAGGTTCGCGTCGCGATCCGTGAGGTACTTCGAGTAGTTGCCGACGTAGTCCGTGATCGTGCGCAGCGAGATGTCGGCGATGCGCGTGACGACGGCGTCGAGGAAGAAGCGATCGTGCGAGACGAGGATGACGGCGTACGGGTACGTCTCGAGATAGCCCTCGAGCCAGTTGCGCGCTTCGAGATCGAGATGGTTCGTCGGCTCGTCGAGCAGGAGCAGCGTCGGGCGGCCGAGCAGCAGCTTGGCGAGCGCGACGCGCATCTGCCAGCCGCCGGAGAACGTCTCCACCGCCTTCGCGAAATCCGTCTTGGAGAAGCCGAGGCCTTCGAGCACCTGCGTCACGCGCAGCTCGACGCTGTGGCCCTCTTCGCGGCGATAGAAGTCCGTCACGTCGTGATAGCGCACGAGCAGCCGCTCGTGCTCGCCGTCGGGGAGCGCGGGATCGGCAAGCGCGTGCTCGATGCGATCAATCTCGGCGCGCGCTTCGAGCAGTGGCGCGAAGGCGAGTGACGCTTCGTCGAGCAGGCTGCGGCCGGAATACGCGAGGCCGTCCTGCGGCAGATAGCCGACGGTCAGGCCCGACGGCTTGACGACCTGGCCGGCGTCCGGCTCGTCGAGCCCGGCCAGCATGCGCAGCAGTGTCGTCTTGCCGGCGCCGTTCGGGCCGCAGAGACCGACGCGGTCGCCGTCGCCGACGGTCCACGTCACCGAGTCGAGCAGCACGCGCTCGCCGAAGGACTTCGTGAGATGCGAAAGCTGAATCATGCAGATGGTGGCGCCCGGCGCTCGTGCCGGCGCCGGATCCATCTCTCTATTGTGGCGGAAGACCGACCAGGAAGTCTGCCGGCGGCAAATTCGGCATCGGCGGGTTGCCGAGCGCGCTGGCCGTGAGCTGCATCGCGTGCGCGAGGCGGAAGGGCTTCGTCAGATAGTCGTAGACGCGCAGGTGCAGAGCCTCGATAGCCGTGGCGTGCGTCGAAAAGCCCGTCAGCACGATGACGGGAATGTCCGGGCTTCTGCGGCGCGCCTCGCGGATGAGCGAGAGCCCGTCGACGCCGGGCATCTTCAGATCCGTCATGAGCAGGTCGTAGTCGCCCGCCTGCACGAGCTGCACGGCCGACAGGCCATCGTCGGCGGCGTCGACGACATAGCCATTGCGGGTGAGCGTGTCGACGAGCAGCTTGCGGATGCCGGGATCGTCTTCGGCGACGAGGATGCGTGAAGGCGGTGGCGGCTCGCTCGTCTCGAACTTGGTGCGCTTGAGCCACGCGTCGAGGTCGCGCTTGTGGAAGCGCCACTGGCGTCCGGTCCGGAAGCCGGGCAAGCCGCGTTTGAGCACGAGGCGATAGATGGTGCGTCGATTCAGGTGGAGGTAGGTCATGACCTCCTCGGTCGTCATCACCGTGTCGTCGCTCATCCTCGTCCTCGCATCGGTCTGCGGTCTGCGGTCTGCGGGCCGCGGTCTGCGGGCTCGTGACTGCGGGTTGCGCCGAGTCTACTACTACGGGCACGGGGCTGCGGACGGCAGACCGCAGCCGGCGGACCGCGGACCGCAGCCCGCCTGCCGCGTCCTATACTCGTAGCGTCCACCGCCTTTGTACAGACTGGCCTGGGGCATGGGCCGTCTAAGCACATGGGATGCACACGGTCAGCCGCCCTGCCTGGCCGCGTGGACGTGGCGCGGCACTATGACCCGGACGGATGAGGAGTTGGTGGCCAGTGCGACGGCTGGCGACCTCGAGAGCTTCAACCAGCTCGTCGCACGCTGGGAACGGCCGATCTATGCCCTCGCGTACCGCACACTCGGGCGGGACGAGGATGCACGGGACGTCGTCCAGGAAGCCTTCTTGCGAGCCTACAGAGGGTTGCGTGGGTTCAAGGGACAGGCGAAGTTCTCGTCCTGGCTCTATCGAATCACGTTGAATCTCTGTCGGGACTGGATGCGCCGCGAGCGTCGCGCGCCCATCGTCGCCGTGCCCGAAGGCACCGATCCGATCGACCTGGCCGACGATCGCGCGTCGCCGGTCGAGTCGGTCGAGGATCTCGTCGCGCGGCGGGAGATGTCGCGCGCGGTGGCGCGGGCGATGGCGGAGCTTCCGGAAGAGCAGCGCGCCGCGATCCTGCTGAAGGAGTACCACGGCCTGACGTTTCAAGAGATTGCGGACATGCTCGACTGTCCGCTGAGCACGGTGAAGACGCGGCTCTATCAAGGGCTGTCCGTGCTCCGGCGGCGGCTCGAGCGGCAGCAGACGGACGAAGCGGCGTTGCGGCGGGCGACGTGGGAGAGCTCTTCCTAGGGACCAAGGGACCAAGGGACCAGGGGACCAGGGGACGAAGGGACGAAGGAAAACTTCGTCCCTCGACAGGCTCGGGGCGACGTGAGCGAGGTCGAACGTCGAACTTTGAACTTGAAGGAACGAAGGTCGAGAACGTTATGTGTGAACAACGAGAACGGCTCATCGGCTACGTGTACGACGAGTGCGACGAGGACGAGCGCCGCACGATCGAGACGCATCTGAAGGACTGTCAGACCTGCCGTGACGAGATCGGCAGCCTGCGCGGCACGCGGCTCGACCTGCTGGCCTGGCAGGTGCCGCCGCACGAGCCTGTCTGGCGCCCAATGGTGGCGCCGCGCCGGACGCCGTCGTGGCGGGACGTTCCCGCGTGGGCCATGGCCGCCGCGGCGAGCGCGATGTTCCTGACCGGCGCGGCCGGCGGCGTCGTGACGCGCGTGCTCTGGCCGGCCGCGTCGCCAGCGCCCGTCGTGGCCGCCACGTCAGCGCCATCCGTCGTGCCTGCGAGCGTCACGACGTCGGACCTCGCGCGATTCAGAGAGGCGCTGCTGACCGACGTGCGCACCGAAATGGATCAACGTCTGGTGGCCGTGCCCGCGCACGCGACGGCGACGGCGTCGGCGAGCTCGCAGGATCTGGCGGCGATCTCGGATCGCATGCGCGCATTCGAGCAATGGCAGCGCATCCAGATCGGCTTCAACGTGGAGCTCGAGAGCAAGGTGAAGCAGATCGGCACGCGCGCCAACAACGTCAACGATCTCGTGGAGCTGAACCACGCACTGCAGCGCATCAGCTTCGAACGGTAACGATCGGAGGAGTCCCGTGTCACGTCGTGTCTTGAGTCTCAGCGCGCTCGCCGCGGTCCTGGCGTTGCCCCTGCGGGCAGCGGCGCAGACGCCGCCGCCCGTCAGCGCGGCGGACGAAGCGGCCAAGTCGGCCGTCTTCACGTATGCCACGGCGCTCCGCGGCGCGGTGCTGGTCGGCGGTCAGAAGCTGGCGCAGCAGGCGTCGACCGTCGTGCCCGAGCTGGTGCTCGCGCCGTCGGAACAACCGACGGTACGCGGTGTCAAACTGGACGGCTGGGGTTTCTTCTTCGATGTGCAGATTCCCGAGATCTGGAACAGCACGATGATGCTCTGGGACATGCTCAACCAGTCGCGTCATGCGCGCGCCACGCCACCGGGGGCCTCAGGGCCCGCGCAGCCGGTATCGGATCGTCCGACCGTGTCCGCGACCGGGCCTGTCGAACCGGATCCGATGGCCAACGAGCTCGCGACGCAGGGCGGGCGTGATCGGTTGTATTCGAACTATGTGCGGGAAGCGTTGATCGACGCGCTCCTCGACAGCTCCGCCGTGTTGCCGCTCGGTCCCACGGATCGGTTGACGATCGCGGCGAGCGGAATCGATCAGCCCGGTTCGAATCCGCTGTACCAGGAACGGAAGCTGATGCTCACGATCAAAGGCTCGGACTTGCAGGATCTGCGGCAGGGCCGCATCACGCGCGAGGAAGCCAGGGCGCGCGTGGTCGAGGGACGCTTTTGATTTAGAATCGCCGACTTATGCGTACCCGTTTCGCCGCTTGTCTGCTCGCCGTCGCGCTCGTCGCCAGTGGAGGCTGCGGGCTGGGCGTCGATCTCGAGAAGGCGCTCTCGGTGACCGATGTCACGTCAGGCTGGTACGACTTCGGCCTCGTCGGCGGCTTGAACAAGATGGTCCCGCAGGTGAGCTTTCGTCTGAAGAACGTCGCCGAGAAGCCGATCACGCAGGTGCAGCTCATCGTGAGCTTCTGGCAGGACGGTGCCGACGGTGAGCTCGACTCGAAGAACGTCGACGGCATCGGCAGCACCGCCGTCACGCCAGGCAACGCGACCGACGCCATCATGGTGCGGTCGGATACGGGATACACGCTCGAACAGCCGCGGAACGAGCTGTTCACGAACAGTCAGTTCAAGGATTTCACCGCCAAGGTCTTCGCGAAGCGGGATGGCAAGATTGTGCGGCTCGGCGAGTTCAAGATCGAGCGCCGCCTCCTGCCGCACGTCGACGCCGCGCTGCGATAAACAAAAACGGCGCGCGCGGAATGTCCGCACGCGCCGTTCGGTGATCTGTCGTCCCGTCCTACTGCTTGTCGAGACTGACGCGCGTCGTGCGCGTCTGACCTTCCTTGACGTCGAGCGTGCCGGTGTACGACTTGTAGCCGTCCGCGCGAAGCTCGAGCTGATGCGAGCCCGACGTCAGCTCCAGGTGATCGCTCAATCCGTCGAACTCGTCGACGGTCCCCGCCAGCGCGCCGTCGATGTAGACCTTGGCGCTCTTCGGGTTGACCTTGAATCGGATGGAGCCCGTCGACGTCCGCTCGCGCTCCTCGTCTCGTGTCGAGTAGGTCACCGACGGCGGGTAGTAGTAGGGCACGGCACCGTAGTACCCGAACCCGAACGGATCGAACAGGAACGGATCGTACCAGCCGTAGCGATTCCAGTAGCCGTACGGATAGCTCGAGTAGCCGAAATACGCACCGTAATACGGGTAATACCAGGACGGCCACACGACGACGTTGTGCGAGCCGCCGGGAGAGTACGTGCGCGGCTGCGCGTAGCCGCGAACGGCCTGGTTGCTGCGCGTGCGGCCCGTCGCCCGATTCGATCCCGATGAGTCGCCGGAGCTCGGGCTCGAGCGCGTCACCGGTCCGCCTTCACTTGACGGGCTGGGCGATTCGGCACGAGGGGCTGGAGGCGGGGACTCGCGCGGAACGGCCACGCCGCCGTCGCCCGATCCGCTGCGTCCGCCGCCAGACGACCCGGAATCCCCGCCTCCGCGCCGGCTTCCTTGCGCCGCCGACACGGTCGGGACGGCCAACGCCGCTGCGACGAGGACTGCTGACAGAAACGCGAGGGGTTTGGTCATGGTCGTGCTCCAGAATTCTTGACTATTTCGATACTACGCCCTGTGCAACTTCACTGCCACTCAGGCACGACCGCGGCAGGGAACGCCGCACGCCGCTCGACATCCACGCTGCCGTCGTACGAGGACATCGCTGTCCGTGTCGCATGTCGGCTTGCCCCTGCTGCGGCGTCGGCACTACGATGCGAGTTCGGATGACTCACATCGATGCGACGACAGTCCTGGCCGTTCGCCATCAGGGCAAGGTCGTGCTGGCGAGCGACGGGCAGGTCACCTTGGGCCAGACCGTCGTCAAACATCAGGCGAAGAAAGTCCGCCGGCTCTATCACGATCGCGTGCTCGCCGGGTTCGCCGGCTCTGCGGCTGACGGCTTTGGGCTCTTCAGCCGCTTCGAGGGCAAGCTCGAGGAACATCGCGGCAATCTCGAGCGCGCCGCGGTCGAGCTGGCCCGCGACTGGCGCACCGATCGCATCCTGCGCCGGCTCGAGGCGATGCTGCTCGTCGCCGATGCGCGCGTGACGTATCTGCTCTCCGGCACGGGCGATCTCATCGAGCCGGACGACGGCGTGATGGGGATCGGGTCTGGAGGACCGTTCGCGATGGCGGCCGCACGCGCGCTCGTCCAGCACAGCACGCTCGACGCGCGCGCCATCGTCGAAGCGGCGATGGGCATCGCCGCCGACATCTGCATCTACACCAACCATCGCCTCGTTCTCGAAGAGCTCTAGATGACACCGACTTCCGTGTCCGAGATCAGCACGCCGCTCGGACCGTCCCTCACGCCGCGCGAGATCGTCGTCGAGCTCGACAAGTACGTCGTCGGGCAGGCGAAGGCGAAGCGCGCCGTCGCGATCGCGCTGCGCAACCGGTATCGCCGGCAGCGGCTGCCGCGCGAGATGGCCGACGAGGTCGCGCCGAAGAACATCCTCATGATCGGGCCGACCGGCGTCGGCAAGACGGAGATCGCGAGGCGGCTGGCGCGGCTCGCGCAGTCGCCGTTCCTCAAAGTCGAAGCGTCGAAGTTCACTGAGGTCGGCTACGTGGGCCGCGACGTCGAGTCGATGGTCCGCGATCTCGTCGAGATCGCCGTGAAGATGGTGCGGGACGAGCGCGAGGCCGAGGTCCACGAGCGCGCGCGGCACGCCGCCGAGGAGCGCCTGCTCGATCTATTGCTGCCGCCTCCTCCGGCCTCGTCGTTCGGCGAGACCTCGACGGAGGCGCAGGCCGCGCGTGAGCACGCGGCGACGACGCGCGAGCGGCTGCGCGAACAGCTCGCGGTCGGCCGCCTCGACACGAAGACGGTCGAGCTCGAAGTGCGCGATCGTGCCGGGACGTCGTTCGAGCTGATTCAGGGATCGTCGGTCGAAGAGATCGGCGTCAACCTCCGCGACATGCTGCCGGGCATGTTCGGCGGCCGGACGCGGCGGCGCCGCATGGCGGTGCCGGAAGCGTTCGAGCACCTGACCGCCGAGGAAGCGCAGAAGCTCATCGACATGGACAGCGTGGCGCGCGCGGCGATCGATCGCGTCGAGCAGGCCGGCATCATCTTCATCGACGAGATCGACAAGATCGCCGGACGCGAGGGCAGCCATGGGCCCGACGTCAGCCGCGAAGGCGTGCAGCGTGACATCCTGCCGATCGTCGAAGGCACGACCGTCAACTCGAAGTACGGGATGGTGCGGACGGATCACATCCTGTTCGTCGCGGCGGGCGCGTTCCACGTGTCGAAGCCGTCGGACCTGATCCCCGAGCTGCAGGGACGCTTTCCGATCCGCGTCGAGTTGGAAGCGCTCGGCCGCGACGAGTTCGTGCGCATCCTCACCGAGCCGAAAGGCGCGCTCGTCAAGCAGTACACGGCGTTGATGGGCACGGAGGGCGTCACGCTGCAGTTCCAGGACGATGCGATCGCGCGCATCGCGGAGCTCGCGACGATCGTCAACGAGCGCGCGGAGAACATCGGCGCGCGGCGGTTGCACACCGTGATGGAGCGCCTGCTCGACGAAGTGTCGTTCCACGCCTCCGAGCTCGACGGCCAGTCGATTACGATCGATCGCGCCTACGTCGACCGCATGCTCGCCGACATCGTCAAGAGCGACGACCTGTCGCGGTACATCCTGTGAAACGCCGAGTTTGTCGAGGCGTGAAACCTCGAGCTTGTCGAGAGGTGAAATCCCGAGCCTGTCGAGGCGCGATCGCCGCGTCGCTCATCGTGGGCGCGCTCGTCGCGGCCGCGGGTTGCGGCAAGCGCGGCAACCCGCTGCCGCCGTTGCGGCCCGTCCCCGCGCGCATCGCCGACTTGTCGGCGGTGCGCACGGCCTCGCGCGTCACGCTGCACTTCACCGTGCCGGCCGCCAACGTCGACGGCACGACGCCGGCGGCGGTCGAGCGCGTCGACGTCTATCGCATCGTCCTCGCCGCCGGCATGCCGACGCCGCCCGTGTCGGTGCTCACGGCGATGCCGAAGTATTTGCTGACGCATCTCTCCGTGCGGCGTCCGCCGCCGCCGGAACCGAAGCCGAAGTCCTCGGACGGCGCGTCGCCGTCACCGGCGCCGCCGACGCCTCCGGCGTCCGCGGCGCCAGCCGACAGCCGCCCGCTGCCCGGCGACGCGGTCACCATCGTCGACGAGATCGACGATGCCGCACGCGCCAGTGGCGGCGTGCGGCATTACCTCGCGATCCCTGTGGCGGGAACCGGACGCGGGCGTCCTGGCGCGGCTACGCCGGTGCTCGCCGTGCCGATCGGATCGCTGCCCGCCGCGCCCGCTGATCTCGCGCTGACGTACGACGAGACGCAGCTCACGGCGGCGTGGCACGCCGCCGTGGCTGGCGACGTGTTCAGCGTGCTGCAGACGCCGGGGCCGGCGTTCGACGCGGCGACGGCCAAGGCGCTGACGCCGGAGCCGATCGCGGCGACACAGTTCACGCTGCCGCTCACGTTCGGCACGCAGACGTGCGTCGCGGTGCGCGCGACGCACGTGACGGGCGCCGTGCGCGCCGAAGGCGCGCCGGCGGCGCCCGTGTGCGTCACGCCCGTCGATACGTTCCCGCCGCCCGCGCCGACCGGCCTGCAGGCCGTCCAGGAGGGCGCGGCCGTGACGCTGATCTGGAATCGCGTCGAAGTCCCGGACGTCGCGGGGTACATCGTCCTCAGAGGAGAGGGCACGGGCGGCACGCTGCAGCCGTTGATGCGGACGCCGATTTCCGATGTGACGTACCGCGACACGGCCGTCCAGCCGGGCCAGACCTACACGTACGCCGTGTACGCGGTCGACACGGCGCCGGCCGCCAACGTCAGCTCGCTGTCCGACCGGCAGACCCTCGTGATTCGGTAGCGCCGGCGGGTGCGGATCGCGGTATCTTGGTGATATCAGAGGCCAGAGACATGAAATTCTTCATTGATTCCGGCAATCTTCGTGAAATCGAGTCCCTCGTCCCGCTCGGCATCATCGACGGCGTCACGACCAATCCGTCGCTGATGGCGAAGGAGTCCGGCGACCCGCGGGCGCACATCAAGCAGATCTGCCGCCTCGTGCAGGGGCCGGTCAGCGCGGAGGTCGTCGCGACGGACACCGCGGGCATGATCACGGAGGGCCGTGAGCTCGCGAAGATCGACGATCACGTGGTCGTCAAGATCCCGTTCACGCGCGACGGCGTCAAGGCCATCAAGGCGCTGACGAGCGAAGGGATCCGCATCAACACGACGCTGATCTTCTCGCCGACGCAGGCGCTGATCGCCGCGAAAGTCGGCGCCGCGTACGTCAGCCCGTTCGTCGGCCGGCTCGACGACATCGCGTCGGACGGCATGGCGCTCATCCGGCAGATCGTCGAGATCTTCGACCAATACGAGTTCCCGACCGAGGTCCTCGTCGCGAGCGTGCGCTCTCCGATGCACATCGTCGAGGCGGCACGCATGGGCGCGGACGTGTGCACGTGCCCTGCGGCGGTCATCGAGGCGTGCTTCAAGCATCCGCTCACCGACATCGGCCTCGAGAAATTCCTGAAGGACTGGGAGAAGGCGCAAGCGGCCCGGGCCTGAGGGATCCGGTCGCCCGCCTGCACGATCTCGGGCGGCAGTCCGAGTTGGGCGGTGACATTCACGCGCCGCGACGTCACGCCGGCGCCGTATGGTCGAGCACGTAGCGTCCGATTTCGGCGTCCCTCACCGACCTCAGCGTGATCTCGATGCGCGTCGACGGCAGCTCCCGTACGATCGCCGCCGGAAGGGCGAAGAACACCTCGCCCTCGGACGGAGATACGGGCAGATCGGTGACCGTTCGTGCCGACGCGAGTCCGGTCACGGACAACGCGAGCGCCGGTGCGCCGGAGAAGTCGCCACGCAGGGATGTGACCACGAGGTCGTCGCCGGGAAACACCGAACACGGCACCGTGTCGCCAGGGGCGAGCGAGTACTGACGCAGGCAGACGCCATCCCGTTGTAGCCGATTGATGAGCGTGCGGGAGACGAGTCCGGAGATCCGGCCCTGACGCGCGAGCGCGGTCACGCCTTCGCTCAACGCCGCAAGCCCGATCAGGCGCGCGGAGCAGTCGCCGCACGCGAACAGATGCGCGTCAATCCCCTCGTCGCGGTCTGCCGCGTCGCCGCCGACCCAGTAGTCCAGCAGCGTCTCGTCGGGAATCGGTGTCTCGCAGGTAGGCGTCACGCGACGGTTGCTCCGGACATCACACACGCACGAAGACGCTGAACGGCGCGGTGACGGATGACGCGCACGTTGCCCTCGGAGACGCCGAGCTCGCGCCCGACGTCGGACGCCGTTCTCCCGGCGTAGAAGGTCAGCATGACGACCGCGCGGTCGCGCTCGGCCAGCATCGCGAGACACGCCTCGAGCCGGTCGAGGTCGAGTGACGCATCTTCAACGTCGACGGTGAACGCCGACGGGGGGATGAACGCCTCGCGCAACGTCTCGCGCCGCCATTCCTGCCGCTTCAGATCCTTGGTCATCAGGCGGCTCATCCCGAGGATGAAGGACGCGATCTGATCAGCGTCCCGGACGGACCCATTCCTCAGCTTCTCGATCGCCACGAGCAGCACCTGCTGGGCGAGGTCGCGGGCGGCGTCGTCGTTGCGGAGATGCCGCAGGCCGTACAGACGCACGCGCGGCGCAAAGCGGCGATAGAGCTCGCTCTCCGCCGCCTCCGCGGACCCCGGCGTGCGCGCGGCGATGGTCCTGGCCACGTCGCCGTCCGTCCATTCGGCGTTGCCCTCCATGGGCGCCGAACGGTACTATTCGGCGCCGCCGCGGTCAAACGCGCCGGGTCTGGTCGTCCCTCACGCACATCGGGGCAGTGTAACGACCGGACCATTCGTTACACCTCCCACGGTGCGAGCGCAGTCGTTCGCACACATCTGGAGGAACCACACATGTCGTATCGAGTGATCGCGGTGCCGGTTGTCTTGACCACCTTGTTGGCGTTCTCCGGGAGCGTTCGCGCACGGGACGCGGCGTTGACACAGAGGCAGGGATCCTGTGCGGACGTCTTCAAAGGCCAGGTGTGTACGACGTCGACGATGAGAGGAACGACCCTGGTCGACGTGGGAGCGGTGATCCCGCTGGCGAGCATCGAGAATGCTCCGGCCGAGATGCCGATGGTCTGGCCGCCCGTCCCGACGGCGTCGATTCCGCTGCCCGATGCCGTCCGGCAGCAGAGCGGCTTTCAGCAATTCACGGTGGACTGGAACGCGGGTGGGCATCCGCCAGCGGCGTTCATGACCCCGCACTTCGATTTCCATTTCTACTTGATCCCGCACGCCGAGATCGCCGCGATCGACTGCAAGAGCGAGAACAAGCCCGCCGCGTTGCCGGCCGGCTACGCGCTGCCCGACATTGCGCTGCCGCCTGAGATGGCCGGGATGATGGGCGTGTCGACGCTCGTCGGCCTCTGCGTGCCGCAGATGGGCATGCACGCCGTTCCTGCGACGGAGGTCGCGCGCACGGACGCGTTCGGCGCAACGATGGTGATCGGCTACTACAAGGGCGCGCCGATCTTCATCGAGCCGATGATCTCGAAGGCGACGCTGATGAAGAAGACGTCATTCGACCTTCCGCTTCCGAGCGTGCCGGGGCTGAAGGGACCGCACCCGACGACGTTCCACGCGGAGTACGACGGGACGCAGCAGGTGTATCGGTTCACGCTGTCGGGGTTCGTGACCGCCTGAATCCGCGCGGTCATGTCGACGAGGGCGTCTCGGTCGAGGCCGGACGCCTCCTCATCGTCATCGAGGAGGCCGGGAGCGCGCGTGGCCTACGGTAAGCTGGACGCGTGAGCGAATCGACGCCCCAGCCCGGGCCGGAGCCGGAAACTCCGGCTGATCCGCCCGCGCGCGTACGCGAGCGCGGCGCGCGGCGACGGGGCGTCCGGCGATGGACCCGGCGCGCGCTTGCCGTCGTCGTCGCGGTCGTGGCCGCGCTGATCTTCACGATTCTCTCGATCGACATTGGCCGCATCGTGCCCGGGCTTCGCGGCCTTGCGGAACGCGAAGCCAGCAAATATCTCGAGCGGCCGGCGCACATCGGCCGGATCTCCGCCCTGCTCGTGCCCGGCGACTTCGCGATCGACGACGTCGTCATCGAAGGGCGGCGGCCGGAAGATCGTCCGTTCATGCGCGTCAAGCGCGTGATCGTCCATCTCAACTGGTGGCCGCTCCTTCGCGATCTGCGGCATCCGCAGATTCACGTCGAGGTGCGGCTCATCGACTGGCAGATGGTCGTCGAGACCTGGGCCGGCGGCATCCACAACCTGCCGAAGCTCACGCCGAAGAACCCGTCGAAGGGCCCGAAGTCCTACACGACGACGGTCGACTACGCGTTCGCGACCAACGGGCACTTCATCTACGACGATCATGCGACGCCGTGGAGCGTCGACGCGCCCAATCTCAACTTCGCGCTGACGCGATCCGAAACGTTGCAGCAGTACGTCGGCCGCGCGCAGTTTACGGGCGGTGCCGTCCGGATTCTCGGCTACCGGCCGATGGCCACGGAGATGACGACGCGCTTCGTGCTCGAGGGGCCGCGCGTACAACTGCAGCACATCGACTTGAAGACCGAGGGCAGCCTGTCGCACGTCAACGGCCTCGTCGACTTCTCGCGCTGGCCCGAGCAGACGTACTACGTGAACTCGGATGTCGACTTCAACACGATGCGCGGGATCTTCTTCCCGAACGAGTCGTGGCGCGTCGCGGGCAACGGTCACTTCACGGGCGAGTTCCGGTACGCGAAGGACGGCCAACGCGAGCTGGCCGGCGACTTCACCAGCGACGTGGCGACGGTCAACGACATCGACTTCAAGACGCTGCACGGCGGGTTGCTCTGGACCAACTCGCGGTTCGCCGTCACGCACGCCGACGCCGATCTGCTCGGCGGCCACACGCGGTTCGACTACGGTCTGGCGCCGCTCGGCACGCCCACGGGCGCGACGGCGACGTTCGCCGCCGACTATAGCGACATCGATCTGTTTGGGCTCGATCGGCTGATCAACCTGCGCGGTCTGCATCTGGCGGGGATGGCGTCGGGCAATCTCGCGCTCGAATGGCAGAACGGCCGCTTCGGCGCGACGCGGCGGGGCGACGCGCACACGTCGCTGACGCCGCCGCCCGGCATCGCGCTCGCGCCGGTCGTCCTGCCGCAGACGCCGCTGCCGGCCGTCTTCGAGCCGAAGCCGTTCGACCCGCGGCCGCGCGGCGGTGCGCTCGCCGTCGGCGGCGACATGACCTATCACTTCGATCCTGGCGGCACGACATTCGAGCCGAGCTGGGCCGCGACGCCGCACACGTACGTCTCGTTCAGCGGCCGGATGGCGCACGACGGCAGCAACGCGTTTCCGTTCGCCGTGACGAGCCACGACTGGCAGGAGAGCGATCGCGTGCTGGCGGCGATCATGACGGCCGTCGGCGGTCCCACGGGCGCGATCGAGGTCGGCGGGCGCGGCACGTTCAACGGGCGCATGACGGGCGCGTTCTCGTCGCCGCGCATCGAAGGCCATTTCGCCGGCGAATCCGTCCGCGCCTGGGACGTCACGTGGGGCACGGCCGTCGCCGATCTCGTCATCGAGAACAAGTACGTCGACATCACGCACAGCCTGATCACGGGCGAGGCCGGCGCGCGGATCGTCCCTGACGGCCGTTACGCGCTCGGCTTTCGCGACGACGGCGCGGAGGAGATTCGCGCCCGCGTGCGGATCGAGCACTGGCCGCTCGCGGATCTCCGCCATGCGTTCACGCTCGACGACTGGCCGGTCGAGGGCACCATCGGCCTCGCCGACCTCGAGCTCCGGGGCCGTTACAAGACGATGTACGGATCCGGGCCGCTGCAGATCGATCACGGGCACGCGTGGCACGAGGGCTTCGACGTGGCCACGGGCGACCTCACGCTCGAGGGCACCGGTCTGCGCATCAGCCGCATCGAGCTGCGGAAAGGCAGCGAAGGGCTGATCCAGGGCGCTGCGCGCATCGGCTGGGATGGCACCTACGACTTCAGCGCGACGGGCAGCGGGATCGACGTCGAGACGCTCGACAACTTCAAGATGCCCAGCGCACCGCTCAGCGGCCGGCTCACGATCAACAACGTCCACGGCAGCGGCACGTTCGCGGCGCCCGACTACTCGTTCGACGGCTCGATCAGCGACTTGTTCGTCGGCGACGAGGGCATCGGCCCCGTCGCCAGCCGCTTCAGAGTCACGGACGACGTGATGTCGATCGAGTACTTCCAGATCGGCTCCAGCCGCGTCACGGTCAACGGCGCCGGCACGATCGCGTTCGACGCCGGCTACACCTCGGATCTGCGGCTGCGCTTCCAGACCACGGCGCTCGATCCGTATCTGAAGTTCGTGATGAAGGACGACATCTCGCCGTACACGCGCATCCTCGTCGGCGGGCTGCTCTCCGTGCACGGGCCGCTCGCCGATCCGAAGGGTCTGGTCGTCGACGCCACGGTCGACGATGCGCAGTTGACGCTGTCGGACTACAAGCTGACCAACGACGGCCCTGTGCACCTGCAGCTCGAGAACGGCGTCGCGCGCATCGCGGCCCTGAAGCTCAAGGGCAACGACACGAATCTCGCGGTGACGGGCCGCATCGACACGCAGGCGCGGACCTTCGACGTCTCCGCCAGCGGCGACGCCAGCCTGTCCATCCTGCAATTCAAGCTGAAGAGCCTGCTGGCGTCCGGCGCCGCCACGCTCGACGCCTCGCTGACGGGCTCGTTCGACGCGCCGAAGCTCACCGGCCGCGCGACGATCACCGACGGCCGCCTGCGGCCGTTCGACTCGCCGCACAGCGTCGAAGCGCTCAATGGCCGCATCACGTTCGGCACGAACCCGACGACGCTCGAGAACGCGATCACGCTCGACGACATGACGGGCCGCGTCGGCAATGGCGACGTCCGGTTCGGCGGAACGATCGCGCTCGATGGCTATCGCGTCGTCGAATACAACCTCACCGCGCAGGGACGCTCGATGCGGCTGCGCTATCCCGACGGCTTCAGCTCGACCGTCGACATGAATCTATTCTTGACCGGCCCGCGGACCGCGCCGCGGCTCGCCGGCAGCATCGACGTCCTGCGCATGACGGTCGTCGGCGCCTCTGCCGGCAGCAGCAGCTGGCTGGCGCTCCTGACCGGCAGCGGGCCGGCCGAGACGCTCAGGCCGGCCATCGCGACGACGCCGGCGTCCACCATTCCCGTGACGCTCAACATCCAGGTCCGTGCACCGCGCATGGCGATCATCGACACGAAGACCGCACACGTCGACGCGTCAGCGGAGCTGTCCGTCGGTGGCACGTTCGACGTGCCGACGCTCAACGGCGACGTCGACATCGTCGGCGGCCGGTTCTCGGCGTACGGCAATCAGTATTTCGTGCGCGAGAGCACGATCTCGTTCCACAACAGCTTCGATCCGATCTTCGACGTCGCCGTGGAAACGCGGCCCCGCCTCGGCGGACAGACGTATGTCGTCGACGTCGAAGGGCGTGGGACGATGCGATCGCTCACGTGGGGGCTCAGCTCGGATCCGTACCTGCCGAAGAGCGACATCATCTCGCTGATCTTCGGCTCGATGCCGGACGTCGGCACCGTGGAGCGGCGGACGTACGCGCTCTCGCAGGAGCAGCAGCAGCTCATGATTCAGACCGCGGGCGCGACGCTGCTGGCCACGCCGCTGACGTCCGTCGTCGGATCCGTCGTCGAGCGCACCGGCGCGCTCGACACGGTGCAGATCACGCCTCTGCTCACACCCGACGACGCGTCGCAGCAGCTGAACCCCACGGCGCGCGTGACGCTGGGCAAGCGGCTCTCGCCGCGCGTCTATCTGACGTACTCGCGCACGCTCAGTCCGCCGCAGGACGAGATCATCCTGCTCGAGTACGAGCAGAGCGATCTGCTGTCCTGGGTGCTGTCGCGGAACGAGGATCGGACGTTCGCGCTCGACTTCCGTCTGCGGTACGTCTTCTGATGACGGTGCGCGCGCGGCTCGTCCTCCTCGTGATGCTCGGCGCCTCGCTCGCTGGCGCGCGCGCGGCATTCGGCCAGGATCAGGCCGCCGCGATGTTCGGGCAGCCCGTCGTCGCGGTGCATTTCACGATCGAAGGGCGCGACGCGACGTCGCCGGCGCTCATCGGATTGTCGGACGTCCGCGTCGGCCAGCCGCTGAGCCAGATCGACGTGCGCACGACCATCACCCATCTCGATAGTCTGCAGCGGTACGAGAACGTCGTGCCGACGGCGACGGTCGTGCCGGGCGGCGTGGAGATCACGTTCGCGCTGACGCCGCGACATCCCATCACGGCGCTCGAGATTCGCGGGGACGCGGGCAGTGCATCTGGCGCACTGCGTTCCGCGATGCTGCAGCGGTACGGCGGCGTGCCGACGTCGGCGAGACCCGCGGCCGTCGCCGCGGCGGCAGAGCAGTACCTGCGCGACGCGGGCTACACGCGTGCGACGGTGACGGCGACGACCGAGGTCTCGCACGAGCCGGAAGGCGCGACGCTCGTCCTCACGGCCGACGCGGGCCCGCTGACGACGATCGCGCGAACCGACGTGCGCGGGACGTCGCCGTTCTCGCCGGCCGAGATCATCCGGCGCACGGGCACGGCGCCGGGCCAGCCGTTCAAGCGCCGCGACATCGAGGCCGCGATGACGGCCATCGAAGACGACCTGCGCGGCCGCGGGTTCTACGAAGCGCAGCTCGCCCTGTTGCCGGTCGAGCCGGCGGAGACGGTCGATCTCGTCATCAACGTCGACACCGGGCCGCGCGTCGAGCTTCGCGTGCAGCCCGCCGATCAACTGCCCGGCGACGTCGACACGCTCATTCCGATCAAGCGCCTCGGCGCGGCCGATCGGGATCTGCTCGAGGACTCGCAGCGGCGCATCGAGAGCGCCCTCCGCGCGCAAGGGTACTGGCACGCCCGCGCGCCGTTCGACTACGAGCGCAGCGCCGACGGCCGGACGCTGATCATCGTCTTCACGATCACGCGAGGGCCGCGGTTCTTCGTCGATCACATCGAGTGGCCGTCGACGTTGACGCTGCCGGGCGCGACGCTGCGCGATCTCGCCGGGATGCACGACGGCGACGTCTTCGACGAGGCACGTTTTCTCCGAGGGCTCTCGCGTGTGGTCGACGAGTACAGGCGCAACGGCTACTACAAACTGAGCGCGACGCCGGACTACGAGGAGCTCAGCGGCGGCACGGCGACGCGCGCGCTCGTCGTGATCCATCCGAACATCGTCGAAGGGCCGAAGGGCGTCGTCCGTGCCGTGACGTTCGATTTCGCCGACGCCGCGCATCAGGTGACCGAGTCCGAGCTGCGTCAGGCGATGCAGCAGCGCGTCGGCCGGCCGTACATCGACGCGGAGGCCGCGCAGGATCGCACGACGCTGCGCACGCTCTATCGCGATCGCGGGTACCTGTCGGCGTTCGTGGACATCGTGCCGTCGTTCAGCGAGGACGGCACGGCCGTGTCGCTCGCGGTCACGGCGAACGAAGGGCCGCAGGTCGTCATCGGACAGATCTCGGTCGTCGGCAACCAGCACGTGTCCGAGGAGGACATCCTCGCCGACCTGAAGCTCGTGCCAGGTCAGCCGGCAGGCGATGCGGCGCTGAGCGAGGCGCAACAGCGGCTCGTCGAGACCGGCGTGTTCCGCCGCGTCACGATCACGCCGGCCGATCAGTTCGGCGGCGAGCGTGAAGCGCATCTGATCGTCAGCGTCGTCGAGAACCCGCGCACGACGATCGGGTACGGCGGCGGCCTCGAGGGCGGGCGTCAGCTTCGCGCCGCGGTCGGCGGCGGCAACGAGGACTATCTCGGCTTCGCGCCGCGCGGATTCTTCGAGGTCACCCGCCGCGGGCTCGGCGGGCGCGATCGGTCGGTCAATTTCTTCTCGCGCGTCGCGTTGAAGCGCCGGCAGGCGCCCGGCGATCCGACGCTCGACGGCCGCGGCTTCGGCTTCACCGAGTACCGCGTGGCGACGACGTACCGCGAGCGGCACGCGTTCGGCACGGACACCGACGTGCTGGTCGGCGCGTCGTTCGAACAGGCCGTTCGCACGAATTTCAACTTCCTGCGCAAGGGCGTCAATGCGGAAGCGCTGCGCCAGGTGACGAGCCACGTCAGCGTGACGGGCCGGTACTCGCTGGATTTCACGCGCGTCTTCGACAACCGCATCTCCGACGACGACCCGCTGCAGCCGCTGATCGATCGGCTCTTTCCTCAGGTGCGGATCTCGAGTCTGTCGGCGGGCGTGTCCTGGGATCGGCGCGACAACCTGCTGTCGCCGACCAAGGGCGCGTTCGTGACGGCCGACGCCGAGCTGGCCGCGCGTGGCATCGGATCCGAAGTCGGCTACGTGAAGACGTTCCTGCAGGGATCGCTGTTTCACGCGATCGACGCGAGCAAGAAGACCGTGCTCGCCGGGCGCGCCGAGATCGGTCTGGCGCGCGGGTTCGCGCGCACGGTGCCGCGCGTCGACGAGAACGGGCAGCCCGTGCTCGACGGATCGGGGAATCAGATCATCGACGTCGTGCAGGACTTGCCCGCCAGCGTGCGGTTCTTCGCGGGCGGCAGCACGACGGTGCGCGGGTTCCGGCTCGACAGCCTTGGCGTACCCGAAATCCTCACCGCCGACGGGCTATCGCTCGGCGGCAACGCGGTCGTCGTGCTCAACGGCGAGCTGCGGCGCGTGGTCGGCACGGTGCTCGGGCACGACCTCATCGGCGTCGGGTTCGTCGACGCCGGCAACGTCTTCGCGAAGGTCAGCACGTTCGATCTCGCGCGCATCCGCGGCTCGGCGGGCGTCGGCGTGCGCTACGACTCGCCGCTCGGGCCGATTCGCGTCGACTTCGGGTTCAAGATGCACCCGGAGATCGTCGGCGGCGAGCGGGAACGCGGCTGGGAATATCACTTGAGCATCGGGGAGGCTTTCTGATGTCGACGATCGCTCGTCTCTCGCTCGCGACGGCCGCTGCGGCCGTCATCATCGCGCTCGGCGCGCCGAGGGTGGCCGCGCAGGTCGAGCTGGATCGCATCCTGACGCGCGTCAACGGCCGCGCGATCACGCAGTCGGACGTGCGGCAGGCGCGCGCGCTCAAGCTCGTCGACGACGTCAGCTCGGACGCGGCGGCGCAACGCGCGCTCGAAGATCGCGTGCTGATCCTCACGGAGTTGAACCGCGCAGCGCCGGTGGCCCCGCCATCCGACGAGGAGATCGCCGCGCGCCGCCAGGCGTGGTCGGCGAGCCTCGGCGCCGGCGCCAACGTCGACGCGCTGCTCGCACGCAACGGCATGTCGTCCGACGATCTACAGACGTGGCTCAAAGACGACCTGCGAATCCGCGCCTATCTCGCCCGTCAGTTCGGCGCGATTCCCGACGCGCAGCGGACGAAGGCGACGAACGACTGGCTCGTACGGCTACGGCAGCGGGCGGAGGGGCGGTAGGCGAGGGACGAGGGGACGAAGCCAAGACGTCGTATCCCGCTATCTCACGAACGCGCTATCGCACTATCTGGGATCGCGCTCTCTTGCTATCTGCCGCCCCAAGCCCCTACCGTCCCCTGCCCCTCAGCCGCTCGTACATCGCGATGTGACGGTCCGCGATCACGGGCCATGCGAACTCGCGCTCGACGATCGTCCGGCTGACGGCACCCATGGTCGCGAGCCGCGCGGGATCGCGCAGCGCGTCGTCGATCGCCGACGCCAGCGCGGCCGCGTCGTCTGGCGGCACGAGCCAGCCGTTTTCGCCGGGACGGACCTTGTCGGGCAGGCCGCCCGCGCGCGTGGCGACGATCGCGCGGCGATGGGCCATCGCCTCGAGCGTCACGAGCGAGCTGCCTTCATAGCGCGTCGGATGCACGAACAACGACGCCGCTTCGTACCACGCGTGCAACTCGGGCTCCGTCGCGCGGCCGGTGAAGACGACATGCGATCCGATCGCTTCGTCCGCGATCGCGCGGTCGAGATCCGAGCGGAACGGCCCGCTGCCGACGACGACCCAGCGCCACGCGCGCGCGTGCAGCGCGCCGGTCCGTGACGTGCGTCCGAGCGCATGTGCCAGCACGTCGAAGCCCTTGTTGCGCTCGATCCGTCCGACGCTGAGCAGCACGATCTCATCCGGCGCCATGCCGTGACGACGACGGATCGCGACGCCGGCGTCCTCGCCCGCGGCTGACGTCGCGGCCTCGAGGTCGATGCCGTTGGGAATGGTCTCGACTTGTCCGGGCGCCGGCGAGAGGTGACGCGCGATCGTCGGCTCGAGCGATGTATCCGTCGCGATGATGCAATCCGCGGCGCGTGCGCAGCGGCGCACGGCCCAGCGAAGCGGCGTGTAGCCGATGCGCTTGAGCATCGGCTGTGACGCCGCCGTCGCGCCGAACTCTTCGAGCCCTTGCGGATTCAGCACGAGCGGCACGACGTGCGATCCCGCCGCGCCCAGCAGGCTCGCGCCGAATCCATGGATGATGTCCACGTCGCCGCGCTGCGCCAGCGCTGCGGCCACGCGTCCCGCGCGCCAGCCATAGATCGGATATGCGGTGCTGCGATCGAGAATCGTCGTGCCGCGTTGGCCGGCGAAAGGAAACGTGACGTATGGGACATGTCTGATCGCAATCCGCGGAGATGACAGCGAGGCGGATGAAGCGTCGCGCGATGCGGTCGCGGGCGGGACGATCAGCGTGACCGCGACGTCGCGCGCTGCCAGATGACGGACGAGGTCGTGGACGGATCGCTCGAGGCCGCCGAGGCCGTGCAGCGGCATCACGGCTCGCGCGAGCACGGCGATGCGTAATGGCGCCGCCATTCTCAGGCGACCCGCTCGCCGAGCAGACCGCGATACACCTGCTCGATGCGCTCGACGACGGCAGGGGCCGAGAAGCGCGCGTGGACGTCGACGGCCGCGGCGGCACCGAGGCGCGCGCGAAGCGCGGCGTCATTCGCCAACGCCGCCAGCGCGCGCGAGAACGCCGTGGCATCGTCGGCGACGAGCCCCGTGACGTCGTGCTGCACGATGTCGGTCGTGCCGCCCGTGTTCATCGCCGCGATCGGCGTGCCGAGCGCCGCGGCCTCGATCAGCACGCGACTGAGCGACTCCGGCCCGTACGACGGAAATGCCAGCAGCGTCGCGTGCCGCATCCACGCCCACACCTCGTCGCGATTGCGCCATCCCAGCACGCGCAGATCGAGGCCACGCGCGCGCGCGTCCGCTTCGAGCGCGGCGCGCTGCGGGCCGTCGCCAACGACGATGACGGGCCAGCGAATGCCAGCGTCCGCGACAGCGTGCGCAAGATATTGCGTGCCCTTGTTCGTCGCGATCTTGCCGGCGTAGAGCACGTACGGTCCGTCGATCGGCGCGACGGACGATGCTGCGGCCGAGTCGAGCGCGGTCATGTCGATCGGATTGGGGATCGTGTGCAGCGGCGTGCCGTGCAACTCTGGCGCGCGCGCCGGAATGTCGCGCGCGATCGCGTGGCTGACCGCGATCACCGCGCTGGCGCCCGCCAGCGTGTGGCGCTTCGTCCGAAGGTTCGCGCGCATGTAGGGAATCATCGGCCACGCCAGCGGCGCCAGGCGGCCGGCGCGCGGCCGCACGCATCGCGTCATCATGCCGGCCGTGCACGCGGGACAGAGCCGTGGCTGCG
Source organism: Vicinamibacterales bacterium (assembly GCA_035547155.1). Lineage (GTDB taxonomy): Bacteria > Acidobacteriota > Vicinamibacteria > Vicinamibacterales > SCN-69-37 > CAZNMF01. The sequence goes on from DASZVJ010000086.1 coordinate 37,276, forward strand.
TGGGATCGTAGATGAGATCGGACCAGTAGCAGACGGGCCAGTAGTCGCGCACCATCGCCACCGTGGGCGTTTGGGTCGCGCGTCCCGCGCGAATTGACGGCACGGTCGTCATCACGTGCTGCGCGTGGATGATGTCGACGGGATCCCGCTTGACGAGATCGATCAGATGCCGCGTGAGCCGCGCCCACAACCGCTCGTTCTTGATCATGTTCCGCACGAACGGCGTCTGCGGCGCGCGCACCTGCATCGTCGTCACGCGGCAGGACTCGTACGTCTCCGTGACGAGCGCGTTCGTGGGGCCCGCGCTCGCTTTCAGCACGCGGACGTCGTGTCCGCGCGCGATCAAGCCGCGCGCCAGCTCCCACGTGCTCCAGCCGCTGCCGCCGCACACGGGCGGGAACGAGTCGGTCGTCACGAGAATCCGCAGCGGACGGCTCATCGGGATCGCTTCAGCGCGCGCAGGCGGCGATCGAGCGCGACGCAGTGCGCGCGCCAGCTGAAGTCCCGCACGACGCGCGTGCGCGCGGCCTGGCCCATGCGCCGGCGGACCGCCGGATCGGCCAGCGCTACGAGCGCGCGCTCGAGCCCGCGGGGATCCTTCGGATCGTAGAGCACGCCCTCGCGGCCATCGTCGACGAGGCGGCGCAGACGCGGGAGGGCGGGCGCGACGACGGGAAGGCCGACGGCCATGTACTCGAAGATCTTCAGCGGCGACCAGTAGAAGCCGAGGCGCAGCGGCGCGTGCTTGATGGGATCGAAGGGCGCGACGCCGATGTCGCAGGCAGCGAGCGCGGCGGCGAGTTGCGGGTGCGGGAGCGCGCCCGTGAACGTGATGCCCGGCACATCGCGCGCGGCCCGCTCTGCCGCCGGACGTTCCGGGCCGTCGCCGATCAGAATGCCGCCGAAGCGATGATCGCCGGCCTGGTGCAGGCGCGCGAGTGCGGCCGTCAAGTGGACCACCCCGTGCCACGAGCGAAACGCGCCGGCGAAGACGCACTTGATGCGATCGGACTCACGCGAGAACGGTACGGGCCCTGGCGCGTCGGGCCGGAACAGATCGACGTCGGCGCCCCATTCGATCTCCAGCACGCGCTTACGCTCGACCCATTTCGGCAGGATATCCGCTGACGGCGTGACGAACAGATCGGTCGCGCGACAGATCGCGTCGCGCCAGCGGCGCATCGGCTCGACGAGCAGCGTGCGATCGATCCGCGATTTCGCGGAGCCGGGATAGTCGACGACCGGCGCGTTCACTTCGAGCACGGCAGGCAGGTGAAGGGCTTTCGCGGCGAAGACGCCTTCGCCGCCGAAGTTGTAGTAGCGTTCCATCACGATCTCGGCGCGCATCGTACGCGCGAGATCGACGACGGCGCTCTTGCGCATCCAGCGCAATTGCGAACGGCCGAGCGGTGGCGCAAGCCGATGCCACGTCACGCGCCCGGACGGCCAGTCGCCGCCGGCCTGCGTCGCGACGTGGACCTCGTGCCCGAGCGCCGCCAATCCTTCGGCGACCGCCTGCACGTGGACCGAGCCGCCGAGCGAGCCCGGGACGGTCTGATCGATTGCGACGTAGAGGACCCGCATGTCAGACCGCGGCCTCCACGCGCGTGGGCGGTGTGACAGGCGCGTCCGCGGCCGCCGGCACCGGCGTCTTTCGCAGCAGCGCGAAAAACGGGCCCGAGGGAATCCGGCCGAACAGCCAGATGTCGATCTTCATCATCGCGGTGACGGCCACGAGGCTGCGATAGAGCACGCCGCCGCGGCGGACGCGCGCCTGCGCCGTCGCGCGCGCCGATCGCACCGCGGCCGCCGCGTCCGGCGCCGCGGGCGCATCCGCGCGTCGAGCCGCGCGTTTCGCCAGCAGACGTTCCGCCATGCGGACGAGGATGTTCTCGACGAACGCGCCGGCGATCGGCGAGTAGTACGTGATGCGCTCGATCTCGAAGCCGCACGCGCGCGTGACGCGTGCGAGCTCGTCGTGATCGGCGATCGGATTGAGGTGATCCGACTTTCGGAGTCGCTCTTGCCGAAGGTCGAGCAGGCCGGCGCGCTCGCACAGACGCGCGAGGCGGTTGACGAGACGGACACCTGCCGCGGGCCAGCCGTTCTTGCGCACGTGCGTGTAGACGAAGAGCGCGCCGCCCGGCGCGAGCACGCGGTTCGCCTCGGTGAGCATGTCGCGCAGCGCCTGCGGCGACAGATGCTCGAGCACGTCGAGCGACCACGCCTTGCTGAACGTATTGGCGCGCAGCGGCAGCTTGCGCAGATCGCCGAGGATCAGGTCCGCGCGCTCGACCGCCTCCGCCGCAAAGAACGGGCTGATGTCGACACCGAGCATGTCCGCCCCGGAGCCGGCGTTCCAGACGATCGCCCGTCCGCTGCCGCAGCCGAGATCGGCGATGAAGTCGCCGGGCGCGGGCTGCAGGAAGCGCCGCAACATGTCGTTGCGAATCTTCGATCCGAGCACCGGCGGCGCGATCGACTCGTGCCGCGCGTCGGCGTGCAGGGCATGGTCGAGATACTTCGTCTGTTCCGCGAACGCCGACGCCGGCTGCAGATCGAGGTACCCGCGGTCGGCCGCGAACGCGCGGCCACAGCCCGTGCACGTGACGCGCACGGACGTGTCGCGCGTCAACGCGTGCCCGCAATCAGGGCATTGGACGACGTCGAGCAGGCGCGGGGAAATCATGCACAGGCCGCCAGGGCCGCTTCGATTGTCGCAGCCCTGGCGCTCCAGGTGTATCGCGGTGCGAGGCGGCGCGCGGCCGAGCCGAGCGCCGATGCACGCGCCGGATCGGCCGCCAACGTGCGAAGCGCCGCCGCGAGCGCCGCAGGATCGCCCGGACGGACGAGCGACGCGGT
>DASZVJ010000087.1:0-6793 GCA_035547155.1 Vicinamibacterales bacterium
GGCTGCCATCAGACGCCTCGCGTCCAGAGCCGGCAGCAGGGCGGCCGCCTGTGGTGCGGGGATGGTCCCATGCGCCAGCCGTACCGTCTGTCCTTCGTCCTTCAGCATCGTCGCGAGCAGCAGCGCGCGATCGAGACTGTCACCTTGCCGATCCATCAGCACGCCGACGGGGCCGCGCAAGATGCCGTGATACGGAATCCAGTACGTGTGATCGCGCACCCACGCGAACGTGCGCGCGGGGTCGCGGCCGAGCTGCGCCTCGACATACTTCGGATCCCAGTGGTCGCGCGGCGCGGTGTTCTCGCCGTCCTGGAGCGCGCGCAGGCTGTTGGCGAGTGTCGTCGCCGGATCAGATGCCGCCGACGAGACGTAGCCGTTCTGCAGCGGCAGCGCGATCAACGTGCCGCAGCAGACGGCGGAGACGGAGCGGAAGAACGAGGAACGCAGCATCATGATGGACCTCGAGCGATCAGCCGGCGCAGCGGTCTGGGATCGATTCTTTCTTGTCGACGATCGGGGCTTGTTTCGGCAGTGACACGAGGACGCCCGATTCCGCGATCGAAGGAGCGTGGAACAGGCCCAGGAAGAAGTTGACGACTTTGACGACGACTTTCGGCAGCCCGTAGCCGACGCCGCCGGTCAGGGTCATCAAGAACGTCCCCTGGCGGCAATCGGCGATGCGCTGCTGCGTCAGCATCAGGCTCGCCGCGGAGTCCGCCTGCTTGAGCGCCGTCTCCGTCGAGGTCAGGGTCACGAACGGACCGACGGCGAAACCGGCGACGCCGAATCCGACGAGCACGCGCTGGTTGACGCCGACGACGATCGAGTTGATGCCCACCGAAATGCCTTCGATGTTGCTCGCGAGACCGGTGAGGTCGCTCCCGAAGAGGGCTCGCGCGTCGAAGTGGCCCTGGTGATAGTCGAGGCCGAGACTGCCGTGCATCGTCAGCGAGCTGTGCGCTTTCAGTATCGACGTCTTGGCGCTGAAGGCCGTCGACAACTGGACGTCATGGTGAAAGTGCACGTCGAACCCGACGCCGCCGCCGCTGAGCGGCAGCACCAGGTCCACGGGCAGCACGCCAATGTCGTTCACGTTGCGCTGAAACGTCTCATCGGTGAGGCCCTCGACCGAGACCTCGAATCCCACCGCCCCGGTCAACTGAACTTCGCTCCACAATCCATTTCCGATGCTGATGTCGAAATCCACGGTCGGCGCTTGCAGGTGGAAGATGACCGAGATCGCGACCGTCAGGCCGCCCTTCTTCACGGTCATGCGCAATCCGAGCCCGCCGCAATCCTTCCAGCACGGCGTCGCGGACAGCACGTCGTTGAGCGGCGGCAGTTGCGGCGCATACGACGCGCGCACAAGCGACGGGCCGTGCGGCTCTCCGTCGGTCAGCCTCGCGAGCTGGCTCGTCGCGGATCGACGAATGGTCCGCATGGGCCGCCACTCGCCGCGTGGCGAGACGACGAAGTACTGCACGTCACGGATGACCGCAGCGGTCGGGCCGCGGCCGATCGATCCCGTGGTCTGCGCTTTCATCTGATCGGCGTACGGCGATCCAAACGCCGCGGGGTCATCGGCCACTTCGATCGCCGTGAGCGAATCGAGATCGAGCGGCGCGTGATACGCGACGTTGCCGCGCTTGATCACGTCCTGGATCTGCACGGGGCCGAGCAGCACGGACACGTCCTGTCCCTCGCGCGTGAGCTTCAACACGCGGCCGATGCAACGGCTCGTCGCAAAGAGGACGTCGCCCTCCTTGAGCGCGGCGACCTGCGGATTCGACGCGTCGAGCGTCCAGCCGAGGCCGTTCGAGGCCCACGACCGGATCGCCGTGTCGCCGTGTTCGATCAGCACGATGTTGTCTTGAAAGTCGATCCCTTGACCGCGCGTCGGAGCGAGGCCGTACTTCTGTTCGCTCGGCGTCATGTCCGAGATCTTCACGGGGTGGGCCGTGATCACCGGACCCGCTTCGGGCTGGAATCCCTCCCACGCCGGCGCCGCTGGCGCGGGCGGGGGAGCCGCTGGCGCCTTCGCCACAGGCGGGGCCGCGGCCGTCGGCGGGGATGCGGCGTCTTTGCGGCCGCACGCCGGCGCGAGCAGCATGACCCCGGCGGCCACCACGAATGCGATGGCTCTGTTCGCGTGTCTCCCTCGCGCCCGTGTCACTGTTGCTGCTCCTTCGCGATCGCGATCTCGACGCTCACGCGGTCGGCGCCGGAGAATTCGACGCCACGTTCGACGCGCTGTTCGTCGACGCCGCGGGCGGCGGCGCTGCGAACGCCGCGGCCTTGGCGCCAAGCTCGCGGAATCGCGAGGACAGCTGATCGAGCCGCGCGACCCACTCCGCGTTGATCGCTTGATGCTCGATGAGCGCGTGGAAGCGGGTCATGATCATGACGAGGAACACCGGCTTGAGAAACGCGCCGCGCGCCGCCAGCGCAAACAGCACCGCGACCACCATCGTCACGACGCCGCCGGCTTCGCGTACGGACGCCGGCAGCACGGCAACGAGCGCGGCGGCGGGAATGAGCAGCACCAGCCAGAGCAGCGCGCCAAGCGCGTAGTCCAGCACGACGATCCAGACCGCCTGCTTCAGAATGGGCTTCGCGTTCTGCGCGTAGTAGACAAGGCCGTCCTGGGCGCCGCGCCAGGGATTGGCGCTGCCCGTCGCGAGGTTGTACGAAAAGATCACCTTGTCCATGTAGCGCGTCGCGGCCCGCGCGATCGCGGTGACCGCCTTCGCGATCGCGTCGATGCCCGGAATCGGCAGAATGTGCCCGACGCCTTCAATGGTCGCGTGCACCGCGTTGACGACGCCGCGGACGAGAAGATTGAGCGCGAAGAGCGCGTTGACCTCGCCGAAGCGCTCGGTGACCACGCGTTTGCCGTACGCGAACATCGACTCGGAGCCTCGGCTCACCTGTCCGCGCGTGATCAGCTCCGTCAGCACCGCAACGTGACCGCATTCAATCAGGTGCAGCGCGTACCGGAGGATGGCGATCCAGAACCAGGCCGCCACGCCGACGCACGAGACGAACCACGTCACGCCGACGGCTCCGGCAATGTGCGCGCCGGTCCAGACAGACCCGCCGATCGTGATGACCATCCAGAGGATGCAGGCCACGGAAAACGCGAGGAGCACCGCGAAGCGCATCAGCGCGTAGGGGAGACTGCGGATCAGCAAGCCGATCGACGTCATCAAGCCGCTGCTGCGAACAGCCAGCGGGTAGTTGTGCGGCACGGATCCGGGCACTGGCTCCGGCATGATCTGTCGCTCCTCAATTTCGAAGTTCAAAGTTCGACGTTCGAAGTTTTGAAATGTGCCCTAAGAGCGCGTTTCAGAACTGTCAAGTGCGCCGAACGCGCCACGTCAATTTCGAACTTCGAAGTTCGAACTTCGAAGTTTTGAAATGCACTTTAAGGCAATACAGCACTCGCCGAGCCAGCTGGCGGCACGTCCACGTCGACCGACACGGCTGGATCTCCGTGAAGTTTCACGCTGTAGTGCCCGGCGGCGACCGACACGGCCTTGCCGCCGACGTCGCCAGACGCGATGACCGCGCCGGCCGCATCGACGACGTCGAAGTGCTCGGTCACCGCGGCGCGCATCGCGGTGTCCAGCGTGGCCGCGTCCTTCGCCTCGTAGTAGCGTCCGCCGCCGAGGCCGGCCCACTTCTCGAACGTCTTGCCGCTGGCCGCCGAGTCGATCGCGAAGCCGACGACGTCCAACTCGACGTCGATGCCGGACTTGCGCAACGCGGCGATCTCGGCTTCGACGTCGCCGCCGCAGTTCTCCTCGCCGTCGGTGATGAGAATCACGCGCTTCGCGCCTTGCGCGCCCGCCAGGTCCGCAGCCGTGGCGTGAAGCGACGCGGCCGTCGCGGTCTTCGCGCCGTTCGTCGAGCGCGCCGTCGCGACGACGGCCTCGGCCTTCGCGCGATCGAGTGGCGCCAGCGGCATCAGCAGATCGCTGCTGCACGATCCGGGGCCGCCTTGGCCATAGACGCGCAGGGTGACGGGCGTCGCGTCGGCGATCACGGCGCGCACGAGATGATCGAGCTCGGCGCGCGCGATGTCGATCTTGCGGCGCCCCTTGATCGCCTGCAGCATGCTGCCCGAGGCGTCGAGCAGCAGCGCGACGGATGGACGGGCCGGCGGCGCGGCCGCCTTGACTGCGCGCGTGACGGTCAACAGACCCGGCGCCGGAGGAGCCGTCGCGGCTGAGGCCGTCAGCGTGTAGGGCGCCCAACTTCGCAGGGCGGACGCCACCCGTGCGAATGCGGCCTCGGTCTCGCTCGCGTCGCCGACCGACGCGTTGAAACCGCCCGTCGACGCCGCCCAGTCGGCCATCAGCGTTCGGGAACGCCACGCGCCGGGGCCCGTGCTGTTCGTCAACACCGACAGCGTGAAGATCTGCGGCGTCGTGCGCGCCATCAGCGACCAGACCTGCGGCGTGAGATCCAGACTCGATGTTTCCGCGTCGGTGAGCAGCACAATCGCGTGGCGGCCGGGGCGATCCTGCAGCGTCTGCATCGCGCCGACGAGCCCGCCTTCTGCCGCGCTCGACGAGTCTTTCCAGTCGTAGCTCTGAATCGAGGCAAACAGGGCCGCGGGATCGCCGCTGTACGTCGACGCGAGCGGCTTCGCCACCGGATCGCGAAGGGGCAACAACGCCATCTCGTCGCGGCCGGGCACGGCGTTGCGTGTGAAGCTGCGCACCGCTGCGACGATCGCGGGCAGCCAGCCGCCGACGCTCGCGCTGGTATCCCACACGACGGCGATCGAATGCGGCGGCTCGACGACGGTCACGTCATACTGGCCCGCGGGAAGTACGCCGGTATAGCGATGCACGTCCGGTGCGGTGCTGTCTTCTTTCAACGGGACGGCGGTGCCGCCGGCGTTCTTCACCGTCAAACTCGCGCTCACCGACGGCGCATTCGCCAGCGTCAGCGTCACGCCGCGTGCGCCGGCCGGTACCGTCAACATCCAGTGATCGCCCGTCGTCCCGGCGCGGACTGCGCCTTGCACGGGCGTGTCGAACGTCAACGGCGCCGGCGCGTCCGATCGACGCGGCGGTGCGCTCGTCGCCGCGGACGGCGCTGGCTCGTCGGGCAGCGCGAGCACGGAGTGATAGGCCGCACCGGCGGCTGGCTCGTGCACGGACAGCCGCAGCGGAAGGTCAGCGTTGTAGCCGCTCTTGGCCGGCGCGGCAACGAACCGGAGGTACCGCGCGAGCGGCTGGCCCGCCGGACGGAACGGCGCGCTGTCGCCGTGCGGCGCGATCGTCCACGTGCCGAGCTTCGTCCACGGCCCATTGGGGCTGACGATGCTGCCGAACACGTCCACCGACGGCACTGCGCTGGAGGCGTCCTGACCCGGCCGGTAGCGCCAGTCGAGGCGATCGATGCGCGCGGCGCGATCGTCGAAAAAGGCGACGACCCACGAGAGCGGCTCCTTGCGCGATCCCGGCCAGGACGCCGTCAGCGAGAACTGCGACGCGTCGTCGAACATCGCCTGCGTGTTGACGTACGGATCCATCGTCACGACGTGGCCGCCCCGAAGGATCGGAGAGATGTCGAGGCCGGTGGAGCCGAGCGGCGATGACGCCGGGTCGGCGATGGCCTCGAATTCGGCGAGCGCGCACGAGGTTGCGTTGTGATCCTGCGCGTCGATCGGCACGAGCTTGACGACGCGCACATCGGCCGGTGCTGGCAGGACGAACGCCTGCGGCTCTTCTCGCGACGCGAGCGTGCCGGAGAGCAACGGCGCGAACGTCGAGCCGTCTGTCGACCCGAGCACCTGGAACGCGTGCAGACGATCGCCAATCGCCGCCGAGGCCGCGGGCACGAGCACGAAACCAGCGAGCCGCACACTCTGGCCAGCCAGACGGATCGCGACGCCGTTTTTCGCGTCCGCCAGGTTCATCCGCTGCGTGCCGCCATCGTTGGAGAGGCCATCGATCAGCAGCGGATGGTTGTCGAGCGACTCGCCGCCGAGCGCGGACCAGGCGACGTTCAGTCCGCCGGCGAGCGCGGCGGGAAGAGCAGGCGCGGCCGTCGGGTTGACGGCGGCGACGGTGGAGTCCGGCACGACGATGGCGGTGGCCGTGACGTGAGCGCCGGACGCATTGCGCGCGCCAATGGCGACGTGGACGGGATGGTTGTCCCACGCGTCGGGCGCCACGCGCACCGTGACGGGCACGGAGACGCGACCGCCGGGATCGAGATGCACGGTCGATCGGCCCGTCGTCATCGTCCAGCGTTCGTCCGCGGTGAACGTCGTCAGCGTGAGATCGAGCGCTTCGTTCTTGGACGCCAGATCGAGATGGCCGGCAATCGTCTGCGCGTCGTGCGCGGCCGCAGCGACGCGTAAAGTATCGAGCTGCAGCGTCGCGGTGGCGGCGAGCGCATGCGCGGCGTCACCCGAGGCGAACGGATCGCCGGTGCGCAGGCGAACGCGATAGGGCGTGCTCGTCGGCACGCCGGTCCAGATCGTCACGTAGTAATCGCCGGCGGCGAGCGTGCCATCCCACGTCAGCGGGGTCCGCGCACCGGCCTGCAACGACAGCCGCGCGACCTGCCGGTCGTCCGAGCCCCAGCCAAGCTTGATTTCCTGCGCCGCGCCCGCCGCGCTTTCGACCGTGAGATGCACGGGCGTGCGGCCGAGGAGCGTGAAGCGATACATGTCGATGTCGTTCGTGAAGTCGGTGACGCCGCCGCGGCTGGAATCCAACGCGAGCGGCAGCGCCGTGGCGCGATCGCCGTTCGGTTCGACTTCGTCGACGGC
>DASZVJ010000088.1:0-19791 GCA_035547155.1 Vicinamibacterales bacterium
CGGCGGCGACGTCTCACTCGCGTCGAGCGATCCGCGCGTCCCGCCGCGGATCACCTTTCGCTACTTCGAAGAAGGCACGGACGCCACCGGCGATGATCTCCGCGCCGTCGTCTCGGGTGTGAAGCTCGTGCGTGCGCTCAGTGCCAAGCTGCGCGCCGACGGCCTGATCGCGAAAGAGGAGCTGCCGGGCGACGAGGTGCAGACCGACGATCACATCGCCGCGTTCGTCCGGAATGCGGCGTGGGGCCATCACGCGTCGTGCACGTGCCGCATCGGCTCCGCCGACAGCGGGGGCGTCGTCGACAGCCGCTTCCGTGTGCATGGCACGCAGGGCCTTCGCATCGTCGACGCGTCCGTCTTCCCGCGGACACCAGGGCTCTTCATCGTCAGCGCGATTTACATGATCGGCGAGAAGGCCGCGGATGTGATCGCGGCGTCCGCCCGAGGAGAGGACACATGACGAACCGGTTGATTTCGATCGGAGCCCTCGGCGTCGCGACGATGCTGGCTGGGGCGTGCGCGCTCTCGACGAGCATCCGTCAGAACTCGGACGCCATCGCCGCGAGCACCGCGTCCATCAAGGCCAACACCGACGCCATCGGCGCGTCGACAAGCGGGACGTCGGCGCTCGTGCCCGCGTTGCAAGGCGTTCAGCAGTTGCAGGCGCCGCTGCAGCAGGTCGCGTCCCTCGACCCGACGCTGCGCAGCGTCGCCGCGCTCAGCGAGCCGATGACGCGCTTGACGTCGCTGCAACAGCCGATGACCGCGCTGGCCGCGCTGCAGCAGCCCATGCTGTCGCTGGCCGCGCTGAAGCCCAGCCTGGATGCGGCGTCGAGCCTGTCGGCGCCGCTGGATCGCGTCGCCGCGATGCGCAGCAGCCTCGAAGCGGTGTCGCAGCTCCGCGGATCGCTCGATCAGGTCTCGGCGCTCGACGCGCGGCTGGCCGCGGTGGCGAACTTGCGATCGTCGATGGACGAGCTGGCGCGTCTGCGTGAGCCCCTGGAACGCGTGTCTGCGCTCAACGACACGCTGGCGGCCGCCGCGCCGGCGCTCTCGCTCTTCCGTCACCCGTTCCTGCTCGCGCTGCTCGCCGTCGCCGCGCTCGCGGCCTGGGGCGGCGTGACGTACCTCGCTGTCACCGCGGCGATCCGCCGCACGCGCGCGGAGGTCGCGGTCAGTCGTCCGTGAAGGGATAGAGCGGCCGCAGATCGTGAAGCGCCTCGGTCACGAAGAAATCGTTGAGGACGTTGAACTGCCGCTTCTTGGCATTCGCGACGACCCGTGTCACGAGGTTCGCGGTCGACACACGCGCGCGCGCCAGATCGGCGTCGTTCGTGACGAGAGGAATCCGCGCTTCGATCAGGCCGAAGATGGCCTCCTCTGCGCCGCCGAGTGAATAGTCGAGCGCGGTGGCTTGCGCGATCGCCGTGGCCATCAGCACATTCGCCCGGTCGCGGAACACCTGTGGCAGCAGCTCGATGCCTTTGACGCTTACTTCGACAATCCTCCCCTCATCCGTTTGCGTTTCGATCGGACAGGTGCCCGGCGGCGTGCGGAAACCGGTGCACGGCGCCACGGTGTAGTGACGACGATCGACGTCCGTGACGAGACGGATGTCGAGCGGCAAATCCGCGGCCGGCTTCGGCTTCGCTGACGGATCAGGCTGGAGTGCGTCGAGATCTTCCTGCGTAAACGGCAACGTCGCGGCGATGGCCTTGCTCATCATCCAGTGCAGCGTCACGTCGTTGAGCCCGCGGTTGCCGTTGCCGCCGCCGACGTCCGAGTGCGCGCCGCGAAACCAGACCTCGGTCCCGCCCCATAGCCGCGTCGGCAGGAACGACGGACGCCGCTCGTCGAGCGCCAGGGCATGACACACGAATCTGATGTTCGCCTTCGGCAGCGTCAGATGGTGACCGATGTTGAGATCCGTGACGCCGAGATTCGCCAGCCCGAACGCGGCGACGATGTCCCACACGCCGAGAAACCGAATCGTCGGCTTGGGCTCGACGACGACCGTCGTGCCCGGCTTCCGGATGCCTCGATCGAGCACGATGTGACAGAAATCCAACGTCGTCGCCGCGCCGCGGCTGAACCCGACGATGTCGATGTCGTGATCGTCGTTCTCGACCCAGCACTTGCAGAGGTGTGTGTAGGCCTCTTCGAGCCGCGACAGTTCTCCGAGCCCGAACGCGCCGCCCGCAATGCGGCCGAGCAGATCGAAGCGCGTGCCCACGCCTTCGACGTAGAAGTTGTCGATCTTGGGATTCGCCGCCTTCGTCCGTCGATCGTACGCCTCGAAGAAGCGGACGACGTTGGTATTGGCATAGGTCTTCTCGTCGTCGTCCTTGCGCGTGTTCCACGTGCCGTCGAATGCGTACAACGCCATCGGGCCTCGCTTTCCGCCAGCGGATCAGTGACGTGTGGCATTGTACGCCGTCGACGTGACGGCGGCGTCCCGCTTACAGGTTCGTATCGGCGGCGTCCTGCAACGCCGCAATCATGGCCTCCGGCTCGAGAAGCTGTACCGGAAGGAGCATTCGAGCCGCACGTCGCCAACGGCGAAACCGTCCGCGTTGTTCCGGCGATGCGCCCATTGCAGCTCGCCGCCGATGGTCACGTGGCTCGCAGGCGTCGCGAGCAGATTGACGAGCGCGTACTCGCCGGCTTTGTACGCATCGGCCGTTTGCCCGTTGCTGTTGCGAATGTCGACGCGCGAATAGCCCGCCGCCGAGCTCCACGTCCCACTCCACACGTGGTCGAGGAACACGACGATGCCTTGAATCGGCAAAGCCTCGCCGGCGATCGGGCGCGTCACATCAGACGGATCGCTACGAACCCCCACGTCCACTGGCGCGTCGTTGAAGTAGTTCTCGATGCCGTGTCCGTAGACGTATTGCAGGTGCAGCACGTCGCGTTTCGACGGCCGGACGCTGCCGCTGACGTTGATGCCCCATCCCGTGACGTGGCCGCTGAGATCGATCGGGCCACCGTGCGTGTCGTCGTAGCCGATGCGGCGGACGACGCCGGAGAGCTTCACGTAGCCGAATCGGTGCGTCGTTCGAAACTCGGCGGTGATGTCCGGCATCGGAAACCGCAGTCTGACGTCGTCGAGCTCGACGCGATCGGCGTAGATGCCGGCATCACCGCTCGCGCCGGGATTTTCGATCGCGACCGTCACACGTCGATCGCCGTCGATCGGCCGCCAGAACAGCTGGACGTTGCGGAAGTAGAGCATGCCGATCGGTCCCCAGTAGTCGAGGATGTTCGGAAACACGTCGCCATCCATGAACTGACTGTTGGTCTGCCCCGCCCCCACCTGCTTCCACTGGCCCCACGCATGGCGCAGCCGGATCGTCGTCTGCCCCGCGTCGGCGCCGACGCCGAACATGTCGAGCTCGAACTGCGCCTTGACGCGACCGGAGTCGGCTGGCGCATCCGTCTGCACACCGAAGCGGCTCTGTCTCGCGCTGAGGTAGAAATGACCGTCTCGGCCGAACTGATTGGCGAACGACGGCAGCTTCGACGCGCGATTGACATCGTACCAATCGGGATCGTTCTGCTTGAAGTCCGCGATCGCGTCAGCCTGCGCGAATCCGTAGATCTCGAAAACCGGATCGTGCTCCGCTGTGCCCTTCTGACTGGCGTCCTGCGCCTGCGCGGTTCGAGCGGCACCGGCAAGAACACACATGAGGACGACGATGCGCCCTGCGTTCATCGGTGGTCTGCCTCTGCCGGCGCGCCGAACACCGTCATCCACGCATTCGCCATGCTGACGACGATCCACCCGCGTGTGCGCGCGGCGTCCAGCGCTTTTTCCGCACCTGACGTATATGCAAACTCGCGCGTCGCATCGTCGTGCAACAGCAGCAGACGAAGCGCCGGCGTCGCGCCGCCGCCGGCGAACTCCAACATCTGCAAATCGCCGTTCGAGTTGCCGAACGTGAGCAGCGGCCGACGGCCGATGCGGCTCCAGATTCGAACGGGCTTGACCGGCCCATCGTCGAACACGTCCGGCTTGGCGAGGTACGCAAGCGTTCCGCCGTGCTCGTCGGTGTAGCGAAGCGCGCTCGAGCTGCCGACGACGCGCTCCGACGGAATGCCGTAGAGCTCGGCTGTGACGACGCGCATGAAATCGCGATCGCCGCCGCTCGCGATGTAGTTGACGAAGCCGTGAGCCTCGAGATACCGCAGCAGCTCGACCATCGGCGCGTAGACGCAGTCTCGCAGCCGCCGATGCAGCGCCGGATGTGCCGCCTGCCGCAGGAAGTCCTCGGCGGCTTTCTGATACGCATCGACGGTCATCCCGCCAAACGCTTTGAGAATGGCCGCCATGAGATCGCGGACGCCGCTGTCGTCGCCCTGATAGTGCCTGGTCACGACGTCGCCGAGCCATGCGTAGTCGTGCCGATAGGCCGCCTGCCACGGCTGGTGCGTGCGCAACGACGGATCGGCCTCGGCCATGCCCGCCAGCCGCTGCAGGATGAAGCCGAGCTCGACGGGCATCGGCTTTTCACACCACAAGGTGCCGTCGTTGTCGAACACGGCCACACGCGCGGACGGCTCGACGAAGTCCGGCGAGCCTGGGGTCGTGACGCGCTCGACGAACGTTCGAATGGCGGTGGCCGCGGGCCCATCTACCCACGAGGCGAGAGACGTCGTCATCGTTGTCCTCAGAGAAACAGTGCGAAGAAGTACGACGCGATCGACATGGTCACCGTCGTCATCGCGAGCGGGACCGGATAGCCGATCCCTGGCGTGGCCGATCGCGAGAGTTGCTGGGCGATGCGCAGCGACGCCGTGTTCTGCCGCGCGCCGGCGATTGCGCCCATCAAGAGCGACGGGTTGAGCTTCAGCGCATACCGTCCGATCCACCACGCCGCGAGCGCGGGCACGCCGCTGACGATCACGCAGCTGCCCATGAGCGCCCAGACGGGACCGCTCTTCATGACGTCGTACACCGCTTGTCCGGAGTTGAGCGCGAGCACGGCGGTGAAGACGTTCAAGCCGAGCTCTTCCATCAAACGTCGCGCGCCTTCGGAGATCGGTCCGCCGAAGGCGGGATGCCGCGTCTTGACCCAGCCGAACAGGATGCCCGTGACGAGCACGGCCGCCGCACCGAACGCGATCGTCACGCCGAACAACGGAACAGGAATCGCCCCGAGCACCGCGCCAATCAGCAGACCGAGCGACAGCGTCAGCACGTCGGAGCTGTGGTCGGCGCGGATCACCGGACCGACGCGCGTGGCGAGCGCCGCAAGCCGCGGCTCAGCGCCGGTCACGCGAATGACGTCGCCGCGCGCCAGGACCGTGCTGTCGTCGACGGGCAGCTCTTCGCCCGCGCGAAACACGGCATTCGGATAGAGACCAGGGCCGAGCGTCGCCATGAGCGCAGGAATCGACAGCCCTTCGGCGTTCGTCTGGCTGACGACGACGTCGGCGGTGCGCATCGATGTCAACGCACGCGCGCGGGCATCCGGCAGCTCGGGCCCGAGCACGTCCCGTACGCGTACCTGGGCCGAAAGCGGCGCGCTGATGACGACCTCGTCGCCCAGTTGCAGCGCCGTATCGTCGGACGGCGCCACCCAGTCCGGGCCGCGCCGGATCAGCTCGATCGCGCCATGCGGCGCGCGGCGTTTGATCTCCGCGATCGTCTGCCCCGCCGCCGCCGTCGACGCGACGCGGTAGGCGCGCACTGCGACCGACACGTCGACGGCGTCCGCGGCTTCCTGCGTGCTCGGCAGCGGAGCGGCGTGCGATGCCTTCATCCCCGCCTCGAACGACTGCGCGCAGGCCGCTGCGTCGAATCCGGCCATCGACGGCAGCCATTTCATGAACAGCACGTATTGCACTTCGCTGATCGCGTAGCAGAGCGCAAACGCCGCAGCGAGCGTGCCGGTCGCCATCGCGGACGTATTGCCCGGCGACAATCGAAACGCGCCTGACTGCATGGCTGACGCAGCCGTGCCAAACGACGCGGACGAGTTGTTGGCGCCCGCGAGCAAACCGGCCGCAGCACCTTGCGGCAGGTGCGCGATCGCGCTGCAGAGATACGCCAGTGCCGGCGCCAGGACGGCGACGACGACGCCGACAACGATCAGGCTCCAACCTTCACGCCGGAGACCGGCGAAGAACTGCGGCCCGATCTTGACGCCCATCGCGAAGATGAAGAGGTTGAAGAAGATCGACTTCAGCACGTCCGACGAAGCCAGCGAGACGCCGGTGACGTGATACGACGCGATGCTGGCCGCCAGCCCGGCGAGCAGGATGCAGACGACAGATCCCAGGGCGATGCCGGCGATCGATCGCTTGCCGAGCCACATCCCCAGCGCCGTGACGCCGAAGATCGCGATGAACGGCTCGCGCTGGAGCAGATGAAAGAGCGCGACCATGCCGTCAGTACTCGTCGAAGATCTGCTGAACCTGCGACGGGTTGTGCGTGCTCAACAACGCGAGCTGCAGCAGCACACGCGCCTTCGGCGCATTGAGCTCGCCAGCCGCGACGAACCCAAGCGCATCGTCGTTCACTTCGTTGTTGCGGAGGACGACCCCGCGCTCGAGCCGCGAGGCCCGAACGACGACGACGCCGTCCTTGATCGCTTGCGCGAGGCGGTCGAGCGCCGCCTTCGGCATGTTGCCGTCGCCGACGCCGGCCACGACGATGCCCTTCGCGCCGTGCGCGAGGGCCGCGTCAATCAGGTCCGTCGGCATGTTCGCGTGCGCGTAGAGGACGTCGACGCGCGGCAAGACGGTCGTCGCCGTCACCGTGAACGCCGAGTGCGTCGTGTGGCGCTTGTCGGACGGCGGAAACCACAGGATCTTGCCGGTGTGGACCAGCCCCGTCGGGCCGCGGTTCGGGCTGACGAACGTCTGCAGGCTCGTCGTGTTCGTCTTCGCGACGTCGCGCGCGGCATGGATCTCGTCGTTGAGGACGACCATCACGCCGCGGCCGGACGCGTGCGGATCGGCGGCCACGGCCACCGCGTCGTACAGATTCGCCGGACCATCCGCGCTGATCGCCGTCGCAGGCCGCATCGATCCGACGAGGACGACGGGCTTGTCGCTCTTCACGACGAGATCGAGGAAGTACGCTGTCTCCTCCATCGTGTCCGTGCCGTGCGTCACGACAATCCCCTGCGTGTCCGGCGCGGCGAGTACGGCGTTGATGCGGGTCGCCAGCGCGAGCCAGACCGCGTCGTTCATGTCCTGACTGCCGATGTTGGCGATCTGCTCGCCTGTCAGGTCCGCAAGATCGCCCACATGCGGCACGGCCTTGATGAGGTCCTCGACCTTGAACGCGCCGGCCGTGTAGCCGTACTGATTGGCCTCTCCAGAGCCGGCAATCGTGCCGCCGGTCGCGAGAATGACGACGTGCGGCTTCTGCTGTGCCGCCGCGACCAGAGGCGCGAGCGGCAGAAGACACAGCGCGACGAGCGTGAGACGCACGGACCGACGCATGATCAGCTCCTTGACGATGACCGCCATTCGTCGACGGCCTGCTGCGCAATGGCCTTCAGGTCTCGGCCGATCGCTTCGTAGCCCGCCGCGTCGAGGTTCGCGAGCGAGACGCGCACCGACCACGGTGGACCGTCGAAGCCCGATCCGTTGAGCAGCACGGTCCCGTGCTGCTTCGCCAGCGCGATCACGATGTCGAGCGGCGAGTGATGCGCCTCGACGTACGCCTGGAAGGGGTCGCCGATCGTCTGACGCCCCCACACGGCAAGATCGAGATCGACGTAGTACCCGATGCGTAACGGCTCGTCCGGCACGTCGAGGCCGAGGCCGCGCGACAGCGCCTGCAACCGCTCGCGAAGGATGGCGCGGCACCGGTGCGTGTACGCGTCGCCGGGATCGAGCAGCGCGAACAACGAGAACAGCGTCATCTGCACCTGCTGCGGCGTCGACAGGCCGGCCGTGTGATTGAGCGCGACGCTTCGGCTGTCGGCGACCAGGCGATCGATGAACCGCATCCGATCCGGCTCGATCGTCAAGGTGGCGTAGCGCGTGCGCAGCGCCGCCCGATCGGTAGCCGGCAGCGCCTGCAGACGCTCGTCGATGACGTTGTCGCGATGCACGCCGATGACGCCGAGCCGCCAGCCCGTGCATCCGAAGTGCTTCGAGTACGAGTAGACGAGGATCGTGTTTCGCGGCAGGTCGGCCGCAAGCGAGCGGAAGCCCTCCGTGAACGTGCCATACACGTCGTCGGTCAGGACGATGAGATCGGGCCGTCGCGTCCGGATGAGATCGACGATGCGCCGCTGCGTGGCCGGATGCATCGCAAACGAGGCAGGATTCGACGGATTGACCAGGAAGAACGCCTTGACGCGCGGGTCGACGAGCTTCTCGATCTCGCGATCCGCGTACTGCCACGCGTGATGACCGTCCGTCATCCGGCTCTGCGCGATCTCGACGACCTGCAACTCGTAGTCGTCGAGCCGCGGCAGCTCGATGTACGGCGTGAAGATCGGCGTGCCCAGCGCGATGGTGTCGCCACGCCGCAGCAGCCGGTTCTCGAACAGACTGTCGAACACGTAGCAGATCGCCGCGGTCCCACCCTCGACGGCGAACAGATCGAATGCGCCGGCGGGCGGCCGCTCGTCGCACATCGTCTTCATCAGATAGCGATGAACGACGCGCTCCGCGTGCGGCAGCATGCGGTCGGGCTCCGGATAGTTGTCGCCGATCGTCCCGTCGACGAGCTCGTGGACGAACGCGTCCGCCTCGAAGCCCAGTTCGGACGTCGCGTAGTCGAGACTACGCTCGAGCAGCGCGGCGCCGCGATCCGCTGTTCGCGTCGCGAGAAATGCGCGCAAGCGCGCAGCGATGCCGTCACTCGACGGCATGCCGCCGAGGTCCGACTCCTTCCAGACGCGTTCGCATTCAGTGAGCGCGAATTGCCCGAGTAGGAAGAACGCCACACGGGGCGTCGTCGAGACCCAGTTCGGATTGCCTCGACCGGCGTTCAGGAACTTGTGCGTCGCGGCTTTGGTCGCCGTACGATCGTTGGCGTAGCGGATCAGCGTGTCCTTCAACTGGAACGGACCGAGCCGCTCGAGCGCCGCGCTCTTCGTATCCATGGCCATCCCACTCCAACGCCGTGTTGCCACGGCCGCGACATGTCGCGGCGCCGTGACAGCGAACGACGGCGATTCCACGCGTTTTCGCGCACTGGTGATGCCAGCGCGCGGAAACACTCAGGGCTAAGCAGGAGATGTGCCGGGAAACGAGCGATCGGGACTTACGAGGTGGAGCCGGACGGACGCGACCGTTCTTCTGACGCGATCTGAAACGCAGTGTTCGCCGCAGGGATGCCCGCGTAGACGGCCGTCTGCAGGAGCACCTCTTCGACGTCCGTCCATTCGAGCTCGCGAGCCAGACCGGCGCGGAGATGCAGACGAAACTCCTCCCATCGGCCGAGCGACGCCGTGATGACGAGCACGATCAGGCGTCGCGTGCGATGGTCGAGGCCGGGACGCGTCCAGATCGAGCCCCACGCCGTGCGCGTGATCAGGTCCTGAAAATCGCGCGTGAGATCCGTCGTCGCGGCGATCGAGCGATCGACGTGCGCGTCGCCGAGGGCGGCGCGGCGGACGCGCTCCCCTGCCGCGCGCACGTCGGCATCAGCAGGCACGAGAAAGCGCAGCAACGCCGCCGAGAAGCTGCGCGGCTGTTCGAGATTCGAGAGATGTGCCGCGTGAAGACGCGCGACGGACGCGCCGGGAATCGACGAGGCGAGCAGCGCGCCATGTCCCTCCCACGGCATCGAGACGTCGAGATCGCCGGCGATGACAAGCGTTCGCGGCGTGATCCTCGACAACGCGTCCCGTCCGTCGAAATCGCGCACCGCCGCACAGCACGCCGCGTAGCCCTCAGGCGAGGTCGCGAGGAGCGTGCGGCGTGCCTGTCCCGCGATCGCTGGCCGCCGCGTCAGGCCGTCCGTCGAAAAGAATCGCGACATCGCCGTGTCGACGACGGCAGGCATTCCGCCTTTGAGGACGGCCGCGCGTCGCGCCTCCATCGCCGACGGATCGGTCACACGTGGCGATGTGTTCGCCAGCACGAGATGCGTCAGACGCTGCGGCGCGTGGACGCCGAGCCATTGGCCGACCATCCCGCCAATCGACAGACCGCAGAACGCGAATCGGTCGATCCGCAGCGAGTCGGCGAGCGACAGGACATCGCGCGCGAGCGTCTCGATCGTGGCCGTGGTGTCCGCTGGTGCCGGCGACGCGCCGTGTCCTCGCGCATCGAAACGCAGAACGCGAAAATGCGGTGCGAGGTCGGCCGCCTGCGCGTCCCACATGCCGTGGTCGAGGCCAAGCGAGTGATGCAGCACGACGACCGGCTCGTCGTCCGCACCGTCGAGCCGAAAGTAGAGGCGGCCCGTACCAGTCTCGCAAAACGGCATGCGACTACTCCTCCGCTGCGGACGCGCGATCGAGCAGCCGTCTGCGAAACGCCTCGGCCACGCCGAGATAGCGCTCTGGCGCCGCGAGTACTTCGATGTCGTGCGAGGTCAAATGCACTATGGCGTCCGGCATCGACTCGACGACCTCGGCGAGCGATCGCGACGATCGCCGGGATTCCGCGATCGCGTCCTTGACGAGCTCGGCCGCACGCGTCCGTCCGACGCGCGGCGCCAGCATCGCGAGCAATCGCTCGGCGAGCAGTTGACCTCGCGTCGCGTCGAGATGCTCGCGCATGCGTGACGCGTCGACGGTAAGGCTTTCGAGCACGTCAGCGAGCGCGGCCGTCGCGGAGCCTGCCGCCTGCACGGCGTCCGCAACCGCGGACGTCTCCGCCTGCCATCCGCCCGTCGATCGCTCGTGTTCGACCACCATGCCCGCCAGCACCGACGACACGAGCCCGGGAAGACGCTGCGCGGAAGCCAGCACGATCGTCGAGCCGGACGGATTGCGTTTCTGCGGCATCGACGACGACGCGCCGCCGCGCTCGGCGACCTCGGCGATCTCGGGCTGCATCAGCAAGGTGATGTCGCGCGCGGCTTTCGCGAGCGCTCCCGCATAAACGCCAGCAGCGGCGACGAAGGCGGCCACGCGATCGCGATGCGCATGCCACGGCGCATCGGGCACACCGAGGTTGAGCTCGTCCGCGACCGCACGTTCGATGTCGAGGCCGATGGGCCCGAGCGCCGCGAGCGTGCCCGCGGCGCCGCCGTACTGCACGACGAGCAGCGATCGATACGACGTCAGCCATCCCTGCCACGCGCGCGCAATGCCGCCGAGCCAGCCTGCCACCTTCAGCCCGAACGTCGTCGGCACCGCAGGCTGCAGCAGCGTTCGTCCGAGCATCACCGTCTCGGCGTGCGCATCAGAGAGGCGGCGGAGCGCTTCGACAATGCGCCGGTGATCGGCGGCGATCGACGCCCACGCGCGGCGCACGCACAGCACGAGCGCGGTGTCGATGACGTCCTGGCTGGTCGCGCCCCAGTGCACGTACGCCGCAGCCGTGCGATCCACCGCTTCGACGCGCGACGTCAGCGCCTGCACAAGTGGCAACGCGACCGTGGCATGCGCGCGCGCCGCACGAGCCAGCTCGCGCACGTCGAACGACGCGCCGTCGGCGACGCGGACGATGACCTCGGCCACGGACGCCGGAATGACGCCGACGCGAGCCTGCGCGCGCGCGAGCGCACATTCGAACGCCACCATCGCGCCGACATAGGCCTCGTCGCCGAACGCCGCGGCCAACGCCGGCGTCGTCACGAGCGCGTCGATCAGTCGCTCAGACATCACAAATCGAAGAACACCGTCTCGTCCGCGCCCTGCATGCGGATCTGAAACGTCCAGCCCGCCCCATCGGACCGAGCCACTAACGTGTCGCGTCGCGTCGGCGGCACCAGGCCGAGCACGGGATCACCGGCCAGCGCGGCGTCGCCTGCAAAATAGCACCGTGTGAAGACGTGCCGCAGCAATCCGCGCGCGAACACGCAGATGTTGATGTGCGCGGCGATGCGGCAACCGTCCTCCGCGACGCCGGACGCCGGCGTGAACGTGTCGAACGCGCACCAGCCGTACGTATCCGTCGGACAGCGGCCCCAATTGCGAACGGCGGCCGAGGGCGCATCGGATTCCCCTGGTGCCGTCTGCCAGATCTCGACGAGCGCATCGTCGATCGGCGCGCCAACGCCGTCGAGCACCTGAATGCGCAGATGCAGAGGCGCGCTTTTGATCGTCGCGGCGCTGCCAAGCGTTTTGAGCTCGACTTGAGACTCGAACCCGACGTGCAGGAACGGGCCGATCGTCTGCGACGGGCTCGCGACCAGCCGCTTTTCGTCCGCCATCACGCGCGCTCCTCGAACGGCGTCGAATGCGGGCCGCGGACGACGATGTCGAAGCGGTAGCCGAGCGCCCATTCCGGCTCGGTCAGGCCGAGATCGAACGTGGAGATCAATCGCTGCCGTACGCGATCGTCCGGAAGCGACTGCATCATCGGATCGTACGGGAACAGCGGATCGCTCGGAAAGTACATCTGCGTGACGAGCCGCGTCAGGAACGACTGGCCGAAGATCGAAAAATGAATATGCGCCGGCCGCCACGCGTTCTCGTGATTGCGCCACGGATACGCACCGGGCTTGATGGACACGAAGCGATAGCGTCCCTCCGCGTCGGTCTCGCAGCGTCCTGCGCCGATGAAATACGGATCGAGCGGCGCCGGATGCGCATCGCGGCTGTGGCGGTACCGGCCCGCGGCGTTGGCCTGCCAGACCTCGATGAGCGCGTTGCGCACCGGGCGGCCGTCTTCATCGAGCAGGCGGCCGGACACGATGATGCGCTCGCCTTGCGGTTCGCCGCCGGGGCACTGGCGCGTGAGGTCCGCGTCACCGGGCCCGATGGCCATGTGCCCGTACACCGGCTGCGTGAGATCCGAGTACGCCTCCGGCACGCGAATCTGCGGCTGCGCGGGCGCGCGCAGCACCGTCGATCGATACGGCGGATACAACAGCGGCGGCTGGCTCTTGTGGACGTCGGCGTCCGTCAGTATCACGCGATCGTCTATCTTCATCGTCTTACTCCGTCACGACAGCGCCGTGCGCAGCGGCCGTTCGCGCGTGCAAATCGCGCAGCGCCTCGAGCTCGACGGACGTCGGCGCCGGCGTCTCGTCGACACGCTCTGCGAACTGCACGGGCCATCCGGTCGCCGCGATGACCTGCTCGCGCGTCACGCCGGGATGCAGCGCGACGACTTCGAACTCGTTCGTCTCCGCGTACGGCGTCATCACGCACAAGTCCGTCACGAGCAGCACCGGGCCCGCCGTTCGCACGCCGAGCGCGCGGCGCTCGCGGCCCGTTGGCCCGTGCCCGAGCGACGTTTGAAAGCTGAGACGCTCGACGAACGTGCGCGGATGATGGCGCATCACGAGATAGATGCGCTGGCAGCCCGTCGCGATCTCGGTCGCGCCGCCGCTACCGGGCAGCCGCACCTTCGGCGCCGCGTAGTCGCCGATGACGGTGCTGTTGAGATTGCCGAACCGATCGACCTGCGCGCCGCTCAGAAAGCCCACGGTGATGCGCTCGCCCTGCAGCCAGTACTGGAACATCTCCGGCACGGACACCGTCGTCAGCGCCGTCTCGCAGAGCTCGCCATCGCCAATCGACAGCGGCAGGACGCGCGGTCGCGTTTCCAATGTGCCGGATTCGTACAGCAGGGCCAGATCCGGCGCGTGCGTCATCCGCGCGAGATTGCACGCCGCCGACGGCAGGCCGATGCCGACGAAGCAGACGTCGCGATTCGTCAGCGCACGAGCGGCCGCGATGGTCATCATCTCCGTCGCGGTGTACGTCCCGGACGAGGCGTTCATGCGCTCCCCTTCCCGCCGCTGTGCACGTGCGCGTCCATCCACTGCTGGAACGTGTCGCGATCGCGGGCGATCGCATCCCATGCGACGTAGAACGCGTTGTCACGTTGATAGTAGCCATGCGCGTAGGACGGCCGCGCGCCGCCAGGCGCCACGACGATCGCGTCGATGGTCCACGACGGCAGAATGACGTCGTTCGATCCCTCGTCGGACAGACGGTCGACGATCTCCTCGACCGTCACGATGGCGTGGCGCGCGGCGAGCACGGCTTCCTTCTGCACGCCGATGATCCCTTCGAACCTGACGTTGCCGCGCCGATCGGCTTTCTGCGCGTGGACGATCGTCACGTCCGGACGCAGCGCGGGCACGGCCGCGAGCGACTCGCCGGTGAACGGACACGCAATGAACTTGATGTTGGGATTGACCTTGGGCAGGTCCGAGCCGCGATAGCCGCGAAAGAACGCGGCGGGCATGCCCGCTGCGCCCGCCGCATACGCGTGCGCCATCGCCGAGTGGCTGTGCTCTTCGATCTCGAGCGGCCGCGGCCATTGCCGCTCGACGGCATCCCGCAGACGATGCAGCGATCCGACGCCGGGATTGCCGCCCCACGAGAAGATGAGCTTCCTCGCGCATCCCGCGCCGATCATCTGATCGAAGATCAAGTCCGGCGTCATGCGGATGAGCGTGAGATCGCCGATGCGTTGACGAATGATCTCGTGTCCGGCCGCGAACGGAATGAGATGCGTGAAGCCCTCGAGCGCGACGCGATCGCCCGCGTGCACCCATCTCGACACGGCTTCCGACAGAGTCACGAATTCGCTCATCGCCGATGTCGACCCTCCACGTCCCTCACACCATCCCGGGCGGCCACGGGGGGCCGCCCCTACGATTTCGTAGCCCGAAGCCTGTCGCCCGTAGCCTGCGTAGGGGCGGCCCTTGTGGCCGCCCGTCAACGCTCACGCGAACGGCAGCCCCGCGTAGTTCTCCGCCAGGCTGGTCATCGCGGCCTTCGACGACACGAGATAGTCCAGCTCCGCGAGCTGCCGCCGTTCGTCGAACGTGTCTCCATCGACCGGCCGATGGAGCGTCGACGTCATCCATCCCGAGAACCGCTGCGCCCACCACGCGCGACGCACGCCGCGAGCCGAGTACGTGCGCAGCTCGTCCACGGAGCCGGCGCGATAGAACGCCGCAAACGCCGCAGCCAGCCGCCAGACGTCCGCCGCGGCCAGATTCAAGCCCTTCGCGCCCGTCGGCGGCACGACATGCGCGGCATCGCCCGCGAGATAGAGCCGGCCGTACTGCATCGGATCGAGCACGACACTGCGCATCGGCGTGACGCTCTTCTGCACGATCGGTCCCACCGCCGGCATCCAGCCGTCATCCGTTCGCAGGCGCGTGAGCAGCTCGTCCCAGATGCGATCGTCCGGCCACTGCGCCAGATCCTCGTTCGGATCGCACTGCAAATAGAGTCGTGTGATCGACGCCGATCGCATGCTGAACAGCGCGAAGCCGCGCGCGTGCCGGCTGTAGACCAGCTCGTCGCTCGACGGCGGCGCCTGCGCGAGGATGCCGAGCCACGCGAACGGATAGCACCGTTCGTACACGCGCAACATCGATGAGGGCATCGCGGATCGACACACGCCGTGCGAGCCGTCGCAGCCCGCAATGAACTCGCAGCGGATCTCGTGCTCGTCCTGGCCCATGCGATAGCGAATCACCGGCGACGAGGAGTCGACGTCGACGACACGGACGTCTTCGGCGCCGAACACGATCGATTGACCGGCGGCATCGTGCGCAGCGAGAAGGTCCTTCACGACCTCGTTCTGGCCGTAGATCGTGATGGCCCGGCCGCCAGTCAGCGCCGCGAGGTCGACGCGATGACGCTGGCCATCGAACGCCAGATACAACCCGCCGTGCCGCAGGCCTTCACGCCGCAGACGATCGCCGAGGTCCATCGCGTTGAGCAGATCGACGGTGCCCTGCTCGAGAACGCCCGCGCGAACGCGCTCGATGACGTACGCCCGATCGCGCCGCTCCAGGACGATGGAGTCGATGCCCTCCAAGTGGAGCAAGCGTGCGAGCATCAGGCCGGCGGGCCCGGCGCCGACGATGCCGACCTGCGTGCGTGTCGTGCGCATTACGCTGACGAAAACTTACGCGCGCTCGAGCAGCATGGCGAGGCCTTGTCCGACGCCGATGCACATCGTGCAGAGCGCGTGGCGCGTGCTGGTGAGCGCGAGCTCGTGGACCGCCGTCGTGACGAGACGCGCGCCGCTCGCACCCAGCGGATGACCGAGCGCGATCGCGCCCCCGTTCGGATTCACGTGCGCCGCATCGTCTGGAAGCCCCCACGCGCGCACGACGGCAAGCGCCTGCGCGGCGAATGCCTCATTCAGCTCGATCAGGCCGATGTCCGCGAAGCGGACTCCCGTGCGCGCGAGCAGACGCTCGGTCGCGGGCACGGGACCGATGCCCATGACCCGCGGCGCGACGCCTGCCGCCGCCGTTCCGACGATGCGCGCGAGCGGCCGGAGACCGTGTACCTTCAGCGCGGACTCCGACGCGACGATCACGGCCGCCGCGCCGTCGTTGATCCCGGACGCGTTGCCCGCGGTCACCGTGCCGCCGGCACGCACGATCGGCGGCAGCTTCGACAGCGTCTCGAGCGTCGTGTCCGGCCGCGGGTGCTCGTCTGTCGCAACGGTGATCGTGCCTTTGCGCTGCGGAATGACGACGGGGACGATCTCGTCGGCGAGACGGCCGGAGCGCTGCGCGGCGGCCGCGCGCTGCTGACTGCGTAGCGCGAACGCATCTTGATCGGCCCGCGCGACACCGTATTCGGCCGCGACGTTCTCCGCCGTTTCTGCCATCGAGTCGACGCCGAATCGTCGCTGTATCTCGGGATTGACGAAGCGCCAGCCCAACGTCGTGTCTTCGAGCTTCATCTGTCGGCCGAACGCCGTCTCGCTCTTCCCCATCACGAACGGCGCGCGCGACATGCTTTCGACGCCGCCGGCAATGACGAGCGAGGCTTCTCCGGTGGCGATGAGCCGCGTCGCCGTGGCAACAGCTTCGAGGCTGGAGCCGCAGAGACGATTGATCGTGACGCCAGGCACGCTCTCGGGCAGGCCCGCGAGCAGCAGCGCCATGCGCGCGACGTTGCGATTGTCCTCGCCCGCCTGATTCGTGCACCCGAAGATCACGTCGTCGACGCGCGACCAGTCGATCGACGGATGACGATCGACGAGCGCGCGAATCGGCAGCGACGCCAGATCGTCGGTGCGCACGCTCGACAACGCGCCGCCGTAGCGGCCAAAGGGCGTGCGCGTCGCGGCGCAGATGTAGGCGGCCTGTCCCGTCATGTCGAGGTCTCAGAGTCTATCGGGACAATTTCGAAGTTCGAAGTTCAAAGTTCGAAGTTCTGAAAGGCACTTGACCGCCTCAGTGTCCGCCCCAGACCTCGTCGGCCGTCTCGACGATCAGCCGCAGCTTGGCGATCTCGTCGTCGATCGTCAAGGCGTTGCCCTCGTAGGTCGACGAGAACCCGCATTGCGGGCTGAGGCACAGCTGCTCGAGCGGCACGACCTTCGCGGCTTCGTCGATGCGGCGCTTGAGATCGTCCTTCTTCTCGAGCGCGCCCTTCTTCGTCGTCACCAGGCCGAGCACGACGATCTTGTGTTTCGGCAGGAAGCGCAGCGGCGCGAAGCTCCCCGACCGTGCGTCGTCGAATTCCATGAAGTAGCCGTCGACGTTGAGCTCGTTGAACAGGGCCTCCGCGACGTGATCGTAGCCGCCGGACGCGACCCACGACGATCGGAAGTTGCCGCGGCACATGTGCGTGCAGACGCGCATGCCCGCCGGTTTCCGCGACAACGCGCGGTTGATGTTGCGAATGTACGTCAGATGCTGATGCTCACCGTCGCCGCCGATGCGATCGACGTACGCGCGCTGGCCGGGATCGTTGAGGTACGCGAGGCTCGTGTCGTCGAGCTGGAGATACGTGCAGCCGAGCTTGCCGAGCGCCTCGATTTGCTGCGCATAGACGCTGGTCAGGTCCGTCCAGAACTGGTCGAGGTCGGGATACACAGCCGGATCGATCGCCGCGCGGCCGCCGCGGTAATGCACCATGCTCGGCGACGGAATCGTGAGCTTCGGCGTCCGCGACGTGACGGACTTCAGGAACGCGAAATCGTCGGCGAAGATCGTCTTCGCGAAGGTCAGCTTACTCGTGACGCGCGAGGCCGCGGGCGTGAACTCGATGTCGCCCTTCTCGTTGTGGAACTGGACCGTCAGATTGTCCTGCACCTTCGTGATGCCGCCAATCTGATAGATGAAGTCCATGTGCCACGAGCTACGACGATATTCGCCGTCGGTCACACCGCGCAGGCCGATGTCCTCCTGCATCTTGACGACGCGGCGGACGCCCTCGTCTTCGATGCGGCGCTTCTCTTCAGCGGTGATGCGGCCTTCGGCGAAATCGGTCCGCGCGCGCAACACCTCCGGCGTGCGCAGCAGGCTGCCGACGTGATCGGCGCGAAACGGCGGCTCGGTCCTCGTGCTCATGGTGGCGGCACAATGACACATTGCATACAATTTTTCCAGACGCGCGGGCCAGCGCCGCTCCACGCGGACGCGACTGCGGTAAGCTGCGCATCGCTCGATACTCGCTGCGACCATGCCGAGACCTCGTCGACACACACCGCGTGAAGGCCGCGCGCCGCAAGTATTGCGCGCCGTGCTGCGGCTCCGCGAGATGATCCTGACCGGCGCATTGCCCGCCGGTCACCGCGTGGCCGAGTTGAGAGTTGTCGATGCCGTTGGCGTTTCGCGGACGCCGCTGCGCCTCGCGATGGAGACGCTCGAGCACGAGGGACTGCTCGCGCGGCGAGCCTCTGGCGGGTTCGCGGTCCGCGCGTTCAGCTTGGAGGACGTCCAGCAGGCCATCGAGCTGCGCGGCGCGCTCGAGGGCATGGCGTGCCGGTTCGCGGCCATGCGCGCCATCGACGATCGCCGGGCGGCGCCGCTGGCAGAGATCGTCGCGGCGCTCGACACCGCGCTCGACGTGCGGCGGCCGACCATGGAGACGTTCAGCCGCTATCTCGAGCTGAACGAGCGCTTCCACCACGCGATCGTCGATCTCGCGCGCAATCCCCTGCTCAGCCGGCTGCTCGCCCAGGTGCGCGGCCTGCCCTTCGCATCGCCGAGCGCGTTCGTCTACGCGCACGCGACATCAGCCGAGTCCTTCCGGATCCTCGTCGTCGCGCAGGAGCACCACCGCACGATCGCTCAGGCGATCGCCGATGGCGACGCCGCGCGCGCGGAGACGCTCGCGCGCGAGCACGCGCGCCTGGCGCTCCGCAACCTCGACGCCGCGATCCGCGACGTCGAGGCCTTCAGGCGCTTGCCTGGAGCGAAGTTGATTAAGTTTGCGTGAGGATCACTGACGCGGCGCAGGTGCTGGCGCTGGCGTCTGCTGTGCCGCGGCGCCGGTCGCCCGTCCCGCCGCGCTGGGATCGCCGGTCGGCGGCGGCGCATGATCGGTCGCCGCAGGCGGACCGAGCAACTCCGTCAAGAGCGGCTTCAGCGCATCGGCCCAGACCTGATAGCCCTTCAGGTCCGGATGCAGCCTGTCCGTATTCATCATCCCGTCGAACAGCGTGCCGTTCGCGTCGGCGAGCTTGTCGTTGATGTTGATGTAGCGGACGGTCTTGCCGTCGGCCAGGCGCGCGAAGCTTTCGTTCACCTGTGCCACGGCCGGCAGCAGCGCCACGTTGTCGTTGCGCGGGAAGATGCCGGTCAGGATGATCGTCGCCCCTGGCGCTTTCTGACGACACAGATAGAGCACGCCCGCCATGCCGCGCGTCATCTCCGCCGCGCCGCCAGGCTCGGCCACGCGCGGCGACAGGTTGTTCGTGCCGCCGAGAATGACGATGACCTTCGGGTTGACGCCATCGAGCTCGCCGTGCTCGAGA
>DASZVJ010000089.1:0-2389 GCA_035547155.1 Vicinamibacterales bacterium
GAACCCGCGATCTATTTGTGCTCTTCTTGCTGGTGTCTCACGTCCTTCGCCGAGACCATGAAGATGACGTCCTCGGCGATGTTCGTCGCGTGGTCGCCGATGCGCTCGAGATGGCGGGAGATCAGGACGAGATCGAGGCCCGGCTCGATCGTGGCGGGATCGCGCAGCATGTAGTCGATCAGCTCGCGGAAGACCTTCGTCTTCAGCGCGTCCAGCTCGTCGTCGCGATCAAGGACGGTCTGGGCGAGCGCCGTGTCGCGGCGGACGAAGGCGTCGAGCGCGTCGCGCAGCATGTCCTGCGCGATGACGGCCATGCGCGGGATGTCGACGAGCGCCTTGACCGGCGGATGCTGCAGATAGCGCGCGGCGGCCTCGGCGATGTTGATCGCGAGATCGCCGACGCGCTCGAGGTCGGTGTTGATCTTGACGGCCGAGACGATCGCACGCAGATCGACGGCCATCGGCTGATGGAGCGCGAGCAGCTTGAAGCAGCGGTCGTCGATCTCGATGTGCAGGCGGTTGATCGCCTCGTCGCTGACGAGCACGCGCTCGACGGCCGAGAAGTCGCGATCGACCAGCGCGTGGACCGCCTGCCGCACGCGATCCTCCGCGAGGCCGCCCATCTCGAGCAGCCGCGTCTTGAGCAGCTCCAGCTCTTCCTGAAAGTGCGGGATGTGACGTTCCATTAGCCGAACCGTCCCGTGACGTAGTCTTCGGTCAGTTTTTCGTGCGGGTTGGTGAAGAGCTCGGACGTGGGCCCGGACTCGACGAGGCGCCCGAGCCAGAAGAACGCGGTGACGTCCGACACGCGCGCGGCCTGCTGCATGTTGTGCGTGACGATGACGATCGTGTAGTCGCGCTTGAGCTCGTAGACGAGCTCTTCGATGCGCTGCGTCGCGATCGGATCGAGCGCCGACGCCGGCTCGTCCATCAAGAGCACTTCGGGACGAATCGCCAGCGCGCGTGCGATGCACAACCGCTGCTGCTGGCCGCCCGACAGCGCCAACGCGGAGTCGTGCAGCCGATCCTTGACCTCGTTCCACAGCGCCGCCGACTGCAGGCTGGCCTCGACCTGCGCTTCGAGATCGCGGCGGCCCTTCGCCATTCCGTTCAGCCGCAGGCCGTACGCGACGTTCTCGAAGATCGATTTCGGGAAAGGGTTCGACTTCTGGAACACCATGCCGACGCGCCGCCGCAGCGACACGGCGTCCGTGCCGGACGCGTAGATGTTCTGGCCGTCGATCTCCACGCGCCCCGTCACGCGCGCGCCTGGCACGATGTCGTTCATGCGGTTGAGCGTGCGGAGGAAGGTGCTCTTGCCGCAGCCGGACGGCCCGATGAACGCCGTGACGAGGTTGGCGCGAATCTCGAGGGAGATTGCGTCGAGGGCGCGTGTCTTGCCGTAGTAGAAGCTGAGGTTTTCGGCGCGAACCTTGACGGGGGCCGCAGCGATGGCGTCGGGCGCCTGAGGCGGAGCGGTCGCACGCGTCTCTGCCGAGACCGTCACGGGGGCGATCATTCCGCCCATTCTGGCGGGCCCCGATGTCGCCGTGGTTTCAGCGATGTAAATTCGACGTAACGCGCGCCGGCCTGCGGCCCCGCCGTCGTCCCGCCGGCTCGAACGTCAGGGCGACGTCGAGCTCGTGCGCCAGCGCGGCCGCGTGACGGTCGGCCGCCCACAGCTCGAGGTCGGCGTCGCCGCGGCTCGTGAGCCGCATGGCGACGCGCCCGGCGCGCGAGCGGACGTCGAGGTCCGAGACGACCTGTCCGTGGCTGCGATCGAGCCCTTCGGCCAGGCGCACGATTGCGGCCAGCACGCGCACGACGTGACGCGCGTGCTCGGACAGCGCCGCGAATTCCACGTGCGACTTCTTCGGCGTCGCCTGCCGGTGATAGCGCGCGATGAGCGCGATGATCTCGATCTCCTCGGGCTCGAATCCCCGCAGGCCGCCGTGGCGGATCAGATAGTACGAGTGCTTGTGATGCCGCTCGTAGCTGATGTGCGTGCCGACGTCGTGCAGGAGCGCCGCGTACTCGAGCCACTCGCGCTCGCGCGATCCGAGGCCGTGCCGGCTGCGCGTCGCGTCGAAGATGGCGAGCGCCAGGCGCGCCACCTGCTGCGCGTGCGGCGCGAGATAGTTGCAGCGCTCGGCCAGCTCGATGACGCTGCGGCGGCGGACGTCGGGGTAGCGATCGACGGTGCGGATGTGCTGCGCGTTGCGCGCGATGTAGTCGAGCACCAGCCCTTCGCGCAGCGCGAAGTCGCAGAGCGTGATCTCGTCGGCGTCGAGGCCGTCGAGGATCGTGTCGAGCAGGACCGCGCCGGCCGGCGCGAGATCGGCGCGCTTCGGATCGAGCGCGGGCAGCTTCAACCGCTGCTGCAGCGTCA
>DASZVJ010000090.1:0-22937 GCA_035547155.1 Vicinamibacterales bacterium
GGCCGCGGCTTCGCGCCGCAGCCGCCCGCGAGCGGACCGGTCGGATTCAGCATCCAGGTGTCGACCGACGGCACGACCTGGAGCGCACCGCTCACGCGGGGCAAGGGCGCGGCGACGACCGTGATGGCGTTCAAGCCGACGCAGGCCAAGTTCATTCGCATCACGCAGACGGGCACCGGTACGGATCGCTGGGGCGTCGCGCGGATGCGGATTTATCAGGCAGGGAAGTAAAGGGGACCAAGGGACCAAGGGACCAGGGGACCAGGGGACGAAGGGACCAGGGGACCAAGGGACCAGGGGACGAAGGGCTGTAGGGGCGGCCCCCCGTGGCCGCCAGCAGACGTGGGCCTTGTGCCGCGCGTCACGACGACAAACGCCCGCGGCGATCGTGTGATCGCCGCGGGCGTCGCGTTTTGTGCCGGAACTTTGTCGTGTCGTTTTTCGTCTGACGCCCGTAGGGCTACGCGGGCGACGGCGTCAGACGTGAAGTCACGCCGATTGCCGCATGCATGGGAAGATAGTCACGCCGACATGCCGCTCTTCGAATATCGCTGCCTCGCGTGTCACGACGAGTTCGAGTTGTTGATCCGCGGATCGGCGCAGCCCGTCTGTCCGTCGTGCGGTGCGACGTCGCTCGAGAAGATCCTCTCGACGTTCTCCGTCAGCTCGGACGGCACACAGACCCGCAGCCGCGAGCGCCTCGGCGCGCAACAGCGCACCAAGGCCGCGAGCAACAACGCCGAGCGCACGTTCTACAAACACGATCATCACGACGATTGATCTCGAAAGTTCGAAGTTCGAAACGCCGTCAGTCCCTTCTCAGCGTCTCGATCGGATCGACGCGCGCAGCGCGCAATGCAGGCACCGCCGCCGCCAGCACGCACACGGCGATGATGAATGTCACGCTCGCGCCGAACGTGAGCGGGTCGAAGACCCGCGTCATGCTGGCAAAGTCGAACGGCGACCATCGGGCGATCATCTTGACGAGCGGCGTGACGAGGCTCGCGCCGGCGATGATCGCCACGCCGACCGGCACGAGCATCTGCAGAAACACCCATCCCGCGATGTCCCGCATCGTCGCGCCGAGCGCCATGCGCACGCCGATGTCCTTCTTGCGCTCTTCCACGAGGTAGGACAGCACGCTGAACAACCCCGACGCCGTGACCAGCAGCGCGAGCCCGGCGACGATGACGGTCAGCCAGAAAGCGATCCACAGCCCGAACGTGACGGTGCTGACCGTGCTGCGCAAGGTGATGATGTCGCCAAGCGCGGGATCGATCGCGACGAGGCGATCGAGCAGCGCCTTGCGTGCGGTGTCGGGATCGCCATGCACGCGCACGGCCAGGCCAGTCAGTGGACTCTCGACGTCGATCGGGACGTACACGCCTGGCGTGAAGAACACGCCAAATCCGCCGAAGCGACGTCCAACGTCGTGCGCAACGCCGACGACGAGAAACGATCGCGACGGAACGTGCGCGGCATTCTGGTCTGTCGGATCGTGGGGCGGCGCGGCCTCGAATCGAATCATCTGACCCACGGCGGTCTGCGTGGGCCACCGCTGGTGCGCAAACCAGTCCGACACGAGCGCGACTCCTGCGTCGAGTGTGCGCTCCGTGTCGGTGAATGTGCGGCCTTGCAGGATGTCGATGCCGAGCGTGTCGAAGTAGTTGGGCGAGACGAACCCATAGTTCGCGCCTTTGTGTTGCCGCTCTCCAATTGCATCGCGCTTGGCACTCCCGCGCGCCGAATCGCTGGTCTCGATATCCGCGTACCACGGAAATCCTCTTCCGATAGTTCCATACACCGCGGCAACGGACGCCACCGCCGGATGATGTTCGATCTCCTGCAGCATCGCCGCGCGCAACGGCTCATGAGTGATCGGAATGGTGAGCGTGTCGCTCGTGCGCAGACCGAAGTCGATCCGCGACGCCGAGAACGCGTTCTGGAGAAAGACCGCCGCAGAGATCAATAGGAGCACGGCGCCGCCCGCCTGCAGCGTGATGAGCGCCCGGCGAGCGACAGCCGGATGCACGTGCTTCGCGACGTCCCCTCGCATCGTCCGCACGAGCTCGATGCGCGTCGCGCGTAGCGCTGGCGCAAGACCGAAGAGCATCGTCGAGACGATCGCGCCGGTGACGAGAAACAGCAGGATGCGCCAGTCCATCGACAACGGCGCAGCGTTCACACGCGCTGCGGCCTCGGCCGACATCGCGGCATTCGCGGCGGAGAGCGCGCCTTCGAGGAGCAGCCGGGACAACAAAGCGCCAAGCGCTGCGGCAGCGAAGGCGAGCAGGAGACTCTCGGTGAGCAGTTGCCGGACGACGCGCCATCGCGACGCGCCGAGCGAGAGACGAACGCCGATCTCGCGCTGGCGCGAGACGCCGCGCGCCAGCAGCATGTTCGCCACATTGGCGCACGCGATCAGCAGCATTAGTCCGAACGAAAACGCGATCGGTAGGATCTGCGCTTTGTAGTCGTCCGGATCCATCGTGCCGCGATCCGGGTACAGCTCCAGGCGGCCGGGCGCGCGGCGCGGCGCTTTTCTGATGTCCGTCCGTCCCGACGCCCACGCCGTGAGCGTGGCTTCGGCCGCCTCGCGAGTGATTCCCGCCTTCAAACGGCCGATCGTGCTCGTGTAGAACGTGTCTTCGCTCCGATAGGGTTTGGAGAATTGACTGGCAAGCGAGAGCGGCGCCCAGAAGTCGGGCGCGACGACGTTCAGGCCGCGGAAATCGTCGGGCATGACGCCGACGACGTCGTAGGGCACGCCGTCGAGCCGCGCGCTGCGGCCGACAATGGATGGATCGTTCTGAAAGAGCCTGCGCCATCCGCGCGCGCTCAGCACGATGACCTGATGACCCGAGGCGGGATCGTCGTCCGCCGGGGTCAACGTGCGTCCGAGCGCCGGACCGACGGTGAGCATCTGAAAGAAGTTGCCGGTGACGAGCGCACCGTTCGTCGATTGGCCGTCGACGCGCGGTCGAATCGTCATCGTCATCGCCGCGTCGGCCAGGACGCCGGAGTCGCGTCGCAGGATCTCATATTCGCGCCGGCTGAAGGGCAGCAAGGAGCGCATGCCGCCACGCGGCATGTCAGGCTGTTCGGGCCGCTCGATCGCGACCAGCTCGTCCGGATTGCGCACCGCATCGACGCGCAGGAAGACCGCGTTGTAGGCGGTGAACGCGACGGTGACGAGCGCGAGGCCAAGCGCGATCGTGGTGACGATGGTGAGCGAGGCGAGCGGGGCGCGGCGGCAGGTGCGAAACGCGTAGACGACGTCACGGGCAACCGCGTCGATCGTCGCGGTGCCGCGGACGTCGCGGCACTCATCAGCGGCGCGCGGCTGAGAGCCGAAGCGAGCGCGCGCACGCGCCAACGACTCGTCGCGGCTCATGCCGGCGACGATGTGCTTGTGCGCCTCGCGCTCGATGTGGAACGCGAGCTCCTCGTCGAGCTCCTGCTCGGTCCGGCGCCGGAGGACGAGCGCGCGGAGACGCAGTCGCAGATCGCGCCAGGTCATGGGACAGTCAATCTCTTCTGAGCGTCTCGATCGGATCGACGCGCGCGGCGCGCCGCGCAGGAATCGCAGCGGCCAGGACACATGCGGCGACGACGACGGCAAGACTCGCGGCGTACATCCACGGATCGAAGACGCGGACGTCGCTGCTGAATACGAGCGGCAGCCATCGCACGACCGTTCTGAGCAGCATCGCGGCGACGCCGACGCCGACAGTGATCCCCACGGCCACCGGCAGAAACATGTGCGACAGCACCCAGCCTGCGATGTTCCGCATCGTCGCGCCGAGCGCCATGCGCACGCCGATGTCCTTCTTGCGTTCCTCCACGAGGTAGGAGAGCACGCTGAACAAGCCAGACGCCGTCAGTGCCAGCGCGAGCCCGCCCAGGACGACAGTCAGCCAGAACGCGAGCCACAGGCCGAACGTGGCGCCTTGCGTCATCGCTCGCAATGTCGTGATGTCGCTCAGCGCGGGATCGATGGCGACGAGACGCGCCAGCAGCGTGCGCCGCGCTTCATCCGGGTCGCTCTGCACGCGCACGACGACTGACGGGCCGGCGCTCTCGAGTGCGATGGGGACGTAGACGTCTGGATTCGTCAGGCCGGACGACTTGCCGATATCACGCGCCACGCCGACGACCGTGTACGTGCGTGACGGTACTCGTGCGGAACTGGGGGCGTTCGGTACTGGAGGCGGCGCGGCTTCGAACCTGATCGTCTGGCCGATCGCCTGTTGGTCAGGCCAGATCCGGCGTGCGCCTTGCTCCGACACGACGACCACACCCGCGTCTGTCGAACGCTCGCCAGCCGTGAAGGCACGGCCCTGCACGATGTCGATGCCGAGCGTGTCGAAATATTCGGGCGACACGAATCCGTAGGCGATGCCGACTTGCGTCGGCGTGCCGCGGGCTGCGCTCGGCTCCGTTTGGCTCGAGACGATCGTCTCCGCCCGGGCCGAAGCCAAAAGCTCATTCAACGTCGCCCATGACGCAGCGATCGAGCGAACGCCTGGCTGCCTCCTGATCTGATCGAGCAGCGCCGTGCGCAGCGGCTCATGTGCGATCGGTACGATCAGTGTGTCGCTCGTTCGTAGGCCTACTCCGGCCGCGGCGTCCGTCGAGGCATTACGCAGCAGCACAGCCGACGACACCAACAGCAGCGCCGACGCGCCGACCTGCAACGCGACAAGCGCGCGTCGCGTGTAGCCTGGATGCGCGGCCTTTGATGTCTCGCCCTTCATCGTGCGGACCAGCTCGATTCGCGTCGCGCGGAACGCCGGCACGAGGCCGAACAACATCGTCGACACGAGCGCGCCGCCGAAAAGGAACAGCAGGATCCGCCAATCGAGCGGCAGCGGAGCGATGTCCAGACGTTCCGCGATCTCGGGCAGCATCGCCGCGCTCGCACCGGCGAGCGTGCCGGCCAGCAGAAGACGCGACAGCACGACGCCGAGCGCTGCGGCAGCAATCGCGAGCACGAGGCTCTCGGTGAGCAGCTGGCGGACGACGCGTCGTCGAGATGCGCCCAATGACAGACGGATGCCGATCTCGCGCTGCCGTGACAGTCCTCGCGCGAACTGCATGTTGGCGGCGTTGGCGCAGGCAATCAGCAGGATCAGGCCGAAGACGAAGGCGAGCGGCAGGATCACGCCCTTGAAGGTTTCGGGCGAGAGGGTGCCATCATCCAGCGTGAGAAAGATGACGTTCGGTCGATCGCGCCGCATCCTCCGCAAGTCGTCGCGGCTGGAGGCCCACGCGGTCAGCCGCGCTTCGGCTTGCTCCTGTAAGATGCCGGGCTTCAACCGTCCGATGACGAGGGGTAAGACGACCTCGCCGTCGCGGATCGACGTCGGGTCGAGTTGAGCGGCGGAGGAGAGCGGCGCCCAGAAATCGGGCGGTGAGACCTGGAGTCCCCGAAAGTCCTCGGCCATTACGCCGATCACGTCGTAGGAAAACCCGTTGACCGAGACGCGGCCGCCAATCGCGCCGCGATCGCGTTGAAACAGCTTCTTCCACCCGCGGTCGCTCAGAACGATCGCCGGCGCGCCGCCGGCACGATCGTCATCGGCGGGCACGAGCGCGCGTCCGAGCGCGGCGCTCGCGCCGAGCATCTCGAAGAAATTGCCGCTGACGAGCACGCCGCTGGTGGCGAGGCCGTTGATGCGCGCTTGAACGGGAAACGTGGTCGCCGCGGCGTCGGTCAGGACGTCCGTGTCGCGACGAACGATCTCGAACTCGTGGAGCGTGAATGGCGTCCAGGCGCCGAAGCCGGGCCGACGCCGAAGATCCGGCCGCGTCGGCCGCTCGACGAGGAACAGCTGCTCCGGACTGCGCACCGCATCGGCGCGCAGAAAGACCGCGTTGTAGACCGTGAAGGCGACGGTGACGAGCGCGAGGCCGAGCGCGATCGTGGTGACGATCGTCAGCGAAGCGAGTGGCGCCCGACGGCACGTGCGAAGCGCGTAGACGACGTCGCGCGCGAGCGCGTCGATGGTCGCTGTGCCGCGGACGTCGCGGCACTCGTCGGCCGCGCGCGGCTGAGAGCCGAAGCGCGTGCGGGCCAGCGCCAGCGCCTCGTCACGGCTCATGCCGGCCGCGATGTGCTTGTGCGCCTCGCGCTCGATGTGGAACGCCAGCTCCTCGTCGAGCTCCTGTTCGGTCTGACGCCGGAGGACGAGGGCGCGAAGACGCAGCCGCAGATCTTGCCAGGCCATGGTGTCGACGTGCGACACTAGCAGGCGCTAGTGTCGGATGTCAACACTGCCGTGCGGACCGGCACTCGACGACGTACGTAGCCGCCGGCCTTCAGGCCGGCGGGGCCTCGCGGCGGGCTGAAGCCCGCGGCCCACGTTCTGCCTATTCAGACGTCGCCGCGGCGCTTCAGCCCTGCGGACCCGGCTTCAATGCGCCGTCGTCGCGCGCACGTGATGGACGGTCCGGCGGCTCTCCGCGATCTGGAACTCGACCATCGCGTGCTGGACGAGCCGATAGAGCTCGGCGAACTCCTCGCGCGAGAAGTCGAAGCGCGCGTGGCCCAGGCGCAGCGTGAGCTGGCCGCACGCGCACTGCGTGACGCGCCAGTCCGTGCCGTCGTCGCACGGCTCCAGCATCGCGTGATCCGGTGTCGGTGGCATCGGCATGAGCGTTTCCTCGCGTTACTTGCCGACCGAGTCGGCGGGCCGCGCGCTCTCGATCACCCATCTGGCGATGCGCGCGTCGGGCAGGAGCGCCTGCGGCGACAGCGCGTGCTGCAGGCCGTCGAGCCGCTGCCGCAGACCGTTCTCGATGCCGCCGTAGGAGAGCAGCAGCGGCGTGACGAGCACGCGATAGCCGGCGTCATCGGCCGACTGCACGGCCGTGCGGAGATCGGCCGTCGCCCGATCGCGCACCGCGGGCGCCGCGTCGTCTCGGAGCGTGACGCACTCGATCCGCGCGTAGGACGCACGCGTCTTGATCCGCTGCGCCAATGCGGCCATGTCGGCCAGCCACTCGGCGTTCTCGGCGTCGTCGTTCGGCCCGTGCGCGACGAGGACGAGGACCTCGTGCGACGGGTCTTTGCCGATCGCCGCGGCGCGGTCGGCGAGGATGTCGGCGACGATCGGATGATGATCGAGCGCCGGCGACATGCGAATCGGGATCGTCGACGTCACCGGCCGAGGCAGGCCCTTGGCATCCTTGGCGTCGTCCGCCGCATGCGCGGACATGTCGTGACCGGCCATGGCGTGCGTAGAGGCGCCCCCATGATCCATGTCGCCCATGCTCGCAAATGCCGCGAGATCCTCCGGCGCGTCCGCACGCAGGCCGAGTAGATACTTCGTCGACTCGATCACGCTGCTGTGCGACGACACGAACAGCGGCACCGCGACGATCGTCGTGACGCCGCGCTTCGTCAGCGCGTCGACGCCTTGTTGCAGCGTCGATCGATCCGCCATGCCGAAGGCGACTTCCGTCGGCATCTGCTTGTCCGTTTCGGCGGCGACCGCGCGGACCTGATCGTTCCAGCCCGCGCTGCCGCCGTGCGCCATCAGCAGGATGCCGGTCGATCGGTCCTGCGCGACCGCCGTCCGGCCCGCGAACATCGCAGCCATGAACGTGAACACCAGCGTGACGTGACGAGCCACTCGATTCATGAACGGTCTCCCAAAGGCGCGCACGATCGTCATCGCCGCGTGAAGCTGTACTGCACGCCGAACCGCGCGGTCCGGCCGTAGTCGGGCCGATCGAACGTCGGCTGCGCTTCCGTCAGCTTGCGGTCGCGGCTGTCTCCGAGGTTGTCGACCGCGGCGAATACCCGCACGCCTCGCGCGAGCGTCTTCGATGCGTAGACGTTCCAGATCTGGTACGCGTAGGCGAAGTCGGACGGGCCGTTCTCGTCCGAGCTCGTCGGCCACTTGCCGAAGAACGTGCCACGCACGTTTGCGACGAGGCCCCACGCCGGCAGCGCGTACTCGAGCTTGACGTGCCCCTGATGGCGGCTGCGATAGGGCAGCCACACGTTCGTCGTCGCGTCGATCGCGCTCAGATACGTGTACGCGCCCGAGAACGAGAGCGTGCGCGTCAGCGCGACGCGGCCGTCGACGTCGAGCCCTTGCGTACGCGCGCGATCGACGTTCACGTTCACGAACGTGAAGTACGCGCCGCCCGACGAGTCGTACTCGAACGACGGCGGGACGCCGTGCTGCGCCATGATCGCGTCGAGCGCCGGGCCCGAGCAGTCCTGGCCGCTCGTCACATCGCACACCGACACGTAGTTGATCAGGTTCTGCAGATCGTGCCGGAAGGTGTTGAGCGAGAGCTGCACGCGTCCGGCCGCGAACGTCGCGCCGCCGGAGTACGACCGGCTCGTCTCCGGCTCGAGCGTCGGATTGCCGATCACCTGGTAGCCGTACTCGAGATGCAGGAGGTGGTAGTAGAGCTCGCCGAGATTCGGCGCGCGGAAGCCCTGTCCTGCCGCGCCGCGCAGCGTGAAGTGATTGGTCGCGCGATAGACGAGGCCCGCTTTCGGCACGAAGTGATCGCCGAACTGCGAGTTGTGCTGGTAGCGGCCGCCGAGCGTGATCACGACCGCGCTCGCCGGCTGAATGCGATCCTGAATCCACAGATCCTGCGTCGTCAGCGTCTGCCCGGCGTTGGCGCCGACGATGCGGTTGTCGCCGCGATAGGCGTCGTGCGCGCCTTCGTAGCCGCCCTGCAGGAACTGCCAGCGGCCGAGCTGCTGACTGATCGTCGCGTCTGCGCGCCGATACGCCTCGTGCAGCGTGCCGATGTCGAACTCCGGCCCTTCGATGCCGCCGGTGATCAGCCGGCTGTTCGATCCTTCGTCATACGTCGACGTGTAGCCGCGCACCTGCAGCGACGTCGACGAGCTGAGCGCGAAGTCGCCCGTCACCGCCGCGGTCTGGCCATCGTCATTCGAGCGGAGCGCCGTCGGCGCGCTCGAGTAGCGTCCGGTGTTCGGATCGACGTTGACCGTCGTGCCGCGGCCCTGCTGATGGTTGTTGTAGCTCGTGCCCGTGAAGCTCAGCGCCGCGCGCGGCGTGAAGGCGTAGCGGACTTTGGCCATCACGTCCTGCCGGTGCTCGTCGGCACCGACCGTCGACGAGTCGTTGGGCAGGAGCGAGTAGCCGTCGCGCTGATGATGCTCGACGTCGAGAAACGCCGTCAGCTTGCTCCAGCGGCCGCCGATGCTGGCGCGGCTGTCGAACACGCCGAGCGATCCGCCCGACAGCGTCGCGTCGAGATCGAGCGGCGTCGACGGCTCGCGCGAGACGAGATTGATCACGCCGCCGATCGCGTCCGTGCCGTAGAGCGCCGACGCGGCGCCT
Source organism: Vicinamibacterales bacterium (assembly GCA_035547155.1). Classification (GTDB taxonomy): domain Bacteria; phylum Acidobacteriota; class Vicinamibacteria; order Vicinamibacterales; family SCN-69-37; genus CAZNMF01. The sequence goes on from DASZVJ010000090.1 coordinate 9,342, forward strand.
TTGACGACTTCGACGCGCTCGACCGGCCCGATCGACTGCTGATTCAGATCGACGACGCCGCTGTTGATGCCGCGCGCGCCGGCGAGCGGCAGCCCGTCGAGCAGCACGGCGGTCTCTTTCGTGTCGATGCCGTCGATCTGCTCGCCGGCCTGGAGCCCGACGCCGTACGACTGCGTGCGCGTGACGACGCCAGGCACGTCGGCCAGCACGTCACCGACGCGCTCGTAGCCGGTGTGGCGGATCTCGTCGCGCGCGATCGCGACGACTTTCGTCGGCGTGTCGCTCTCGAGCTCGGTCACGCGCGACGCGGAGACGACGACGTCCTCTCTCGCGCGCGCGAAGGCGAGCGCGAGATCGCCGGCCTCGAGCGTCTCGCCGGCCGACACGAGCACGCGTCTGGGATCGAGCGTCAGGCCCGGCTTCGAGGCCGTGATCTCGTAGAAGCCCGGCGTCAGGCCGCGGGCGGCGAACGTGCCGTCCGCGGCCGTCGTGACGGTCGTCGACGTGCCCGACAGCACGCTGCGAATCGTCACGGTCAGATCGACGACCGGAAGGCCTTCGGGATCGGCGATGCGGCCGTGAAGGCCGCCGAGACGATCGGTCGACGCCGATGACGTCTGGTCATCCGCGGCGATCACATGTGAAGATCCCGCGAGAAATAGCAGGGGAAGAAGTAGCGCGAGTACGAACGTCAGACGTCGTGCGGTGACACGCCTGCCCATGATGGCCGTTTCCTTTCGTCGAAAACGAACGGCAGGGAGGAGGCGTGCGAAGCGCGGCGGCGTCCGCTAGAATGCGGACACCGGACGCGTCACGCAAAGCACGTGATGAACGGTTCTCTCCGGACCTGCGTTCGGCCGTCCCGCCGGGTGTTCCAGCACCTGGCGGGACTCGCAAGTGAGATCCGATCTCACTTGCAACGTCGCCTAGCTTAAGTCCGACCATTCAGGTCGGTCAAGCGCGAAGTTCAAGCTCGAGTCTTGATGACCGCGTTCAGCGGACGCGCGCGACGTCCAGTCCTGGCTACGCGGGACGCGAGCGGATGTGCGTGAAGCGCGTCTTGATTCGGAGGAACGGGCGCTCGTACGCGTAGTACGAAATCGCCGCGACGCCGATCGTGAGCACCAGGGACAGCGCGAGATTGAGGAACGGACGAATGAGGCCCGGCGCGACGACATGCGGGGCGATCTTCGAGCCGTAGAGATAGAGCACGAGCAGGTGAAAGACGTAGAGGCCGTACGAGATTTTGCCGAGCCAGGCGATCGGCCGCCAGCCGAACGCGGCCGCGGGTATCGGATAGCGCAGGACGCCGACGATCAGCAGCAGTGACGCCGTGGCCGTCGCCAGAAGCTGCCACACCACGTTCCACGACAGATTGATTTGCGGAAAGCTCACCACGAGCCAGATCAGGCCGGCCGCGGCGGCGAACTCGGCGCCGTACAGCTTCAGTCCGCGGACCGCGTCGCCGTATCGATGCCAGATGACGGCTCCAGCGATCCCGAGCACGATGGGATCCAGCCGCGCGAACGTGAGCGTCCAGACGGCGGGATAGCGAATGCCGTTGCCGACGATGTACAGCCGCGTGGCGACCGAGAAGAGCACGACGCCGCCCGCCGTTGCCAGCGCGGCGCGCGTCGAGAAACGTGGAGCGGCGGCGAGCACGACCGGGAACAGCAGATAGAACTGCTCCTCGAGTCCAACGGTCCACAAGTGCGCAAAGAATCCTGCGGACGGCACCATGGCCGCGAGATCGCCCGGGAAGAACGCGTAGGAAATGTTGCCGAACAACGTGGCGAACGGAAACAGATGCGTCGCCAGCAGTGCGTCGTATGCCGGCGTGCCCGTCTGTTTCAGCAGCCACGGCGCGACCCCGAACCCGATGGCCAGCATGAGGTAGTAGAGCGGCCAGATCCGCAACGCCCGCCTGGCGTAGAACCAGCGGACGGAGACGCCATGCGTCGCGGCGATTTCGCGCAGAAGCAGCGTCGCGATCAGGAAGCCGCTCAGGCAAAGAAAGATATCGACGCCCATCCAGCCGAAGGTCAGCACCGTCGAGACGGCGCGGCTCACCGGCTCGAACGCCGCCGGTCCGCCCGCGTGATTGAGGAACACCAACGCGAACGCGAGGAAACGGATGCCGTCGAGCGCCGGGATGTAGACGGCCGTGGCCGCGCGCTCATCTGCCGGATGTGACGTCGAGGCAGGCTCCGATGTGACAGCAACGGCCACGCGCGTCGATGGTAGACGGGAGGTCGTGGCCGCGCAACGGGATCCGTGACGCTCGCCGCCAAGTACCTGCTCGAGCGGAAGATGCGAGGCCAAAGCGGCTCATAAATCGGACCAGTGAGGTCTTGAAAAGCAAAAACACGCCAGAAAACCTATTGACAGACTAAAAAGGTCGTATAAAGTAGGTCGCCGTAGTGAGACTCGTCTCACAAACTCATCCGTCAGACGACTTTCATCCCACGCACGGAGATGGCGACCTTATGAAGAAGAAGCAGAACTGGTTCGTTCTCGGCGCGGCCGTCGCAGCGTCGGGCACCATGACCTCGACCGCCGCGGCCGCGGCACCCGCACAGGGCGTCCCGGCCATGGACACGGCCAACGCGGGCTCGACTGCCGCGGGCACCTTGCAGTCCGCCCGCGACCAGCGCGTGATGGACTTCGCGATCCCGGCCGGACCGCTGGACGTCGTGCTCGCGCAGTTCCAGCGCGTCACCGGCATCAAGGCGGAAGTGGCCGTCCACGACATTCTCAACGTCCAGTCGCCGGGCGTGTCGGGCCGCATGTCCGTGGCCCAGGCGCTCGATCGGCTGCTGGCGGGCACGCTGGTCGAAGCGACCACCGTCGACGCGACGACGATTCGCCTCTCGATGCGCACGCTCGCCGAGTCGGTCGACGTGCTCGGCGTGACGCCGCAGCCGGCCTCGCCGAAGTACACCGAGCCGCTGCGCGACACGCCGGCGACCGTCGTCGTCATTCCGCAGACCGTGCTGCAGGAGCAGGGCGCGACGTCGCTGCGCGATGCGCTGCGCAACACGCCGGGCATCACGCTGACGGCGGGCGAGGGCGGCACCGCGCCGGGCGACAACTTCCTGATTCGCGGTTTCAGCGCGCGCAACGACGTCTACATCGACGGCGCGCGCGATCCGGGCGTCGCGAGCCGCGACACGTTCAACACCGAAGCGGTCGAGGTCGCCAAAGGGCCCTCGTCGGTCGTGGCGGGACGCGGATCGGCCGGCGGCTCGATCAACATGGTGACGAAGGCGGCCAACGCCACCGATGCCACGTCGATGCAGTTCGGCGGCGGCTCGGCAGACTACAAGCGCTTCACGGCCGACATCAATCGCCGGATCTCGAAGACGGCGGCGGTCCGGCTCAACTTGATGGGGCAGGACTCCGGCGTGCCGCGCCGCGACGTCGTCAAGAACAAGGGCTGGGGCCTCGCGCCGTCACTTGCGCTCGGACTCGGCACGCCGACGCAGGTGACCATCAACTACCAGCGTCTCCAGCAGAACAACATCCCCGACTACGGCCTGCCCGCGACGCTGCCCGATCTGGCCAACGCGCAGGGCATCACCGTCACGGACCTCGACTTCAGCAACTTCTACGGTCTCGCCGCGCGCGATCACGAAAAGCTGACGTCGGACGTGGGCACGGTGACCGTCGATCACCGGTTCTCGCCGCAGACCAGCGTGCGCAACCTCACACGCTACGGCCGCAACTATCTGGATCGCATCGTCACGCCGCCGCGCGCGGCGTCGGCGAGCAACGGCGGCGCCGATCCGTTCTTCGATCCGACCGTGCCGCAGATGCGCCGGACAGACACGAAGTACCAGGAGCGCGACGACAAGTCGTTCACCAACCAGACCGACCTGACGACGCGCTTCGAGACCGGCGCGATCCGCCACGCGTTCGTCGCGGGTCTCGAGCTGTCGCACGACAATCAGCCGAGCTACGCGCTGACCGACGCGTTCACCAATGGCCGGCCGCCGGTGACGGACCTGTTCCATCCCGATCCCTATCAGGCGTACACGCCGGCGCTCGTGCGCACGGGCGCGGCGACCGAGGGACACGCGAACTCGCAGGCGGTCTACGCGTTCGACACGCTGAAGATGGGCAAGGTCCAGGCGGATCTCAGCGTGCGCGGCGATCACGTGCACGTCGACTACGCGAACACGGCGACGACCGGCGTGACGACGAGCTTCTCGCGCACGGACAAGGCCCTCAGCGGCCGCGCCGGCGTCGTCTACAAGCCGGTGGAGCGCGGCAGCCTCTACGCCGCGTACAGCACGTCGTTCACGCCGTCGTTCGATGGCAGCTTCGGTCTGACGCTCGCCGCGACTGGCGGCAACAGCCAGGCCCTGCCGCCGGAGCGGAGCCGCAACGTCGAAGTCGGCACGAAGTGGGACGTCCGCAACGGCCTGTTCGCGTCGATTGCCGTGTTCCGCACCGACAAGACCAACGCGAAGACGACCGACGCGTCCGGCGCGACCGTGCTCGCCGGCAACCAGCACGTGCAGGGCGCCGAGCTGGGCCTCTCCGGCAATCTGACGCGCGCCTGGCAGGTGTTCGGCGGCTTGTCCGTGATGCAGAGCAAGATCGACGACTCGGGCAATGCGGCCGAGGTCGACAAGCAGTTGTCGTACGTGCCGAAGAGCTCGTTCAACATCTGGTCGACGTACCAGATTGCGCGCGTCACGGTCGGCGGCGGCGCGCAGTACACCGACGGCTACTATTTCAACAACACGAACGCGATCACGACGGCCAACGCGCAGGCGATCCGCGATCTCACGCGGTACTGGCTCTATAGCGCGGTCGCGACGTGCGAGCTCAACAAGCACGTCAGCGTGCAGGTCAACGGGTTGAACCTCTCGAATGCCCGGTACGTCGACCGCGGCTACTCCGGACACTTCATCCCCGGTCCGGGCCGGGCCGTGATCTTCAGCCCCATCGTGACGTTCTGACGCCGGGACGTGTTTCTTCACATTCCCGATGTGCTCTCACCGGAGCAGGTGGCGGATCTCCGCCACCTGCTCGTCACGGCGCCGTGGGTAGACGCCAGCGGCGCTGTTGGCGATCTGAGCGCGGCGGCGTGTCTGCATCTCGACGATCACGATCCGCTGTCCTGGCGGCTGGGTGATCGGATCGCCGATGCGCTCGGCCGGAGCGCGCTGTTCACCGCGGCGGCGCTGCCGCTGCGCCTGTTTCCGCCGATCTTCGAGCGCGACCGTGGCGCGCCGGCGTCCGCGCCGATCGTCGACGAGGCCGTGCGCACGCTGCCCGGGTCGCCGCTGCGGATGCGCGCGGATCTGTCGGGTGTGATCTTCCTGTCGGATCCCGAAGACTACGACGAGGGTGAGCTCGTGATCATGGACGCGTTCGGCACGTACGCCGCGAAAGAGCGCGCGGGCCACGTCGTGCTCTTTCCCGCGGTCGTCGAGCACGCGATGCGCCCCGTCACGCGCGGCGTCCGTCTGGCCGCACGATTCTGGGTGCAGAGCCTGATTCGCGATCGCGAGCCGCGCGACCTGCTGCTCGATCTCGACACGACCATCAAACGGCTCACCGCCTCCGGCGCCGATGCCGAGGCGATCGCGCAGCTCGGCCATCTCTATCAGCGGCTCGTGCGACGCTGGGCGGAGCTCTAGGAAACTTCGAACTTCGAACTTCGAACTTCGAACTTCGAACTAAAATAGAACGCTCGCCCAACTATCCCAACCTGTCCGGTGTCCAATAGCTCAGTCCACGTCCGCGCCGTCCGTGCGTAGGAGTAGACGGGAGCCTTCATGATTCGCCACGCGCTTCGGATGTTCCGTCAGCGGCCTGGGTTCACGGTGTCGGCGCTGGCGGCGCTGACGCTCGGCATCGGCGCCAACACGGCGATCTTCTCGATCGTCAACGCCGTCCTGTTGAAGCCGCTCGGGTTTCCCGAGCCCGATCGCGTCGTCCTGTTCGCGACGCACGTGCCGCAAGGCGAGAACGACGGCGGATCGCCGGCCAAGTTCGCGCACTGGCACAACCAAACGAGCGCCTTCCGCGACGTCACGGCCTTCCGCACGAACGTGATCACGTACACCGGCGGCGAGACGCCGGAGCAGCTTCAGGCCGGGCAGGTATCGGCGAGCTACTTCGCGCTGTTCGGCGTGCCGATCGTGCAGGGCCGCGTGTTCGCGGAGCAGGACGATCGGCCCGGCGCGGCGCCCGTCGTCGTCCTGAGCCGCGCGACGTGGCAACGGCGGTTCGGTGGCCGGGCCGACATCATCGGCCGCGTGCTGTCGCTGAACGGCGCGCCGCACACGGTCATCGGTGTTGCGGACGCGCCGCCGGCGCTCGCCGAGATCGACCGGATGCCGAGCCTTTGGATTCCGTTCCGTCTCGATCCCAACACGAGCGATCAGGGGCACTACTTTCAGGTCGCCGGCCGTCTCGCACCGGGAGTGACGTTTGCTCAGGCGCAGGCGGCTCTGCGCGCGTCGACGTCGGCGTATCGCGCGCGATTCCCGACGGCGCTCCAGAACGACGAGGAGTTCATTGCGATTCGTCTGCGGGACTCGCTCGTCCGCGACGTGCGCGCGACGTTGTGGATCCTCGCCGGCGCGGTCGCGTTCGTCTTGCTGATCGCGTGCGCGAACGTCGCGAATTTGCTGCTCGTGCGCGCCGCGGGCCGCAAGCGTGAGATGGCCATTCGCGCGGCGATCGGCGCGAGCCGCTGGCGAATCATGCGCCAGCTGCTGACGGAGAGTCTGCTGTTGTCGATCACGGGCGGCGTGCTCGGCCTCGGCGCGGGTCTACTCGGCATTCGCGCGCTGCTCGCCATCAACACCGCGGGCCTGCCGCGCATCGGCGAGAACGGGATCGGCGTCGGCGTCGATTGGCGCGTGCTGCTGTTCACGCTGGCCGTGTCGATCGTCACGGGCGTCGTCTTCGGCCTGGCGCCCGCGATTCACGCCTCGCGCGCGGATCTCGGCGCCGTCCTCAAGGAAAGCGCGGGCCGCTCGGGCACGGGCGCGCGTCAGCAGAAGACACGCGCGCTGCTCGTCATCGTGGAGACCGCGCTCGCGCTGATCCTGCTGATCGGCTCCGCACTGCTCGTGCGTACCGCGATGGCGCTCCGGGCGGTCGATCCTGGCTTCGAGGCCTCGCACGTGCTGACGATGCGCACGGCGCTCGGCGACGTGAAGTACGCGACGTCGGAGAGCGTCGAGCAGCTCGTACGCGTCGGCGTCGAGCGTCTGCGCGCGGTGCCCGGCGTCGCGGCGGCGAGTGCCGCGTGCTGCGTCCCGCTCGAAGGCGGCTATGGATTGCCGTTCATCATCGCCGGCCGGCCGCTCGAGCAAGGGCCCTTTCACGGCGACGGCGGATGGCTGACGATCTCGCCCGGCTACTTCGACGTCTTCCAGATTCCGATCGTTCGCGGCCGCGCCTTCTCCGATCGCGACACCGCGCACAGTCAACCCGTCGTGATGATCAACGAGGCGATGGCGCATCACTTCTGGCCGAACGGCGATCCGCTGAACGATCGGCTGGTCATCGGCCGTGGCGTGATGCGCGAGTTCTCGACCGAGACCGAGCGGCAGATCGTCGGCATCGTCCACGACGTCCGCGATGGCGGTCTCCAGAACGATCCGCGGCCGCAGATGTACGTGCCGCAGGCGCAGGTGCCCGACGCCGTCACCGTGCTCAACGCGAGCATCATGCCGCTCGCGTGGGTGGTGCGGACGCAAACGGCGCCGGCGACGTTGACCACCGCCGTGCAGGCCGCGCTGCGTCAGTCGACGGGCCTGCCGGTGTCGGACGTGCGGACCATGGGCGAGGTCGTCAATCGCGCGACGTCACGCCAGCAGTTCAACATGTGGCTCATGACGGCGTTCGGCGTCTCGGCCCTGCTGCTCGCAGCGATTGGCATCTACGGTCTGCTGGCGTACTCGGTGGAGCAACGCACGCAGGAGATCGGCATCCGTCTGGCGCTCGGCGCCGACGCGGGAGGCGTCCGGCGCATGGTCGTTTTCCAAGGGCTGCGTCTCGCCGTCGTCGGCATCATCGTCGGGCTCGCGGGCGCATTCGGTCTCACGCGGTTTCTCGCGACGCTATTGTTCGGCGTCGGCGCGTCGGACCCAATCGTCTTTGTCGGCGTGCCGATTGTCCTCACGATCGTCGCGGTGCTCGCCGCCTGGATTCCCGCGCGCCGCGCGAGCCACGTCGATCCCGTGCAGGCGATGAGGTACGAGTAACGGCGACAGGCCACGGGTTACGGGCGACCAGCAAATCGGGCGGCCACGGGGGCCGCCCGTGTCGTCACGCCCCGTATGCCGCCGCTTGAATCTCGTACAACTGCGCGTACGGACCGCGTGCGGCCATCAGCTCGGCGTGCGTGCCTGCCTCCGCGACGCGCGCGCCGTCGAGGACGACGATGAGGTCGGCCATGCGGACGGTGGAGAAGCGGTGCGACACGAGGATCGTGAGACGGCCGTTGCCGCCGGCGTCGCGCACGGCCGCCGCATAGCGCTCGAACAGCGCGTGCTCCGTTTCCGCGTCGAGCGCGGCTGTCGGCTCGTCGAGTACCAGCACGATCGGCTGCTCGCGCATGAACCCGCGCGCGAGCGCGAGCTTCTGCCACTGGCCGAAGCTCACGTCCACGCCGTCCGGCCACGCGGGACCGAGCTGCGTGTCCAGCCCGGCGGGCAGTCGCGCGACGACGTCGCCGGCGCCGGCGCGATCGACGGCCGACGTCACGGCGCGTGCATCGTCGATGTGCGACAGATGGCCGACGCCGATCGCCTCGTGCGCGCGCAGCTCGAATTTGAAGAAATCCTGGAACGCGCCGGCGAGGCGTGCGCGCCATGTGGACGCGGGCACGCGTGCGAGATCGATCCCGTCGACGAGGATGCGCCCGCGCGTCGGCTCGTACATCTTCGCGAGCAGCTTCACGAGTGTCGACTTGCCGGCGCCGTTCTCGCCGACAATCGCGACCACCGCGCCCGCGGGCAGATCGAGGGACACGTCGTCGAGGACGAGCCGATCGGTGCCGGGATACGCGAACGACACGTGATCGAAGGTGATGCGGCCGGCGAGCCGATCCGGAGCCGGCTGATCCGCGCGCGCCGCGGCCGCGGTGGCGTAGTCCTCGAGCCATGCGAGACGACGTGCGGCATCCAGCCAGATGCCGCGGAGAAAGCCGATCTCGCCGACGGTCGCGCCGACGTAGTAGGACAGGCGCGATCCGGCCGCGAGCGCGAGCAGCACGCCGCCGACGGGCGCGCGCAAGCCAATCGCGACGAACACGATGGCGGCGACGTACGCGAGGCCGAAGATCGCCCACGCGAGCGCATGCCACGCCGCCGAGCGCCAGCGTGCCCTCGCGATGAGCTGATGGCCGAATGCCAATGCGCGGCGGCGATCGGCGATCAGCCGATCGCCGATGCCCATCACGCGGACTTCCTTGCCAGGCACAGCAGTGGTGGCGAGGTCGAAAAGATGCCGCGCGAGCCGCAGCGACGGCGCGCTGTGCTCGGAGGCGCGGCGCTCGACGCCCGGCCGCCACGCGGACGTGATGACCGTAGGGACCGCGAACAACGTCAGCAGCGCGAGCGCCGGATGGATCGACACGAGCAGGCCGATCGTGATCGCCAGCCGCAGGATCCACGCACACGTCGTGAACAGCGACATGTACATGTGGTCGAGCATGAAGACCTGATTGCGCAGGACTACCAGGCGATCGAGATACTCGGGCCGTTCCTGATGTGCGATCGTCGGGATTGTCGCGAGCAGCGTCGCGACGTGCGACTCGAGCGCGATCGTTACCTTGTCGCGGAAGCGCCGCTGCACGCGCGTGCTGACGGTCTGCAGGAACCACGTCGCCGTGGCGGAGATGCCGATCGCGATCGCCGCGAACCGCACGAGCCGCCAGTGCCCGGTCAGCGCGCCTTCGCCGATCCACGTCAGCCAGAGCGCCAGCAGCGCATCCGGCAGCGCGGAAAGCAGCGCGAGCACGAACGACACGACGATCAGGCTCGGCTCGTGGCGATAGCCGAGCTTGCACAGCCGCCACATCGACGACAGGCCGGGAGGAAGCGGCTCGATGACGCGCGCACGTTCACGCGAGGACGTCATATCGCCGTCCTTCCTCATCTTCGCTCGTGAAGCGCTGCGCCTGCAGATCGAACATCGTGCGATAGCGGCCGCCGAGGGCCATCAGCTCGTCGTGCGAGCCGAGCTCGACGACTTTGCCGTGCTCGATGACGCAGATGCGATCGGCACGACGGACGGTCGAGAACCGGTGCGAGATCAGGATCGTCGTGCAGCGGCGCGTGGCGGCCAGCAGGCGCTGGAAGATCTCCGCTTCGCCGCGCACGTCGAGCTGCGCCGTCGGCTCGTCGAGCAGGACGAGGCCCGCGTCGCGCGCGACGGCGGACAACGCCCGCGCGAGCGCGACGCGCTGCCATTGACCGCCAGACAGATCGGTGCCGTTGTCGTAGCCGCGCGCGAGCACGGTGTCCAGACTGCCGAGCTGCGACGCGCCGGCCGCCTCGAGCGACGCGCGGACGACATCGTCTCGCACGCCGCCGGGCGAGACGTTGTCGCGCAGCGACCAGTGGAAGCGCGTGAAGTCCTGGAAGACGGCGGCGAGCCGCGATCGCCAGCTCGCCAGATCGAGATCGCGCAGATCGACGCCGTCGATCTCGATCGCGCCGTGCTGCGGGTCGTACAGCCGGCAGAGCAGCTTGGCGAGCGTCGTCTTGCCCGCGCCGTTCTGACCGACGATCGCGAGCGACGTGCCGGCAGGAATCGTCAGCGAGAATCCGTCGAGTACCGGCGCGCCGTCCGGATAGGCGAACGTCACGTCGCGGAAGCGAATCTCCCGCGCGGGCAGTCCGGCCGCGGCGCGGTGACCGGTCGCGAGCCGGCCCGCAGCCGCCATGGCCGGGCCGAGACGCTGCACGGCGGCCACGGGCGCCGACGCGCCGTCGAGCGCCCAGTTGAAACCGCCGAAGGCGATCGCCGACGTGCCGATGACGCACTGCGCGTAGATGATGATGCGGCCGAGATCGATGTGACCCGCCTGCAGCGCGGACACGAGCGACCAGAGCACGAGGACGTTGGCCGTCGTGACGATGAGCAGACACCAGATGAGCGGCCGCTCGCGCAGCCGCGTCGCCGTGTACTGCAGATCATGCAGCCGCGTACGGCGCGCGACGAAGCGCGCGAGCGTCCAGTCGGCGAGGCCGAAGAGCCGGATCTCCTTGCCGGCCGGCGGATCGACGGCCAGGCGATACATGTAGTCGGCGTCGCGCTGCGCACGGCGGACCTCCGGCGTGTGGCGATCGCGCCAGACGCCGCTCTCGCGCAGCAGCCAGTGCGTCGAGAACCACGCCACCACCAGCAGCAGCGGCGCCCACCACGCGTACGCGAACAGCACGGCGGCCGACGCGAGCCCGACGATCGTGCCTGCGAGGCCGCCGGCGATGAAGTCCATCGAATACGACAGCGGCGGGCCGGTCATGCCGAGATCGAAGTCGCGCGCCGCCGTCAGATCCGCGGCGAGCGACGCGTCTTCGAGATGCGCGAGCCCAGCCGGCCGCACGCACGCGATCGTGAGCCGATCGTAGAGCCACGCCGCGAGACGATCGCCGAGGTTGTGACTGATGGCGGTGTGCAGCGGCGTCAGGATCTGGATGACGACGAACAGCGCGCCGGTGACGGCCAGCGGCATCGTGAGGCTGTGGCCGTGTTGGACCGCAGCGACGAGCACGCCCATCGCGACCGCGAAGAGCGCCGGCAGCACGCCGCGGAGGACGACGACGATCCACCATGCGAGCGCGAGCATGCGGCCGCCGCGGGGCAGCGTGGCGAAGAACTGCCATTCCTTGCGATCGCGCAGGCGGTGAAGGAATGGCATCGTCGCGCGTGTGATGTGGTCGTCAGCGTCCGAGCGTCACGTAGTCCGCGTTGACGCGCTCCCAGATGTGCTGCGCGCGGGCTGCGCGGCGCGCGCGGCGGTCGTCCGTGTCGCCGCCGGGAAAGCGCTCCATGTCGATCTCGGTGCCGATCGCGAGATGGATGCCCGTCCGCTTGATGTGCCGCGTCTCGCCGAGCTCGGTGCGCACGGTCTCCGGCGGCGGCAGGAAGTCGTACGTCGCAAGCGCCATCGGGTAGAAGTGCGACGGCCGTTCGGCGCGCTGCGCCATCAGGTAGAACATCTCGACGCTCTGCGGATCGAACGCCGCGACTTCGACGACGCCCTGCGGGTTGGGACGATCGCGTCCGCCGCTCGGCGCGACGTAGACGCACTGGCCGCCTTCGGACAACAGCTCCCGCATCCGCTCCATCGTCTTGCGGTTGTGATGCTGCTTGGTGTGCTTCTGCTCGGGCGGGTGATCGATGTAGCGCTTCGAGTAGATGCAGAGCAGGTTGCGTCCCATGCTGAACGGCACGGCGAGCGGATCGGTCGTCACGCGCTCGCCGGCCGCGAAGATCATCTGCCGGCCGATCGCGGGATACGAATCCTCGAGCAGCAGGCTGATGGCCTGCGGATCGCCTTCGGTCTGATGGTTCGCGAGGAAGATCACGTTCTCGCCGGCGTCGAGATGTCGTGCGGCCGTATCGAGGTGCTCGCGGCCGCGAACCGATGACTTCCGCTTGTCGACGAGCGGACGCAGGAACTCGACGCCGAAGGTGTAGTAGTCGAATGGCTCGGTGATCTGGCGATGATAGGGCTCGAAGGTGAACGGCCACTGCAGCCGTTCCTCCATCCGGTCCACGAAGCCGCAGAGCAGATGATCGTAGGCCTCCGGCTTCAGGCCCGCCTCCACGAGCGCGGACTGATACGTCGCGAAGAAGTGCACCAGGATCGGCTTGTATTTCGCCGGAAAGCGCGCGTCGGCCAACAGCATCTGCAGCTTGGCGTTCGACGTCGTCGTCGTGGAAGTCGACACAGTCCAATCATTTTATGGGAAGGTTCTCGGGTTCTGGGGTGCCAGGGTTCTGAGGTTCGGGTTCGAGGGTTCTACGGTTCTGGGTTCGAACCTCGGAACTCTCGAACTTTGGAACCCGAACCTCGGAACTCTCGAACTCTAGAACCCGAACCCCAGCACCCTGGAACCTCAGAACCCTAGAACCCGAATTGCGCTATCCTGCCGCCATGAAACTCGCCTGTTCTGCTGTCATGGCCGTGTTCATGGTGCTGGGGGCGGCGGCGCGCGCGCAGGCTCCGGCGTTCGACGTCCGCGTGGGCCAATGGGAAATGACCGTCGGCGGGATGATGGGCGCGATTCCCGGTCTCGAGTCGCTGCCGCCAGAACAGCGCGCGAAGATCGAAGCGGAGATGCGCAAGCCGCACACGGATACGAACTGCATCACGGCCGACGATCTGAAGGATCTCAACCTCGGCAAAATGGACGATGACGACGACTGCAAGGTCGTGTCGAAGAGCGTGACACGAACGACGGCGGACTTCACGCGTCAGTGCACCGGCGACACCAAACGCACCGACGTCGCGCACATCGAAGCCCTGTCGCGCGAGAGCATCAGGATGTCCGTCAAGTCGACCGGCGCGCAGGGCACGATGACGATCAACCTCACGGGCAAGTGGCTCGG
>DASZVJ010000091.1:0-21982 GCA_035547155.1 Vicinamibacterales bacterium
GTCTCTCACCGCACGGCACGTTTGGCAATGTCGCTTACACACAGGCGAGCGCGCTGCCCGTGATTCAGATCGCGGCCGTCACCGGCATCTGGGGCGTCGAGTTCGGCGTCCTGCTGCTGCCGGCTACGTTCGCTGCGGTCACGGCGCGCGGCGTCTCGCCTGTGCTCCGGCTCGTGACAGTGCTCGTCACGCTGATCTGTGTCGCGTCAGCGCTCGGCTATGGCGTCGCACGTCTGCGAGCGCCGGCGGTGAGCACGATTCGCATCGGGCTCGCGTCGCTCCAGCGACCGGAGCGGCCGAGTGTCGACGCGCCCGAGGGCCGCGCGCTCGTCGCGCGCTACGTCGACGCACTCGATCGACTCGCCGCGGCCGGCGCCAAGATCATCGTCCTGCCGGAGACGTCGGTAGCCTCGACGAGCGAGTCCATTCCCGCATTCGCAGACGCGGCGCAACGGAGGGACACGCTGCTCAGCGTCGGCGCCGCGGTCAGCGGCGATTCGGCCCATGCGCGCAATGCGGTGCTCACGTTCCGACCAGACCTCTCGCCGCCCGCGACGTACAGCAAGCACCATCTCATTCCCGGCCTCGAGGATCAGTACGCGCCAGGACGTGACTATGTGACGATCGATGGCGGCACGCGCACCGGACTCGCGATCTGCAAGGATCTCGACTTCCAGGACATCGGCCGCGCGTACGCGAGCCTGAATACGCAATTGCTGCTCGTGCCGGCGTGGGACTTCGACGTCGACGGCTGGCTGCACAGCCGCATGGCGATCCTGCGCGGCGTCGAAAGCGGCATCGCGATCGCGCGCGCCGCGCGCCGCGGACGTCTCACACTCAGCGACGATCGAGGTCGTGTCGTCGCCGAGGCGTCCGCCGAAGGGCGCGACGCCGAGCTCGTCGGCGATCTGCCCGTCCACGACACGCACACGCGGTACGCGCAGTGGGGCGACTGGTTCGCGTGGCTGACTATCGCGGGCCTGATCGTCCTTCTCGTGCTGCCGTCGCGCCATGGATGACGGGCGGCCACAAGGGCCGCCCCGACGGTTCGAGCCCGCAGCCCGCAGCCCGCCCATGCCATGATCACCCGATGAAGGCGATGGTTCTTCGGGCCCTCGGCGCGATCGCGGATCGGCCGCGGCCGCTGACGCTCGAGGACGTGCCCTCACCGCGGCCGGGCGTGGGCGAGGTGCTCCTGCGCGTGGCCGCGTGCGGCGTGTGCCACACCGAGCTCGACGAGATCGAAGGCCGCACGCCGCCGTCAGCGTTGCCGCGCATTCCGGGACATCAGGTCGTCGGACGCGTCGACGCCCTCGGCGAGAACGTGTCGGACGTACGTGTCGGACAGCGCGTCGGCGTCGCGTGGATCTACCGCGCGTGCGGCGTCTGCGCGCTGTGCACGTCCGGCCACGAGAATCTCTGCGCGCAGTTCGAAGCGACGGGCCGCGACGCCGACGGCGGCTATGCCGAGCTGATGGTCGCGCCTGCCGCCTTCGTACACGCGATCCCGGACAGCCTCAGTGATCTCGACGCCGCACCGCTACTCTGCGCGGGCGCGATCGGTTATCGCTCGCTCGCGCTCACCGGTCTCACCGACGGACAGCCGCTCGGTCTCACCGGTTTCGGCGCGTCGGCGCACCTCGTGCTCGCGATGGCGCGGCATCTCTACCCGTCGACGCGCATCTATGTCTTCGCGCGCGGCGATGCAGAGCGCGCGTTCGCGCGCGATCTCGGCGCCGTGTGGGCCGGCCACACCGACGACCGCGCGCCCGAGCCGCTGGCGGCCATCATCGACACCACGCCCGTCTGGCGCCCCATCGTGCGCGCGCTCGAGAACCTGGCTCCCGGCGGCCGGCTCGTCGTCAACGCCATCAGAAAGGAGGATGTCGACAAGGACGTCCTCCAGCAGCTCGACTACCCGTCCCATCTGTGGCGCGAGAAGTCGATCCAGAGCGTCGCGAACGTCACGCGGCTCGACGTCCGGCGCTGCCTCGATCTCGCCGCCGCGATCCCGATACACCCAACCGTGTCCGTGTATCCGCTCGACGCCGCCAACGACGCGCTGGTCGAGCTGAAGCGCGGGAGCAACCAGGGCGCCAAGGTCCTGTCGATCGCAACGACATCCTCGCGCGCGTAGTCCGTTTCTGTTAGCCGCGCGCGCTTCGCCGGCGCCTGCATCGTCCACGAATCGAAACAAATCGCCGTCGCCTATCGTAGACGGTCGAGGTAATCGCTTACGCCTCCCGTAACGCATGTCCTTCTTTCAACAGGTTGTTCTTGACTTCACGACGGTCTCAACTTTGCACGCGTCGTCGCGTGATTCGGCCCCCCTCCGCGCGATTCGCACCAATCCTGATCCTGCCTGCCGCCGCCTTGGCGGTCTTTGGTTTGTTCGACACGCGATTCGGAGCGGCCATGCTCGCCGCTCAGTTTCCGACGCGAGATGCCCGTCAAGCCGTCATCCGTTATGTGCCCGCGGAGCTGCAAGACACGTCCTGGCTCCAACGCCTGCGTGATGCGCAACTGAAGGCCGCGACCAGCGTCACGGCCTTTCATGACTTCCAGTTCACCGACCGTCTGGCCGATAGTGGCATCACGTTCCGGCATCACATCGTCGACGATGCAGGACGGGCGTACAAGGCGGTCCACTACGACCACGGCAACGGCGTCGCCGTCGCGGACGTGGACGGCGACGGGCTGCTGGATCTCTACTTCGTGAGCCAGACCGGCGGCAACGAGCTCTGGAAGAATCTTGGCGGCGGCAAGTTCCAGAACATCACCGCGTCGGCGGGTGTCGGCGTGCCCGGCAAGGTCTCTGTTTCCGCGTCGTTCGCGGACATCGACAACGACGGCGACGAGGATCTGTACGTGACGACCGTTCGCGGCGGCAACATGCTGTTCGAGAACGATGGCCACGGCCGCTTCCGCGACATCTCCGCCGCGTCCGGCCTCAACTACGTCGGCCACTCCTCGTCAGCGCTGTTCTTCGACTACGACCACGACGGCCGGCTCGATCTGTTCCTCGTCAACGTCGGCAAGTACACGACGGATACGCTGTCGACCGGCCCCGACAAGTACTACATCGGCTTCGAGGACGCGTTCTCGGGCCATCTCAAGCCTGAACGGACCGAGCCGAGCCTCCTCTTCCACAACGACGGGCACAACCACTTCGTCGACGTCTCGCAGCGCATGGGCGTGCAGGACACGTCGTGGTCCGGCGACGCCGCGGCGATCGACGTCAACGAGGACGGCTGGGTCGATCTCTACGTGTTGAACATGGAAGGCGACGACCAGTACTACGAGAACGTCGGCGGCACGCACTTCGTGAAGAAGAGCCGCGAGGTCTTTCCGAAGACGTCGTGGGGCGCGATGGGCATCAAGGCGTTCGACTACAACAACGACGGCCGCCTCGACATCTTCATCACCGACATGCACTCCGACATGAGCGACATGGTCGATCCCGACCACGAGCACCAGAAATCCGTCATCAAGTGGCCGGAGTCGTTCCGTGGCAACGGCAGCACGAGCATCTGGGGCAACTCGTTCTTCCAGAAGGACGGTCCGGATCAGTTCCACGAAGCGTCGGACGCGCTCGGGCTCGAGAACTACTGCCCGTGGGGACCGAGCGTCGGCGATCTGAACGCGGACGGCTATCAGGACGCGTTCATTGCATCGAGCATGAACTATCCGTTCCGCTACATTGTCGATTCCGTAAAGCTCAACGACGGCGGCAAACGCTTCGTCGATGCCGAGTTCACGCTGGGCGTCGAGCCACGCGCGGGCGGCGTCGCGCAGCCGTGGTTCGAGCTCGACGCTGCCGGCAAAGACAAAGGCCATCTCGATGCGGCCGGCGCCACCGGACGCGTCGCCGTGTGGGCCGCCAAAGGATCGCGATCAGCGGCGATCTTCGACGTCGACGGCGACGGCGACCTCGACATCGTCACCAACGAGTTCAACGCGTCGCCGATGGTGCTCGTGAGCAACCTGTCGGACAAGACGCGCGTGCACTACGTCCAGGTGAAGCTGACGGGCACGACGTCCAATCGCGACGGCCTCGGCGCGATCGTTCACGTGACGGCTGGCGGCAAGACCTACACGCAGGCGACGGACGGCAACTCCGGCTATCTCTCGCACAGCGTGATGCCGCTCTACTTCGGTCTCGGCACGGCCGAGTCCGTCGATCGCATCGAGGTGCGATGGCCGTCCGGCAAGACGCAGACGATCGCGGCGCCGATCAAGATCAACTCCACGATCCAAGTCCTAGAGCCGTAGGCGGACGAAGGGACCAAGGGACCAAGGGACCAAGGGACCAAGGGGCCAAGGGGCCAGGGGGCCAGGGGACGAAGGGACAGACGAAGCAGGCAGATAACGAGATATCGCGATCTCAGATAGTGCGATGGCGAGGTAGCGCGATAGTGAGTGAACCCGCCCCTGGTCCCCTGGTCCCCTGGTCCCTTGGTCCCCTGGTCCCTTGGTCCCTTGGTCCCTACTGAGCGCGGCTCTTGACGGGTACCGGCCGGTATCCCACCTTCCCGTATTCCGCCGCGCGCGGGACGAATCGATCGTCGAACTGCGGATCCGGCGGGTCGAAGACGTTGTCGAGACGGCTGATCGTGCCGCGCAGATCGTTGGTCGCGCCGTGGATGAAACAGCCGCGCACGCCGCCGCCCTGCGTGATGTCGAGCTCGTAGCGCGACTCCGGTGAAATCCCTCCGGCCAGCGTGTTGTTCCAGAAGATCGAGTCGGTGTACGTGCTGCCGGTCCCGTCATCATCCACGCCGGACCAGTTGCCGGTGAACGTGCAGTTGCGGACCGTGGCCTTCGAATTCGCGAACACGGTCATCGCGCCGGAGCCGTGCTCCGGATGGTACTCGCCGCCGGTCAGCAAGCCGACGTAGTCGACGCCGAGATTCGCGACGTTGCCGGCGAACAGGCAGTTCTCGAGCGTCGCACGGCTGCCCTGCAGCAGATCGAGCGCGGCGCCGGTCGTCTGCGTGCGGTTGTTGCGAAAGATGCAGTGGCGGAACGTGACGGTGTCGAGCATGACGCCGAGATGCTCCACCGACACGCCGCCGCCGCAGGGGCTCGAGTAGTTGTCGGCGATCGTCACGTGCTCGATCGTCGGATACGACCGCGCGTAGATCTTGATCCCGCCGCCGTCCGTGTAGAAGAACGGCATCTTGCGGACGTCGTCGGACTCGATCGGCGAATGCTGACCCGATCCCATCGTGAAGTTGTTCGCGCCGGTAATCGTGAACCCGCGCAGTACGGTCTTCGGCGACACACGATCGCCGAAGTAGACGACGTGATTGACGATCGCGGGAAACGCGGGCGAACGGCGATCGGCGACGTCGGGATTCGCCGCGGTGAGGATCACGTCCCCAGCCGCTTCGAGCGTGACGCCATCGTGGCGCGCGTTGAACCAGATCAGCGCCTGTCCACGCGCAGCCGGCCGATACGTGCCGGCGTGGACGACGACGATCTTGTTGACGTGGTCGCGCGCGGCCGCGTCGAGCGCGTCCTGAATGCGCCCGCCGGGATAGACGTGATACGCGCCATCTTCGGGATCGAGAGCCGGAGCGGCCGTGCTCGGCGCAGCCTGCCTTGCGGCGACGCGCGCAGACAGCGTCAGACCGCTGGCGAGGAGCGTCTGCAGAAATACCCGGCGATCCGCGCGCCAATGCGTACGCCTGGGCCGGGGGGACGCGGCCATGAGCGTGACTGTAGCACGACGCGCGCGAGGCGACGGGGCGACGCCGAACGTCGAATGCTCGACGCTATGGCTTCTTCTTCGGCTTCTGGCGGCTGGTTCTGGCCCGTTCGCGAACGTCGCCGGCCTGCTCCTCTTTCGGCGGCGGAATCGGATCGGCATGCGTGGTCGTCCACGCCGGCGCATCGCTGGCCGGAAACGACTCACGCGACGCCTCGTCGACAGGATCAGGCGTGCGATTGGTGTTGGAAGGCATGGCAGCACCCTGCAATCGGGTCATCTGGTCGTCGGATCATCTGGACATCTGAACCAGAACTCGGAACCTCGTTCCAGCCCCCCGGCGCCTCAGAACCCGGAACCTGCTCTTATCTAACCACCCGTGGATACGTCTCCGCCGCGATCGCGACGAGCACGATCGTGCTGACGATGAGCACGGCGAAATCAGTGGCCAGACCGAACGTGCTCGTCCCTGATGGAATCATCAGCGCGCGCAGCGCGTCGACTTCGTAGCTCAGCGGATTGACGCGCGCGACGACGTGCAGCCAGGGCGGCATGATGGCCAGCGGATAGATCGCGTTGCTCGCGAAGAACAGCGGCATCGTGATGAGCTGGCCGATGCCCATGAACCGCTCGCGTGTGCGCACGAGCGACGCGATGATGAGCGACAGCGTCGCGAACCCCGCAGCGCCAATCAGCACCGTCGCGACGACGCCCACGAGCGCCAGCGGCGTCCATCGCATCTGCACGCCAAGCAGCACGGCGATCGTGTAGATGATGAGAACCTGCGAGAAGCTGCGCACACCCGCCGCGATGGCCTTGCCGACGACGAGCGCAGCGCGCGGGGTCGGGCTGACGAACAGCTTGTGCACGACGCCGAGATCGCGCTCCCAGATGAGCGCGAGCCCCGAGAAGATCGCGACGAACAGGACGCTCTGCGCCAGGATGCCCGGCGCCATGAAATCGAGATACGGCACGCCGCCCGTGGGAATCGCGCGGACGCGCGTGAACACTTCACCGAAGATCAGCAGCCACAGCGCCGGCTGCGCCGCGCGCGTGAGGAGCTCCGTCGGATCGTGCCGCAGGCGGCGGACCTCGAGCTCCGCGATGACGTACGACTTGTAGACGAATCCAGCGATCGCGCCGCCGGTCCCGCGCTCAACCGACGCGCTGGGCGGTGCGACGAGTACGTGAGACATCGCGATAGCTCCCGGCCGACTCGATGGCGGTCCCTGCATACCGGACGAAGACGTCGTCCAACGTCGGCTCGGGAATATGCAGGCTGGCTTTCAGCTCCGCCGGCGATCCGACGATGACGACGGCGCCGCGATGGAGGATGGCAAGCCGTTCGCACAACTCGTCGGCTTCTTCCATCGCGTGCGTGGTCAGAAAGATCGCCGTCCCGAAATCGCGCTGCAGCTGGCGCAGGCTCTCCCACACCGTGTTCCTCGCGATCGGATCGAGGCCGACGGTCGGCTCGTCGAGGAACAGCACGCGCGGCCGGTGCAGCATCGCCTGCGCGATCTCCAGCCGGCGAATCATGCCGCCGGAGTACTCGCGCACCATGCGACGGCCGGCGTCCTCGAGCTGCATGAGTACCAGCGATTCGTGGATCCGGCGCTCGCGCTCCTGCCGCGGGATGTCGTAGAGCTTCGCGAAGATGAGGAGGTTCTCGTAGCCGGTGAGATTGCCGTCGGCCGAGATCATCTGCGGCACGTACCCGATGACGCGCCGGACTTTGCCTGCGTCGTGCCGGATGTCGAAGCCCGCGACGGTCGCCGTGCCGCTGGTCGGCGGCAACAGCGTCGTCAGCATCTTGATCGCCGTCGTCTTGCCGGCGCCGTTCGATCCGAGCAGGCCGTACATCTCGCCGGCCTTGACGGCAATCGACAGGCGATCGACGGCGAGGATGTCGCCGAATCGCCGCGTCAGCTCCACTGTTTCGAGCACCGTCATCGATCCGCCCATCGGAGCGCCGCGTCGAACGCGGGCACCTCGTGCCCACACTATCACCGATGCGCGGCGACGCCGGCGCCGGCGATCGGGCCGGCGCCGGCCGCGCGGCTACGCGCGAGCCTCGCGCGACGTCGCGATCGCGCGGGCCCGCGGCTCGCACACGGCCGCGAGCGTGCGGACGAAATCGCGATCGGTGCCGTTCTTCGGGGCGCGTGCCGCCTCGCGCGCGAGATCGTTCATCGACACGATCCCGACGAGCGTGCCGTCGTTGTCGAGCACGGGCAACCGGCGGATCTGATGCTCGCGCATCAGCGCTTCGCCCTGCTCGACCGTCTGATCGGCACGTCCGGCCACGATCGCCCGCGCCATCGCGGTCGTGACCGGGATCGTCGCGAGCGGCCGTCCTTGCGTGTACGCCGCGATGCAGATGTCGCGGTCGGTCACGACGCCCGTAATCCGGCCGCCATCGTCGACGACCGGCACGACGCCGCAGTCGTACTCCCACATCAAGCGCGCCGCGTGATCCAGCGTGCTCTCCTCCGGACACGTCACTACCGGCTGATTCATGACTTCTTTGAGACGCATTGTCGCCTCCTTGCTCGCGATGCGAGCGTGAAATTCAGCTCACTTTGACGTCGATCGTGCGCGGCGCGGCCGTCGCGGACTTCGGCAGGTGCACACTGAGCACGCCGTCCTTGAAATCGGCGGCCACATGCTGCTGGTCGACATCGGTCGGCACGGAGATCCGCCGCACGAACTTGCCGTAGCTCCGCTCGAGCCGGTGGAACTTGCGGCCCTTCTCGTCTTTCTCTTCCTTCCGCTCGCCCTCGATCGCGAGGACGCCGTTCTCGACGCACACCTTGACCTCGTCCTTCTTCACGGCCGGCAGGTCGGCTTTGACGAGGTACTCCTTGTCGGTTTCCTGGACGTCGATCGCCGGCGCCCAGTCGGCGAACGCACCGCCGTCGTCGGCCTGCCGCTGCCAGGGCGCCTGTGCGAAGACGCGGTTCAGCCGCGTCGACATGTCCTCGAGCTCACGAAACGGGTCCCAACGTGTCGGGTTCATAACCGCCTCCTTGCCGACGTGTCGCAGCCGAGGCACGACGCCTCGCCGGACCGCGGACGTCAGCCAATTAGCAACGAGCTTGCCAGTGCACGGCCATCACATGTTTCGGCGGGCCGTCGCGATGTGCGCGGCGATCGCGGCATCTCGCTGCGCGAAATAGTCCGCGCGACCGCGAAGGAATGACCGCAACGGCGTCCGACGCGGGCGCGCTGCGGACTTTCTCTCGGCGATCGGGGAAACCCCGGCGCGTTCAGACGAGCCGCGCCTCGCAGAGGCCGATTGCCGCGCCAGTCGAGGCATCCGAAGTCGGCATCGCCCTTGCCCTCGTGCCGCGCATGAGCACGACAACGTCCGTCACGCCACGGTGGGAGTGGCGCACATTCGGCGATCGCTTCGACGAGGTCGACGCCGTGATCGCGTTGACGCCGCACTCGACGGCGACGACGCGCGATCTCTATCTCCTCGGCCCTCGCTCGGACGTGAACGTCAAGATACGCGGCGGCGCCGGAATCGACGTCAAGCACCTGGAGCGCGTCGATGGAGAGCTCGAGCTCTGGGTGCCCGTGCTCAAGGCGACGTTTCCGCTCGCACCCGACACGGCCGCGCGGATCTGGGAACACCTGGACGGCGACGGCTCGGCCATCCCGTCTGCGCTGTGCTCCCTCGACGCGCTGCTCGATCGCGTGCGGCGCCACCCTGCGCTGCGCGTCGTCACCGTCGACAAGGTGCGACGCGGCGCCGTCATCGACGGCTGCCGCGTCGAGATCGCCGATCTGTCCATCGACGGATCGCCATGGCGGACCGTTGGCGTGGAGCAGGAAGACGCCGTGCAGGTGCGACGCACCGTACGCGTTCTCGGTCTCGCCGATCACCGCCCCTCGAACTATGTGCGCGCGTTGAAGGAGCGGCTGCGCATATCCGACTGCGCCTCAGGAGGGCGCTGATCATGACTCACCGACACCTGCCACTGCTCTTCGCCGCCCTGTTCGCGTCCGCGACGGCCCACGCGCAGACGCCTCCACCGGCCCAGACCGACGCGTCCACCCCGCCGGAGACGGCGCGCATCTGGCCGTTCCACGACAACGGCATCCTACTCCTGCAGACCGCCGACGGCGATTTCAAGTGGTGGCTGGACGGCCGCGTGAACATCGACGCCGCGTCCTACTTCAACAGCGACAACACGCTGGCGAACGGCATCGAGCTCCGGCGCGGCCGGGTCGCGTTGAACATGCAGCTTTGGAAGGACTGGGCCGGACAGTTCGACGTCGACTACGCAGACAACGTGGTGGACGTGAAGGACGCCTGGATTGGATACACGGGCCTCAGCCATTCGCTGATTCGCGTCGGCAACTTCCGGACGCCGTTCGGCCTCGAGACGCTCACGTCCTCGCGCTTCATCACGTTCATGGAACGCGCGCTGACGGACAACTTCTCTCCTGATCGCCGCATCGGCGTCGGGATCAACCACTGGCACGACCGCTGGCAGGCGGCGGCCGGCGTGTTCGGCCCGGAGCTCGAGGACAGCGTCGACACGATTGGACAGAGCCAGACACACAGCGTCATCGGCCGCATCACGGCCCTGCCGTTCGCGCGCGGGACGAAGATCATCCATCTCGGCGTCGCCGCGGCCAACATGGAGCCGAATGCGCCCACCGATGAGTCGCTGTCGGACGCGAACCGCTGGCGTGTGCGCGCGCGTCCCGAGACCGACGTCAATCGCGGACGCTTCCTCAACACCGGCCAGGTACGTAACGTCGACCACGCTTCGCTCTACGGCCTCGAGGCGGCGTCGACCTTCGGTCCGCTGTCGTTCCAGGCCGAGTACAACTACGAGAAGCTGCACCGGACGAGCGACTCGCTCCCCGAGCCGACGTACTCGGGCTACTACGCGTTCGTCAGCTACTTCGTGACCGGTGAGCACAGACCGTACGATCGGACCGTCGGCGAGTTCGGCCGCATCGTGCCGCGCGGCCGGCACGGCGCGCTCGAGCTAGCCGCACGTTATTCGTCGATGGACCTCAACGACGCCGATGCCGGCGTGCTCGGCGGCCAGGAGGACATCGTGACGCTCGCCGCGAACTGGTACGCGAACGCGAACGTGCGCATCATGGCGAACTACCTCTTCGTCAAGAACGACGAACATGCCACGGGCGATCGCGACTACACGCCGAGCGATCGCTTCAACATCGTGCAGATGCGCCTGGCCCTCATGTTCTGAGGCACGTCGAGCCCGCCATGGCCACCGAAATCGAACGCAAATTCCTGGTCACGGGCCCCGGCTGGAGAGCCGTCGGGGCCCGTGGCGTGCCGTTTCGCCAGGGCTATCTCTCCACGACCGCGGATCGCGTCGTCCGCGTCCGCATCGAGGGCGATTGCGCAGTCCTGACGATCAAGGGCCGCACGACGGGCATCACGCGCGTCGAGTTCGAGTATCCGATCCCGCTGGCGGACGCCACGACGATGATCGGGACGTTGTGCGAGCGCCCGATCGTCGAGAAGACGCGCTACCGCGTGCTCGTCAACGGCGTGACGTGGGAGATCGACGAGTTCCACGGCGACAACGACGGCCTCGTCGTCGCGGAGGTCGAATTGGCCTCGGCCGATCAACCGGTGACGACGCCGCCATGGATCGGCCGCGAGGTGTCGAACGACCCGCGCTACTTCAACGCGAACCTCGTCTCCCACCCGTATCGCGAGTGGCGCGATCGCTGACCGACATGGCTGCTGCCGTCCCGCCCGCCGATCCGCTCGATCTCGAGTCCCTGTCGCTCTCGACCATCGTCGAGCGTCCGGCGGGACGTCTCGAGCGCTGGATGAAGTACGTGAGCGTGCCGCTCGGGCTCGCGGCGTTCGGGACGCTGCTCCTGGTGCCGCCATCGGCCGGCCTGACGGTCAACGGCCAGGCAGCGCTCGCCTCGTTCGCGCTCGCCTTGATCTGGTGGATCGGCGAGCCGATCCCAACGCACGTGACGTCGCTGCTGCTGATGGTGCTGCTGGTCTTGACCGGCGCGTGGACGGAGGCGAACGTTCTCGGCGTGCTCGGCCTCGACGTGATCTGGCTCAACGTCATGGCGTTCGTGCTGAGCGCGATCCTGATCAAGACGCGCCTCGCCACGCGCCTGGCCCTGCTGTTGCTCGTCCGCTTCGGCCGGCGCGCATCGACCATGCTGCTGGCGCTGCTCGGCGTGCAGCTCGCGCTCGCGCCATTGATTCCGGCGACCGCCGCGCGCGCGGCCATGACGCTGCCGCTGCTCCTCGTCGTCGCGGCGATCTATGGATCGACGCCGGCGGCGCCCAATAACGTCGGCCGCAACGTGTTCCTGCAGGGGCTCTTCGGCATCAACGTGTTCTCGTCCGGCTTCATGACGGGATCGACGGCCAACCTCATGGCGGTCGGCTTCATCCTCACGATGGGCGGACATCGCGTGTACTACACGGACTGGCTCTTGGCGAGCCTGCCCGTCGCGCTCGCCGCCATGGCGATCACCTGGTGGGTCGGCCCGCACCTGCTGATGCGCGTCACCGACGTCGACGCACAGCCGATGCGCGAAGGCGGCCTGGAACCGTTGCGAGCGCAGCTCGCGGCCCTTGGCCCGTTGTCGCGCGCCGAGAAGAAGGGCCTCGCGATCTTCGGTCTGGTCGTCGGACTGTGGATCACGGATCGTTTTCACATGTCCTGGTTCGGCTTCGGCGTCGACGCCGTCATGGCGGCGATGATCGGCGCGATCATCGCGCTGCTGCCGCGCGTCGGCCTGCTGTCGTGGCGCGACGCGGACATCCCGTGGCACTTGATGATCTTCAGCGCCGGCGCATACGCGGGCGGGCTCGCGCTCGATCAGAGCGGTGCGGCGCGCTGGGCGATCCAACACGTGTTCGGCGCGCTGGCGATTCGGCCCGGCGCGAACTTCTGGGCGGTCTATGCGATCGTGATCGCCGTGAACATGTACTCCCACTACTTCTTCACGAGCAAGACCATGCGCACGGTGATCATGATCCCGATGATCATCAGCCTCGCCAAGTACCTGGGGTATCCGCCGATCGCGCTCGCGCTGCCGTCGGCCTTCACGATCGATTGGGTCATCGGCCTGCCGATCAGCGCCAAGCCGAATCTCATCCTCTTCACGACCGGCCAGTATTCGGTGCTCGACCAGCTCAAGTACAGTCTCCTGATGACGACGTGCGGCATCGTGCTGCTCGTGCTCGCCGGCATGACGTGGTTTCGCTGGCTGGGGATCACGCCATGAGGGCCGCCGCGATGGCCCTGGGCTGCCTGCTGGCAGCCGCCGCAGTACCGGCGGCCGCACAACAGATCGATCGCTACACGGAGACCGTCGACATCGCGCCGTCGGGGGATGCCGCCGTGACGATCGATCTCGACCTGCCAGCGGGATTCGCCGGCGCGATGACGATCGCCTCCGGCACCGGCCGGATGAGCACTATCGACACGGCGACGCTCCTCCTGGCCGACGGGCAGCGTGCGCGCGCGAGTCTCGACGCGCGCATTGCGTCTGACGGTCGCGTCGACATCCAGCTATCCGGCGCCGCCGACGCGCGCACGAGACTGCATCTGATTGCGCACGTGCGAGGCGCCGTCGACATGTCCACCGCGCCGCTCGCGCACGGCGGACGGGACGTGCGCTATCGGCTGGCCATTCCGGCGACGCTCGACGTCCGCCGTGTCGAGGCGACGGTCATCCTGCCCTCTGACCTCGTCGTCGGCAACGTCGACGACCTGTCACCGGCGCCGGCTGACACCGCAGCGTTGCCGGCGTACCGCACCGGCGCACGCGACGGGCGCGCGTCTGTCACGCTCGCCGTCGCGCCGCATGGCGACGGCGCCGTCGGCATGACCGTTCATGCGCGCCGCCAGCCGAATGGCCCAGCCGTCGCGGCGGTATTGGCGATCATCGCTGGCGCGTATCTGTGGTTCTTCCGCGATCTGATTCGCGTCCCGCCGGCCGCCGTGCGGACGCCGTCGTCCACGCAACCGTCATGAAGCTCTCCGTCATCGCGCTCGATTACGACGGCACGATTGCCCGCGACGGCGCGCTCGATCCGGGTGTGCGCCGCGCCATCGCCGACGTCCGGGCCGCGGGCATCGTCGTCATCATCGTGACGGGCCGCATCCTGGACGAGCTTCGGGACCTCGTGGGCGATCTCCGCTTCGTCGATGCCATCGTCGCGGAGAACGGCGCGGTACTGACGTTTCCCGAGAGCGGCCGATCGATGCTGCACGCCCCGCCCGTCCGGTCCGAGATGGTCGAGGCGTTGCGCGCGCGTGGCGTGCCGATGACCGCCGGCGAGTCCGTGATCGAGGCCGACGCGCGCACCGCACCCGTGCTGATCGACGTGATCCGCACGCTCGAGCTCCCGCTCGTGCTCGTGTTCAACCGCGGCCGCGTGATGGTTCTGCCATCCGGCGTCAACAAGGCGGCCGGCCTGCGTGAAGCGCTGCGAACGCTGCGCCTCTCGCCACACAACACGATCGCCATCGGCGACGCGGAGAACGACCACGATCTGCTCGAGCTCTGCGAGCTCGGCGTCGCCGTGAGCTGGGGCAGCGCGCCGCTCGCCGCGCGCGCCGACGACGTGCTCGTCGGCAAAGGGCCGGAGGACGTCGCCGGCTACATCCGTCAGATTGCGACGACGCCGCGTCTGCCGCCGGAGCGCGTCGGACGGCGAAGCGTCGCCCTCGGCCAGGACGCGGCGGGTCGTCCGGTCTCGCTCGGCGTACGCGGGCGCAACCTGCTCATCGTCGGCGATCCCAAGTCCGGCAAGTCGTGGGTGGCCGGGCTCATCTGCGAACAGCTCATCCTTCGCCGCTACAGCACGTGCGTGATCGATCCCGAAGGCGACTATTCCGGCCTCGAAGCACTGCCCGGTGTCGTCGTGCTCGGGGGCAGCGCGGACGGCCCGAGCCCGCGGGAGCTGCGTGTCGCGCTGCGCTATCCGGACGTCAACGTCGTGCTCGATTTGTCGCGCATGCGTCACGCGAAGAAGTGGAGCTACATCCACGCGCTGCTGCCCGGCCTGGCCGACTTGCGGCGGCGCACGGGCATCCCGCATCGCATTCTGATCGACGAGGCGCACTACCTGCTTCAGGATCCCGGCCTGCCTCGCCTGCTCGATCTCGACCTGTCGGGGTACACGCTTGTCACGTATCAACCCTCACGGCTGCCGCTGGAGGTGCTTGCGGCCAGCGAAGCGATCGTCGCGACGCGCCTGACCGACACGCGCGAGCTGGCAGCGCTCGCGGCCTCGTGCGGCTGTGCGGGAGAGACGTTCGACACGCTCGAGCTCGGCCAGGCGATTCTGATGCCGACCAACGGCGGCAGCGGCGAGAGCGTGCGAATCCGGCTGGCGCCGCGGCTCACCTCACACGTCCGGCATCGCGAGAAATATCTGGACGTGCCGGTCGCGCGCGATCGCGCCTTCGTCTTCACGACGGATGGCGGCGCGACGTACGGGCGCGCGTCGAGCCTGCGCGAGTTCACGGCCGCCGTCGCGTCGCGGCCGGCCGCGCAACTCGACGGTTTCCTGCGGCGCGGCGACTTCTCGCGCTGGATTGCCGACGTGTTCAGCGACAACGCGCTCGCCGCCGAGCTGCGCGCGATCGAAGACCAGTACCGTCTCGGCCGCGTCTCGGACGTCGCCGACTCGATCGTCCACACCATCGAAGCGCGATACGAAGTGACGGAGGGCTGAGGTCGCGCGGCGGGGCTGAAGCCCGCCGCCTACGGTCGGAGAACCACCTTGAGCACGCCGTCGCGCTGGTGACTGAAGAGATCGAGCGCCTCGTGGATGTCGTCGAGCGCGAAGCGGTGCGTGACGAGCGGCGTGAGGTCGACGCGGCCGTGCGCGATCATCGCCATCAGCCGCCGCATGCGCTCCTTCCCGCCAGGACACAGCGTCGTGACGATCTTCTGGTCCGCGAGCCCGGCGTAGAACGCCTCGTACGGCGCGACGAGCTTGCCGGAGTACACGCCGAGGCTGGACAGCGTGCCGCCGGGCCGAATCGATCGCAGCGCGCCTTCGAACGTCTCCTGACGGCCGAGCGCTTCGATCGCGACGTCGACGCCGCGGCCATCCGTCATCTTCTTGATCGCGGAGACGACGTCGACGCGATCCGGATTGAGCGTGACGTTCGCGCCGAATCGGCGCGCGACGTCGAGACGCGCGTCGACCGGATCGATCGCAACGATCAGGGCCGCGCCCTTCAGCTTCGCCCCGACCGTCGCGCACAACCCGATCGGGCCCTGCGCGAAGACGGCGACCGCATCGCCGACGCGCACCTGCCCACTCTCTGCGCCGCTCAGGCCAGTCGAGAAGATATCCGGACACAGGAGGACCTGTTCATCGGTGAGGCCGTCCGGAATCGGCGCCAGATTCGCGCGCGCGTCCGGCACGAGCAGATATTCGGCCCACGCCCCGTTGATGGTGTTGCCGAAGCGCCATCCACCCAGCGCGCCACCGCACTGCGCATGCACGCCGTTCAAGCAGTAGAAGCATTGACCGCACGGCGTGATCGCGCCGGCGATCACGCGCTGGCCGATTTGATAGTCGCGCTCGAGCCCGGGTCCGAGCGCGTCGATCACGCCGACGGGCTCGTGCCCGATGATCAGTCCGGGCGTGACCGGATACTCGCCGCGCACGATGTGCACGTCGGTGCCGCAAATCGTCGTTGCCGTGATCCTGATGACGGCTTCGCCTGCGCCCGGTGACGGCTTCGGCACGCGCTCGACAGCGATCCGATCCTTGCCCTTGAAGACGACGGCCTTCATCGTGTCCGTCATGTCTGCCTCGCACGCAATCCGCTCGGCACCTGTTCACCCGTTGACGCCGAACCACGCGCCGACGGCCGCAGTCGCCGCCATCGCGAGCGCGCCCCAGAACGTCACACGCGCGGCGCCCTTCACGGGAGACGCGCCACCAATCCGTGCCGCGATGCTGCCGAGCCCCACGAGACAGGCGATCGACACGCCGGCGACGATCACGGCGACGTGTGACGTCGCGACGACGGCCGACAGCACCGGCACCGCTGCGCCGATCGCAAACGACAGCGCGGATGCGCCAGCCGCCTGCAACGGACGCGCGGCCAGTGTTTCCGAGAGCCCGAGCTCGTCACGCGCGTGCGCACCGAGCGCATCGTGCGCCATCAATTGGTCCGCGACGACGCTCGCGACGGGTGGTGTCAGGCCGCGCCCGACGTAGATGCCCGCGAGCTCCTCGTGCTCGCCTTTCGGATCGGCCGCCAGCTCGCGCCGCTCGCGCTCGAGATCCGCGCGTTCGGTATCGGCTTGCGAGCTGACCGAGACGTACTCGCCGGCGGCCATCGAGAATGCACCGGAGACCAGCCCGGCCAGCCCGGCGAGCAGAATCCCGCGCGCAGGCATGTGCGCCGCAGCGACGCCGACGACGAGGCTGCTGACCGAGACGATGCCGTCGTTCGCGCCGAGCACCGCGGCGCGCAGCCAGCCAATACGTGACGTATGGTGTTGTTCTTTGTGACGTCTCATGAGCGGCGCAACGGCCGGATCATGGCGCCGCACTGACGGCCGGCGCCACACCGGCATGCTGCACGAAGTCTCGCACGAACGCGTGCACGTCGTCCCAATCGGTGTACTCGTAGTCGCGCGACGTGTCGGTGTCCCCGCTCCCCTTGCGGACGATGGTCACCATCATGCGGCGCGTCAGCCAGTTGTACTTCGTATACGGGAGCGACCCGGCGACGACTTTCGTCTCTGACGGCTGCCAGCCGGTCGTCTCGAAGAATCGCTGCCGGACGTGCGCGAGCTGCGCGTCGACCGCGGGCTTCCGCTCGAGCACGCCCAGGCACACGGACACGAAGGCCGACGGCCGCGTCCGCAACGCGGCCGCATGCGCACGCACCCAGCGCCGCACGCCGCGCTGATAGTTGCCGGCGACCACGGACGCCGCGACGATCACCGCGCGATACGCGTCCGGCGCAGGTGCCTGCCGCCAGTGCGTCGCATTCACGACGTCGGCTCCCACACCGGCGCCGCGAAGTGCATCAGCCATCGCCGCGGCGATCTTCGCGGTATGACCGTGCGTCGTCCCGTAGATGATGAGAACGTCGGCAGCCATCGTCATTCTCACCAGAGCAACGTCAATGCCAGGCCGCCATCGCCAGGGACGCGCCGCGCGCGCGGCCCTCGGCAGGCCTCGGATTAGGATGCCGCCGGGAGAATTCCGCGGACGCCGCGATAAAACCAGCGCTTCGCCAGCTCGGTCGCCGCCACATAGAGCACCGTTACCAGCGTCAGCGCCATCAGGAGCGTCGACGAGAGCGGCACGAAGCCGAGATATCCGGCTCCGGGCAGAAACGGGATCACCGGTGTGATGGCGATCATGACGACTGACGACCACAACAGCAGCGCGCCCGGACGACTCCTGTAGAAGACACGCCGTGTGCGCACGACGAGCGCGACCACGAGCTCGGTCAGCAGCGATTCGACGAACCAGCCGGTCCGGAAGACATCCGGAGAGGCGTGGACGTCCCACAACAGGATCGCGAACGTCAACACGTCGAACGCCGAGCTGACGAGCCCGAACACGATCATGTAGCGCGCGATCATCGGCAGATCCCAGCGCGGCGGGCGCTCGACCATTTCGGGATCGACGCGGTCGTCGGCGATGCCGACCGCCGGCACGTCCGAGAGCAGGTTGTTCAGCAGGATCTGGCCGGCGAGCATCGGCAGGAACGGCAAAGCGATCGACGCCGCGGCCATGCTGATCATGTTGCCGAGATTCGCGCTCGTCGTCGTCAGGATGTACTTCAGCGTGTTGGCGAACGTGCGGCGGCCCTCTTCGACGCCGCCGCGGATGACGTCGAGATCGCGCTCGAGCAGGACGAAATCCGCCGTCGCACGCGCGACGTCGGCGGCGCCGTCGACCGAGATGCTCGTGTCGGCCGCGTGCATCGCGGGCGCGTCGTTCACGCCGTCGCCGAGGAAGCCGACGACCGCGCCGCCGCGCCGGAGCGCGCGAATGATCCGCTCCTTCTGATTCGGATCGACCTCGACGAACAGCGTCGTGTCCGGCGCGAGCCGGTGCAGCGCGGGATCGTCGAGACGATCGAGATCCTCGCCCGTCAGGATCCGTCCCGCCGACATGCCGATCATCGACGCGACGTGCGCGGCCACGTGACGATTGTCGCCCGTGATGACTTTGACGGACACGGCGAGTCGCGCCAGATCGGCAACGGCCTGCGCCGCGCCCTCCTTTGGCCGATCGAGGAACGTCACGAATCCGGCGAGCGTCAGGTCGGCCTCGTCGTCGCGACCGTACGCAGGCTTCGACGCGACGGTCCGCGTCGCGACCGCGATGACGCGCAGCCCTTGCGCGCTCCAGGCCTCATAGCGCGCGTGGATCTTCGCGACGACCGCGTCGTCGAGCGCGTCGCCGGATGCCGTGCGCGTGCAGACGCTCATGACGGGCGTGACCGCGCCCTTCGTGATGAGACGCGGCCCATCCGGTCCCTCGACGACGACGCTCAGGCGCTTGCGGACGAAGTCGAAGGGGATCTCGCCGATCTTCTCCGGCTGTGACGTCGCGGCCGCGGCCGGCTGCTGGAGGATCGCCGCGTCGAGGGGATTCGCGAGGCCGGTCTGCAGCGCCGCGTTCGTCGTGGCGAGCGCGAGCACGTCCGCCGACTCGCGGCCGTCCGGGTCGTACGCGCCGTCGACGCTGACGACGCCTTCCGTCAGCGTGCCCGTCTTGTCGGTGCACAGCACGGTCATGCTGCCGAGGTTCTCGATCGCGTTGAGCCGCCGCACGATCACGCCGCGCTGCGCCATCATCTGCGCGCCGCGCGCGAGATTGACGCTGAGGATCGCCGGCAACAACTCGGGATTGAGCCCGACGGCGAGCGCGACCGAGAACAGCAGCGTCTCGATCGGCGGCCGGCCGCGCAGCGTGTGCGCCGCGAAGACGCCGATCACGATGACGAACATGCTCGTGGCGAGGAAATAGCCGAAGCGGCGAAGGCCGCGATCGAAGTCGGTCTCCGGCGGCTTCTGCTGCAGATGCGTGGCGATGCGCGCCAGCTCGGTCGATCGTCCCGTCGCCACGACGAGACAGCGCGCGGTGCCGCTACGGATGTTCGTGCCGAGGAAGACGCAGTTGCGGCGCGCCGGCACACCGGCCGTCTCGGCGACCGGCCCTGGCTCCTTCGACACCGGAAAGCTCTCGCCCGTCAGCGCCGACTCGCTCGCGAAACAATCGCTCGCGTCGATGACGACGCCATCGGCCGGCACGAGGCTGCCCGCCGACAGCAGCATCACGTCGCCGGCGACCACCGCGTCGCGCTCGACGGCCACGGACTGTCCGTCGCGCACGACCGTCGCCATCGTGCGGATGCGCGCCTGCAACGCCGCAAGCGCCCGCTCGGCGCGGTACTCGCGGACGTAACCGATGGCGATGGTGGCGCCGACGATGACGAGCACGATCGTCGCGTCGCTCCACTCCTGCATCGCGAGCGAGATGCCGGCGGCGATCAGCAGCAACCACAGCAGCGGGCTCTCGACCTGACGCAGCAGTACGCGCATCCGCGAGCGCGACGTCCGTTCCGACGCAAACGGCCGTCCGGCGTGATCGTCTCGACGCCGCGCGGCCTCGTCTGACGACAGACCGGCCGTCGATGTCGCGAGTTGTGCCGCGAGCTGGTCGATGGGACGCGACCAGTACGGTCCAAGAGCCGAGCGCTCGGTACTCATGGCCGCGGCGTCACATTGGCAGACATGAAAATCTCCGCGGCCGGCGCGCAAAGGTTCGGCATGGACGCGATGGGCATATCATCGTGGCCGGGCCGGACGACCTGGCACCAGACGTGCTCATGAAGCACGAACGTCGCGTGGATCGGCCACGCGCGCACAGGCAGGATCCCCGTCATGCTGGCACTCAAGAATATCCTCGTCGCAACAGACTTCAGTGAACCGTCCGAGGCCGCGCTCGCCTACGGCCGCGCCTTCGCCCGGCAATGGTCTGCGACCCTTCACGTCCTGCACGTCGTCGACGATCTCTCGCTGCGTCTGTCGCCGATGGGCGGTCCCGTGATGGATCTCTCGAAGGTCCAGACCGAGCTCGAGACCGACGCCAGAAAGTCTCTGCAAGATCTGATCACCGACGACGATCGGCGCACGCTGCACGTGCGGGCGTGCACGGTGACGTCGGCGACGCCGGCGCAGGAAATCCTCACCTACGCCAAAGATCAGCACGTCGATCTGATCATCGTCGGCACGCACGGCCGCACGGGCATGGCGCACTTCTTCATGGGCAGCGTCGCGCAGCACATCGTCCGCTCCGCGCCGTGCCCCGTGCTGACCGTGCGTCACAAGGAACGCGACTTCCTCCAACCGGACGCGTTGCAGAAGGCGTAGACACGGGCCGCGGGCTTCGGGCGATGCGACGCCGGGTCTTCAGACCCGGCATTACTGTCCCTTCGGCAGCACGACGCGCACGCGCGTGCCGCCGCCGGGACGGTCGTCGATCGCGATCGTGCCGCGATGCGCGTCGACGATGCGCTTGACGGTCGGCAGGCCCAGACCGGTGCCGCGGTGCTTCGTCGTGAAGAACGGCTCGAAGATCTTTTCGCGCAGCTCGACCGGAATGCCTGGACCGGTATCCCCGATCACGATGGCCACGTTGCGGCCGACATCCTCGATCGTCATCGTGAGCGAGCCTTTGCCCTCCATCGCCTGGCCGGCATTGACGAGCAGGTTCAAGAACACGAGACGCAGCTGATCCTGATCGCCGTCGATCGCGAGGTCGGCCGGGCCCGTGAGCGTCACGGCGACGTGTTGCATGGCGGGATCCTGCGAGAACGCGCTGGCGACGTCGTTCAGCAGCGTGTGCACGACCACGGGCGCGAGCGACGGCGTGCGCGGCCGCGCGAACAGCAACAGGTCGCCGATGACAGCGTTCAGGCTGTCGATGCGCGCGACGATCTCGTGGCTCAGCCCGACGCTCTCGGACGCGGGCGGCAAGTCCGAGGCAATGAGCTGCACGGCGTTGCGGATACCGGCCAGCGGGTTGCGGACCTCGTGCGCGACGACGGCGGCGAACTCGCCGACCGCCGCCAGCGCGGCCTGATCCTGCAGCTGCTGTTCCTGCGCCTTGCGCGCCGTGATGTCGTATCGAATCGCCATGTACTGCCGCGGTTTGCCGCGGGCGTCGAGGAACGGCACGATCGTCGTGTCGACCCAGTAGATCGATCCGTCCTTCGCGCGGTTGCG
>DASZVJ010000092.1:0-3515 GCA_035547155.1 Vicinamibacterales bacterium
CCGTCACGTGACGCGAGCGCCAAAACACGCCAGCGGCGGCCAGCACCGCGACCACGGCCACCGCCGCGACGATGAGCCCCATGCGACTCTTCCCGCCCGACGCGGGCGTTCGCGCCGCGGCGGAGGCTGGCTGGGCGGCCGGAGATCGCACGTCCGGCTTCGTCAAGTTCGCGTCCTGCAGCGTGGCGGCAGGTGAGGACAGCGTCGCGGCCGGCGCAGCCGCCGTCCCACCGGCGGCAATCGCGCCGGTCGACGGACGCTCCGTCGCGACCGGCGTCCCGGCCATCGTCGGCGCAGCGGACGCGTAGTCCGTTGGAATCGCCGCAGACACTGCGACGCTCGTGCTCGGCGTCGCCGGCGTGGGCGCGACGCCTGCGCGCTCGGTGGCGCCAGTCGGCATCGCACGCGGCGGTGTGGAGATCAAACCGGTCGGCGCGGACGAGCTGTAGTCGGCGTTGATCGGCTGCCCCGAGAGGCAGCGCGCGAAGCCGTCGTGAAACGCGACGGCCGACGGGAAACGATCATCCGGCTTCTTCGCCAGCGACCGCGTCATCACGTCGTCGACCCATGGCGGCAGATCGGCGCGCACGGTGCGGACGGGCGTCGGCGGGTTGTTGACCTGCGCCTGCGCCATCGCGAACGGCGTCTCGCCCTTGAACGGCAGCTGACCGGTGACGAGCCGGTAGAAGACGACGCCCATCGCGTAGATGTCGGCGCGCGCGTCGATCTCGTGGCCGAGCACCTGCTCCGGTGCCATGTAGGCCGGCGTGCCCATCATGAAGCCGGCGTTGGTCAGATGTTCCGTGCCCGCGACGCGGGCGATGCCGAAGTCCATGATCTTCACGGCGCCGGACTCGGTCACCATGATGTTCGCGGGCTTCAAGTCGCGATGCACGACGCCCATGCTGTGCGCGTGGGCGAGCGCCGCCAGACTCTGCATGCAGAGCTCGGCCGCGCGATCAGCGGGCAGCGATCCCAGCCGCTCGACCATGCGCTCGAGCGTCTCGCCGCGCACGAACTCCATCACCATCAGCCACTGCCCTTCGTGCTGGAAGAGCTCGTAGATCGTGGCGATGCCGGGATGGCTGAGGCGCGCGACGGTGATCGCTTCGGCGCGAAAGCGCTTGGCGACCTCGGGATCGTTCAGCTCCGCGTTGAGAACCTTGATCGCGACCTCGCGATGCAAGGTCTCGTCGATGGCGCGGTACACCGTCCCCATGCCGCCGCGTCCTACACGGTCCAGCACGCGGTACTTGCCGATGTTTTGTCCGACCATCTGGATGGTCCGGCAGGATCGCCGGGGAGATCCCGCAGTCTAGGCCGCGGGCTGACGAGAGTCAAGAAACGACAGGACCGTCAGTCTTCGACCGCGTACATGTCCAGCGGCGTCGTGCGCCCGCGCAGCATCCGCGCCCCGAGATGACGGACTTTGATCTTCGTCCCGATGCGCGCCTGCGTCGTGCCGGAGATGACGATCTCGCCGGGCCCGGCGACCTCGTCCTCAATCCGCGACGCCGTGTTGACCGTGTCGCCGAGCACGGTGAACTCGCGCCGCCGCGGCGACCCGATGTCGCCCGCAATGGCAATCCCCGTGTTGATCGCGATGCGCATCTGCAGCTTCGGGCCGTCCTGCGTGCGGTTCATGTCCGCGAGCGCCTTCCGCATCGCGATCGCCGCCTGCACCGCGCGAAGCGGATGCTGCGGCTGATCGAACGGCGCGCCGAACACGGCGAGCAGCGCGTCGCCGAGGAACTTGTCGAGCGTCCCTTCGTGCTCGAAGACGACGTCGGTCATGCGCGTGAGGAAGGCGTTCAGCAACGCGGCGGACTGGACCGGCGGAATGTGCTCGCAGAGCGACGTGAATCCCACCAGATCGCAGAACATGATCGTCACGTCGCGCTCGGCCGCCGTCATGCCGGACTCGGCTTCCGACGCGTGGATGATCCGGCTCACCACCGCCGGCGAGTGATAGCGCTGCAGCCGCTCGCGCCGCTTCGTCTCTTCCAGCAGCTGATTCGACAGCCGCGCCTGTTCGATCGCGACCGCCGCCGCGTTGGTCAGCGCCGTGAACGTGTCGAGATCGGCTGACGTGAACTGCGCGCTCCGCGGGCTGTCGAGATACAGCACGCCGACGACCTCGTCGCGATTCCAGAGCGGCGCGCACATGAAGGACCGGATGTTGAACCGCAGGATGCTGTCCGTGACGCCGAGCGCCGGATCGGTCGTCGCGTCAGCGGCGAGGATGGCGACGCGCTCGCGCATGACGCGCCGTACGACCATGCGGCTGAGCGTGGGGTTCGGCGGAATCGTCCCGTCGCGATGCCGCAGCACACGCGCGGCCAACGCTTCGTCGGCCGACTCGCGCAGCATCAGGAATGCGCGCTCGGCCGGCACGGCCTGAAACGCCAGATCGACGACACGATTGAGCACGTCGCTCAGCGACTGCGAGCTGAGCAGCGCGCGCTGGACCTCGCCGAGCAGCCGGATGAGCTGACCGTCGGATCCACTGGCTTCGGCCGCGGGCTCCATCGGCTTGAAGATCGTGCCGGGCCCTTCGTCGATCTGATGCTCTTCGTTCAGCAGATCTTTCTCGTCGACGTGCTGTTCCAGCACGAGCGACACTTCGCCGAGCCGAATCGTCGCGCCGGGCGAGACCGGTGTCTCTTCTTTGACTTGCTCGTCGTTGAGGAAGGTACCGTAGCGGCTGCCGGCATCCTGCAGCAGACATTCGGCGTCGATCACCTTGATGCTGGCGTGATGCCGGGAGACGCTCGCGTCGGTCAGGACGAGATCGCAGCTCGGCAGGCGGCCGACGAGCGTCAATCCCTGCTTCAGCCGATGGGTCTTCGTCGCGCCCTGTTCTTCGTATCGCAGCTGCAGCATCGTCGCTCCAGCTACTGCGACGGAAGCTGCTCGACCTTGACGCCGGTGCGCTCGGTGACGGTGTCGAGCACACGCCGGAGCGTGTCGTCGTTCAGGCGAACGATGAGATAGCCGTTCCTGGATTGAAGCGCGAGCCAGCCGCGTGAGGATCGGAACAGACCACCGGGCATGTCGACGTTCGCTGGCGGTCCCGCCAGCGTCGGATACCAGCGTGGATTCTTCGCGCGCACGAACGCCGCGCTCGTGAGCTCGGTGTACGGCATCCGGGCGAACACACGGCTGCCCTTGTCCGCGGCGAGCGTGATCGCGCCGCTCTCGAAGCGCAGCACGGCCGATTCTTCTTCGGCCTTCCTTCCGGTCACGACGAATGCACGCAAATCGGGGAAAGCTGCAGGCGTGTCGTTGATGACGCCGCGTCCACGTCCGCGGCCCGAGCCCCGCGCCGCGGACGCGGGTGCCGACGATCGCCCGTCGACAGGCGCGACGCCAGACGCCGGCGTCGAAGGCGCGGCGGGAGAGGGCGTCGACAATGCCGGGCCCGCGGACGCGGGCACGACTGGGGGCGTCGATGCATCGGGCGTCGTCGATATCGGAGCGGACGGCGTCGGCGACGCCGGACTCGCGCCAGGCGT
>DASZVJ010000093.1:0-13590 GCA_035547155.1 Vicinamibacterales bacterium
CAGCTCCTGCTCGTGCTCGCGGTCGGATCGGCCGTCGCCATCAGCGCCAAGCGCATCAGCGTCCCGTACAACGTCGCGCTCGTCGTCGTCGGCCTGCTGCTCGTGCTGATGAACGTGTTGCCCGAAACGCCGATGGAGCCCGGCGTCGTCCTCATGGTTTTTCTGCCGATCCTCGTCGCGCAGGGGGCGCTCTCGGCCGACGCGTCGAGCATGCGTCAGACGGTGAGACCGATCCTCGCGCTGGCCGGGCCGGGCGTCGCGCTGTCGCTCCTCGGTACGGCCGCGCTGGCCGCCTGGTTGATCGGCCTGCCGTTCTCCGTGTCGCTGCTCCTCGGCGCCGTGCTCGCCATCACGGACACCGTCAGCGTGCTGCTGGCGTTTCACAGCGTGCGCGTGCCGCGCCGGCTCGCGGCGATCATGGAAGGCGAGAGCTTGTTCAACGACGGCACGGCGCTGGTGCTCGTGAGCCTGGCCGCCACGGTCGTGCTGGAAGGTCACGTCGACGCGGTGGCGATCACGCGCATGCTCGTCATCGCGATCGTGGCGGGCGCGCTCGTCGGCGTCGGCTTCGGCACGCTCGGCGCGATCGTGCTGCGTCGCGCGCCGGACGATCTCACCGCGATTCTCGCTTCGCTCGTCGTGATCTTCGCGGCGTCGCTCGTCGCGGATCATCTCGAAGGCTCTCCGGTCATCGCGGTCGTGCTCGCGGGCGTGCTGATCGCGCGCGAGATGCGGACTCGCCTCGAGCCGTCGCGCGTGCTGGCGCTGCAGGGGTTCTGGGACACCGCGGGATTCGTGCTGAACGTCTGGCTGTTCCTGCTCGTCGGCATGCAGCTGCGATCCGAGTTCCTGCTCCGCGAAGCAGGTCCAATTCTCCTCGCCGTCGTCGCGCTCCACGCCGGACGGGCGGTGGCGGTCTACGGCTGCTTCGCGGCGCTGCGTCTCGTGCGGCGCGACGAAGTGCCCGTGCGCTGGCAGCACGTGATGGTGTTCGGCAACATCAAGGGCGCCTTGTCGATGGCGGCCGTGCTCGCGCTGCCTCAAAATGTGCCCTATCGCGATCGCCTGATCGCCATCGTGTTCGGCGTCACGCTCGTCACACTCGTCACGCAGGCGCTGCCGTTCCGCGCGTTGCTCAAGTGGCTCGGTCTCGCAGGCACGGGCGGAGGCGAGCTCGCCGATCAATCGCGCGCGGTGCTCATCGGCGCCCGGCGCGCGCAGGCGGAGCTCGACGGTCTGCTCGCGGCCGGGTTGCTGTCCCGTCGCGAGCACGCCGAGCGCTGGGCCGCATTCCAGCGTGACATCATCGGCGCGGAGCGGACGCTGCGCATCGAGCACGGGACGGCCGTCGGCGCCGACGTGGCCGTGCACGCCGTGCTGTCCGCGCAGAAGACCGCGATCCTCGACGCCGCGCGGCGCGGGCTCATCACCGAGCAGACGGCGAGCACGCACGTCGCCGCGCTCGACGAGCAGATCGTCCGCGCGTTCTCCATGGAGCACGAAGACTGATGAAGATCGTCATCGTCGGCGCCGGACGCGCCGGGCTCGAAGTCGCCACGCACCTCACCCGCATCGGCCATGCGATCACGATCGTCGACAACGATCAGACCGTGACGCGGCGCGCGTCCGAGCAGTACGGCCTGATGGCGCTCACTGGCGACGCGACGATTGCGGCCGTGCTCGAAGAAGCCGACATCGCGCGCAGCGACGTCGTCGTGGCGATGCTGCGGCGCGACGCCGACAACCTCGCCGTCGCGCTGCTGGCGCGCGCGGCCGGCGTCGGACGCGTGATGGTGCGGATGCGCGACAACGCGTACGGGCCGGTCTATGCGGCCGCCGGGATCGAACGCGTGCTGTCGGAGACGGATCTGATCATCGGCGCCGTCGCGACGGCGATCGAGCATGAGGCGATCCGTCACGCCATGTTGCTTGGCAACGGCAGCGCCGTCGCCTTCGAGCTGACGATTCCTCCGGCCAGCGCCGTTGCCGGCAAGACCGTCAGCGCGCTGGCGGCGCTCCCGGGCTTCCCGTCGTCCTCGGTCGTCGCCGCGCTGTATCAGGCCGACGGCACGGTCGAAGCGCCGCGCGGATCGTCGGCGATCCATGTCGGCACCACGGTCCTGCTCGTCTCGCGCACGGACGAAGTCGGACAGGCCGTGAAAGTCCTCACGTCGGAAGAGCCGCGTCAATAGGCGCGTCGGACGCTACACGGGGACGCGGCGATCGCCGGTCATCCGGGTCTCTGCGCCAGCGGGCTGTCTTGGCAGCTGAATGCGGAACGTGCTTCCGTGCGGCGCATGGCTGACCGCACTGATGCGGCCGCCGTGCGCGTCGACGATGCCGCGCGCGATGAAGAGCCCCATGCCCATGCCGTCCGGCTTCGTGGTGAAGAACGGCTCGAACAGGCGAGTCTCGTCGAGCGTGAACCCCGTGCCGCGATCGCGAACGGCGACGTCGATCGTCGCGCCGGCCGGTGCGACGACGACCGAGAGACGCCGATCGTCTGGCGGCGTGTCCGCCATCGCGTCCAGGGCGTTGAGGAGCAAGTTGAGCAGCGCCTGCTGCAGATGAATGCGGTCGCCGATCGCGAACAGTGGCGCGTCCGGCGCGTCGAGGCGCACGTCGATGCCGCGGGCGCCGGCGTCGTTGGCAACGAGCGAGACGGTCTCTCGCGTCAGATCGACGATATCGACGGGCCCTTCGTCCGATCCGTGCTGGCCCAGCATCGTCCGCACCCGCGCGATGATGCCGGCCGCGCGCTCGTCGTCCTTGCGGATGTCCTCGACGATCTCGAGCAGATCGGTGACGCGCGGCATATCCGACTCGAGCATGATGCGCGCGGCCTGGGAGTTCAGCAGGATCGCGCTGAGCGGCTGCCGCAGCTCGTGCGCAAGCGACGCCGTCAGCCGTCCCATCACCGCGCGCCGATCGAGCTGCGCGACGGTCGTCAGATAGCGCCGTGTGCGCGCTTCGGCGCGATGGCGGCGGCGCCGCTCCAGCCACAGTGCAGAGGCGAAGGCGCCGACGACCGACAGGAGCGCAAGCCCGAGCATGGTGTACGGCCGCACGCGCTCCCAGCGCGTCTGCGGGCGGAACAGAATCGTCGCGCCGGCCGGCAGCCGCGACGCATCGAGGTGCCAGCGTTCCATCTGCCGCCAGTCGAATTGCGCGACGTACGGCGTGATCTCGCGGACCGGAATGTCGTCGACGGATTCGCCGCGGAGCACACGCAGCGCCAACGCCGTCGTCTCGCGCGCGATGACGTTCGAGTCGAACAGCTGCCCGCCGACAATGCCGTGGCCGAACGCCACCTCGTGCCAGGCGTAGACGGGCGCGTTGGCCGCAGCGGTGACGCGATCGAGCGCGTCGACCGGCAGCCACTGCCGGCCGGCGCCGTCGCGGCTGACGAGCACGTAGTAGATCAGACTGTCCGGCGGGAGATGCGCGACTCGCTGTTCGAGATCCGCCATCGGCAGGCCGTCGAGGTTCGTCAACGTCAGACGTCCGCTGAACCGTTGGAGCTGCTGGTGCGCCAACCCTCCGTACGCGCGATCGATGTCCGTGGCGTTGCCGCTGACAACGAAGACGTTCCGTGTGTCGGGCTGCAGCCGTAGCGCAAGCTCCAGCGTGTCGTCGAGATCGACCGTCGAGGCGACGCCCGTGGCGTGCGGCGGCCTCGCCACGCCTTTGCCCGCGCCGAACACGACTGGCGTGTTCCCGAAGACGTCGTCGAGCGTATGGCGGACGAGGTTCAGCGTCGCGGTCGTCGTCGCGATGATGACGTCGAAGTGATAGCCCGCGTAGCGGGCGCGCAGATACGTCGCAAAGGCCGCTTCGTAGTCCGGTTGCGCGAAGCGCAGCGTGTCCATGAACTCGCTGTAGTAGTCGAGGCGCGTGCCGAGCTCGCGGCGAAATGTCGTGCGATAGACGTCCTCCATGCCGGCGGATAGCGGCGAGTCGGGACGAAGCTGATGGATGACCAGTACGCGCTTCTGCCCGTCGTCGAGCGAATCGAAGACGAATGGCCGCGTACGTAAGTCAGATTGACGGGCGGCGACATGGGCCGTCAGCGCAAGCGCCGCCGCGACGGCACAGATGCCGATCCATACCGAGCTCCGTCGAGGCAGGAGGATCACGGAGATCTCGTCAGGTCGCTCGATTGCGGCACCATTGTGCCACGGGATGTCGCGGTCGTGGGGGGAAGGCACGGTCGCACGATTTCGTAATGCATGCGTCGTGCGCGTTCGCTACCATCGAGGTATCGATTCGAGACCCGCGGCGAGCACGGCGCTCGCGCGGGCCTTGGCTGGGAGGACTCCATGACGCCCAAGACACTCGATGTCGAGACGATCCTGAGACGTGCGACGCCGCAGACGCACGAGCACGCGCCGGAGATTCAGCCGTACGGCCACCTCGTCCACATGCCCATCGCGCTCTCGGAGCACGTGTGCCAGGAAAGCGTCGAGCAGCTGAATCAGCTCCTCGCGGACACGATGACGCTGCGCGACTTGTACAAGAAGCATCACTGGCAGGTCGCGGGCGCGACGTTCCATCAACTGCACTTGCTCTTCGACAAGCACTACGAGCAGCAGAGCGAGCTCGTCGACGCGATCGCTGAGCGCATTCAACTGCTCGGCGGCGTGAGCCTCGCGATGGCACCGGACATCGCGGAGACGACGCTGATTCCGCGTCCGCCGCGCGGCCGCGAGTCGGCGCCCGTCCAGATCGCGCGCCTGCTGCACGCGCACGAGATCGTCCTCAAGGAAGCGCGAACGATGGCGCGGCTGGCGGCGGAACGGGGCGACGATGGGACGAACGATCTAATCGTCAGTCAGGTGATCCGGCAGAACGAACTGCAGGCGTGGTTCATCGGCGAGCACGTCGTCGACGCGCCGATCGCGCCGTCGGAATAGCGGACGCGCATTTCGGAGCGCCGGACCTTCAGGTCCGGCGTCCCACCACGGAGGAAACATGGCGACGCATGAAACGGACGAAAGCGTCCTCGGACGGATTCGCAAGCTCGTCGACGAAGAGCATACGCTCTACGGCGGCGAGAAGCTGGACGATCACGGCCTCACGCGGCTGGAGACGATCCGGGTCGAGCTCGATCAGTGCTGGGATCTGCTGCGGCAACGCCGCGCGCTGCGCGAGTTCGGCAAGGATCCCGACCAGGCGCACGTGCGGCCGTCGAAGGTGGTCGAGAATTACGAACAGTAATGGTCGCGTAGGGGCGCCCTTGTGGCCGCCCGGCCCTTACCGCGCCGTCACGCCGGCGACCCAGGTGGCGAGATCGTCGAGCAAGCCGGGGACGAAGGCTTTCTCGAGCGCCGGATATTCGGTTGGGCTGCCGGTCACTGCCTTGATGAACAGGTGGTTCGCGTCGGGGTAGATCTTGATCGTCACCGCATGATTGCCGGCGGCAGCTAGCGCGGCTTCGAACGGCGCGCGGTTGAGATCGATCGCGACCTGCGTGTCGAGGCCGCCGAACATCGCGAGCACTGGACAGTGGACCTTCGCGAGCACGGTGGCAGGATCGAACGCGATGTACGCGCGCATCCACGGGCTCTTCATCTGCGCGAGCGCCGCCGGGAGCGTGCGCTCGATGAAGGCGTCCACGTCGGCGGTGCTGGCAGGCGCTCCCGGCCGTCCTTCGATCTGTGCACGGATCAAGG
The DNA here is from genome assembly GCA_035547155.1 of Vicinamibacterales bacterium. GTDB lineage: Bacteria > Acidobacteriota > Vicinamibacteria > Vicinamibacterales > SCN-69-37 > CAZNMF01. The sequence goes on from DASZVJ010000093.1 coordinate 5,673, forward strand.
CGCGCGTATCCGCGGCGAGCGCCGCCTCGTCGCCCGCGACGGCGTCGCGTGTCGTGCGCTCGTGCGCGGCGGCGATGGCGGCCGCTTGCGCATCCGACGCGCCGATCAGCTTCGCAAGATCGATTGCCTGACGCCGCAGGACCAGATCGCCGCGCACCGCTGGTGGTGCGAGCAGCGCGATGAACGCGACACGTGGATCGCGGGATGCGGCAATCGCCGCGACCGACGTGCCCTCCGAGTGACCAATCAGCCCGATCCGCTTCGCGTCGATCTCTCTTCTCGCCGCGAGCACGCTCACGCCCGCCAGCGCGTCATCGGCGAAGTCCGCCGTCGTCGACTGCGCGATCGAACCGGACGATCCGCCAACGCCGCGATCGTCGCAACGCAAGACGGCGATGCCACGCCGCGCGAGGACGTCGGCGATCACTTTGAACGGCTTGAAGTCGAAGATTTCCTCGTCGCGATTCTGCGCGCCGCTGCCAGTGAGCAACATGACGGCGGGGAAGGGCCCGGTCCCATCGGGGATCGTCAATGTTCCCGCGAGCGTCACGGCGCCGCTCGAGAACGTGATCGTTTCCTCACGGTAGGTTGCCTGTGTCACCGGCGTGTCGACGTGGCGCGTCAGCGTGAACGTGCCGGCGGCGAGGCCCTGCTGGAACGCACCGGACATCTTCGTCCCGTCGATCGTGCCGTCGAAGCTCGCGATCGTCGCACCGGCAGAAAACGCGAAGTGCAGTTTCGCCTCGTCGCGCCGCACCTCTCGCAGCGGTAAGCCGCTTGCGCCCGGCACGTTGATCGATCCGGACATCGTGTCGGTCGCACCGGTGAACGTGACGGAGATCGGGATCGTCTGTCCGGCGACCGCAATCGTGCCGTTCCACGTCCCCGACGGATTGACGTCCGCTTGTACTGCGAACGTGCGCACGCCGGCGGGCCGCGCGACGAATCCCGTGGTGAGCATGGCGACAATCGTGAGCGGACGGAGTGCGGAACGGATCACGGCAGCCTCGATTCAGTGGACGGCCCACAATTGTGGATCGAGAAGAGACGGTCGCGCCTCAGAAGCTGTCGAACCGATAGCCGAACTTCTGCAGGCGATCGAATTGAAAGTCCCACGACTGTTTGCCGTCGCGCTCGAAGATCCGATCGATCTCCTGCTCCGCCGCGGCGCTCACGTGTGAGGCCTCGCACGTGCGCGAACCGCCGCCCGGCTCCAGCACCGAGAGCATCTGCCGGTACGTGCCGACGTACGCGTCCGCCTCGTCGACGGTCATCGGACACCACGAGGAAAGCGCGGCCTGGACGTGGCCCGCTCGCCAGTGAATCGCGCCGATCAGGAATCGTGCGTCGTTTGTGCGATAGCCAGCCGGCGTCGTCCGCAGAATGCCCTCGAGGATCTCCAGCCGCTCGGTGTCGTAGACGGCAGTCACGTCGCTCGGGGATCGCAGACCGCGCGTCTGAAGGATCCGGCGGTAGTACTTCTGCAAGTCGACCGCGAGCGTGTACGCGCGGGGATCGGCGGTCTGCGTCTCGGAGAGATAGGCGCGCGGATCGATCGAGAGCAGCGTCTTCAGGATGTTGCGGTTGCCTTCGGCGATGCCATCCAGCAGGAAGAGCAGCTCGGTCGTGCTCTTGGTCGACGGATGCTCGGCCGCGTAGTGCCGGATGTAGCCGATGAAGCTCACGTGATCGGCCGCCAGGCTCAGCTCGGCCCACAGCCGCTGATTGCGTGCGATGGGATTGTAGTAGTCCTCGTAGTACTGCCCCATGTTCTGTTGCGCGTACGCGCGCAGCAGGCGCGGCATGTCCCCGCCGTTCGCATCGTGCGTGTCCGCGAGACGGAGAATTGGCTGAATGGCCTTCCAGCGCTCGCGTCGCGACCACGTGCGGTCGACGAGCGCTTGCAGCGCCGCGGCCTCGAGCGTCAGCGGCGCGGCCGGATGCGACGTGTCTTGCCCGGGCGCCGCGGCATATTGAAACAGCTGCAAGGCATCGTCCGGACGCAAACGGAACAGCTCGAGCGCGACGCCAGGCGACAGGAATGGGAACAGCACGCGTGCACGTTTGGCGATCGCGTCGAGATCGAACGTCGCGTCCTTGATGGCGAGCGGCGAATACTTCCGATCGAAGGCCGATGACGCCGGTGTCGGCTCGGTGGGCTTCAGTCCCGGAAACGTCGCGTCCTCCGGCGGCAGGATGACGACGTTGACGGCGTGCGGCGTCGGCGTGCGCGTGGCCGTGGGCGACGGCAACACGGCCGTGACGCCGCCCACCATGAGCACGAAGGCCAGCAGCAGGGCATGAAGCGTGGCAGACGAGGCCAACGACAGGAGTCGTGCGCGCATGCGAATCTCCGGCGTGGGGAACCGGAGGGATTAGACACCGGGATCGGGCGACGGGCTACGGACTACGGACTACGTGTGGGCGATCGACTTGGGCGGCCACAAGGGCCGCCCCTGCGCCGGCTCCGGGGCAGGCGAGGTAATGTTGGGCATCATGCGTCGATGGATGATCGGATCGGCGGCCGTCGTTGCCGCAGCCGCCGGATTGGCCGCCTGGCTCGTCGTGGCGAATCCCGCGCCCCGTGTGCCGGCGGATCCCTCGGGTGCGGCCGCGAGCTCAGCGCCGTACGTCGTCAAACTTCACGCGCGCTGGTGCCCGGTCTGCATGACGACGAAGGGCCAGTGGGCGGAGGTACAACAGGCGTACGCCGGACGCGTGCGGTTCGCCGTGTTCGACTTCACGACGGAGGAGACGACCGCGCGTAGCCGCGTTGAGGCGGTCGCGCTCGGACTCGGGGCCGTCTTCGATGAGTACGTTGGCGAGACGGGTACGGTCCTCGTTCTCGACGGCGCGACGCACGACGTACGCGACGCGATTCACGGGACACGCGCGGTTGAGGACTATCGGACGGCCATCGACGCTGCGCTCGCGCACGCGCGATAGCGATCAGTGCGTCAGCCCGTAGATGATCGCGTTGACGCCGAGCTTGTAGGCTTCGTTCGTCTCGGCGATCGGACGGAATCCCTGGCCGGACCATTCCCAGAACTGCGAGATGTCCGTGTTGTAGTTGACGAACATGCGCAGCGGCTTCGACGGGTCGTTGTCCTGGAACCAGCCGCGAAAGATCGGCTGGCCCGCGTTGTAGGCCTGCGGAAAGATCTCGAGCGAGGTGATGTCGAAGAACTGGTGGAAGATCGGGTGCGAGACGTCGAGATCGACGAAGCGCATGTCCGGCCTGACACGCGCCATGTTGTCGGCGAACTGCGCCCAGCCGCGGCCGCCGCGCCACTGTTCGGTCTTGAAGTCGTCGACGATCACGAACCCGCCCTTTGCGAGATAGTCGCGCAGGTTCCGCGCTTCGGCGTCGGTGATCTGCCACCAGCTCACTTCGATGATGTAGAGCACCGGATACTTGAAGATCTCCGGATCTTCGAGCGACAGCGTGTTGGTCTTCTCGTGGACGGGGACGTCGGTGACGGCCTGGAGGATCTGCATGAGATTCTCCTCGGCCGTCGGATAGCCGTGCGACCACGCCGGCTGCCCGCGATACCAGTAGCCGCCCGGCAGCGTCTGATAGGTGAGTCGCACGAAGGTGAAGCGGCCGTCGTACGGGATGTTCGCGCTCGTGCGCGTCGGCCGCAGCGCCTCGAATTCGCCGAACCAGCGATCCTGGCCGAGCGCCGCTGCGGTCGCCAGCAGCGTCAAAACCACGGCGCCGAGCAGACGGACCTTCATGTCACGAGCTTATGCGATCGGCGCTGTTAGCCGCGGGACGTAGCCGCCGCATCGCAGTGCGCCGCAGCGAGCATCGCGTCATCACTTCGGAGGACGCGATCTCAGTACGACCGCTGCTATGACGCCGCCAACAGCCGCGGACTCCTGGCGGCGGAAGAGACTTGGCATACGATGACTGCCGCATGGCGTTGTCGACGGCCGCTCGTCACGTGCAAGAGGCGCGCGATCGGCCGCTGGGATACGCCGGTGGTTAGAGGATTCTCGACCCTGGCCGTTGGCAATGTCCTGGGGCAGGTCATCGTCGCGGCTTGCGTGCCGGTGATTGCGCGGATCTACGGCCCGAGCGTGTTTGGTGTCTACGGCATCTACATGACCGCCGTCTCCGTCACGGGCAGCGTCGCCACGCTGAGGTATGACTTCGCGATCGCGCTTCCACATCGCGATTCGTCAGGGACGGCGGCCGTGTGGCTGGCCGTGGTCGCCTCTCTCGGTGTCGCCGCGGCCGCGGGCATCGTGATCGGTGTCGTGGCTTGGCTCGCGCACGAGACCTTGGACGGTGTCGGAGGCGCGGTCGTGGCCGCGACCATTCCACTGGCGGTTGCTGCGATCGGCATCAACAACGCCGTGGTCCTGTGGGCCAATAGAACCAGTCATTTCCGCACGAGCGCGACCGCCGGCGTGACGAAGTCTGTCGTAACGTGCGCGATTCAGTTCATGCCAGTCGCCAGGACATGTCTGTCCGGTGGGCTCGTCGCGGGGTACGTGGCGGGTCAGGTGGCCTCGACCTGGATGCCGATGCGGCACTTCCTCGAGTCGCGCACACGCTTCCGTTCACGTCAGGCGATGACACGCCGGATGATGCTGGTGGCGCGGCGCTATCGAAACTTTCCGGCGTTTTCCGCGCCGCAGGCGTTCCTCAACGCGCTGTCGCAAGGCGTCCCCGTGATCCTGCTTGGATATTTCTTCGATGCACGAAGCGTCGGCTTCTACGTGCTGGCTCAACGTGTGCTGCAATCTCCGGCGGAGATGATCACGTCGGCCCTCCACAATGCCCTCTACGTGGACTTTGCCAAGAGAATCAGGAGACCCATCGAGCTGAAGGCGCAATACGTGAAATATACATGTGGCATGGCCGGGCTCGCGGCCGTGCCGGCGATCGGTGTGCTCGTCTTCGCGGGACCTGTCGTCAGGATCGTTCTCGGCGCCGAATGGTCTGACGTCGCCGCGATCTCGCGCTGGCTCGTGTTGTGGATCGCCTGCTTGAGCGCCAACGTGCCGGCCAGGGTCGTGGTCAACGCCTTCAAGAAGACCCACGTGTTCCTCGTGTATGACATCGCGCTCGCGTGCGCCAGGGCCGCGGCGATCGTCATCGGCGGAGTCGCCGGTTCCTTCATGCTGGCCGTCATGGCATTTGCCGTCGTCAGTGCTCTGTTCAACGTGTTCCTGATTCTGTTTGGATACTCGTTGCTCGTGACCGATGAAGGGATGTCATGAGCGCGATGGCCTTCGTGGGTGATTGCTATGTCACTCATGAAATATCGATCCCGGATGTGCTGCCGGACACGATCGTCTTGAACTGGGAGCACGCCGTATGCGCCGGCGAGCCTCAGGTGGACGGGAAGATCGTGCTCCCGTGCGAGCGCGCGTACTATCGCGAGTCGTTCGGCGATCGACACATCGTGGCGGGGTTGGCCAACAATCACGTCGTCGATTTTGGCCTGGCCGGGCTGGCGAAGACCGCCGCGTACGTACGCGGCCTGGGCTATGACGCCGTGGGCGTGCTCGACACCGAATCGGCCGAGGACGCGATCCCCACGCGTCTGAAGATGATCGAGAGCCGTCGTCACCGGATCGCGCTGCTTTTCTATGCTCATGCCAGCGCCTCGCCGATCACGTCGGTGCGCGGGGTCGCATGTGTCAGCGTCTACGAGGCCGGAGCGGTGGCTGCGGACATCGCGGCCGCCAAGGCCGCCGGCGCCGATGTCGTGGTGTGCGTCATGCACTGGGGCGCGGAGGAAGTGACGCTGCCGCCTCCGGAGGTGGTCCGCGATGCGCACCGGATGATCGATGCGGGAGCCGATCTGATTGTGGGCCATCACGCGCATGTGGTGCACGGCGCGGAGCTGTATCGAGGCAAGCCGATCTTCTACGGGCTCGGGAACTTCTATTTTCCGCATCTCTCCGTGCCCGTGGCGCAGGGTGGCGTCAGCGCCACATATTCAAAGATTCAGTCGTCGGGCAATACCAGGTCGCTCGCCGTCATCCTGGATACGGAGACGCTCGACATCTCGTCCATCCGAATGCGTGTCGACCTGAAGGGACGGGCGGTTGCACACGCCGGGCGCGGTGTCACGCCGCGAGTCTGGAACCACTGGATGTACGAACAACGTTTCAGAGTGGCGTTCGTCGCGGGCAAGCTTCTGGCGCGCGCGCGTGCCGCCTGGGCGGCGGGGCGCCGACCCGGCGCCAGGGCCATCGTGAATGCGTTTCGCCTGGCGACGCAGAAGACCTACAGATGACCGCGAAGGGGATGCAGATTGCCGTCCATGTCAACGGCGAGCCAGGCGGGTTCGCTCGCGAGTGGATCGCGCGATTGCTGGAGATCGGAGCTCGCGTGAAGTCGGTCGATTGCCACGCCGACGACATCATGCGGCAGTTGGAGGATTGTGATGGGCTGATGTGGCATTGGTCGCATTCGGATCCGGCGGCCATCCTCGTGGCGAGGCAGATCGTGGCGTCTGTCGAGGCCTCCGGCAGGCCCGTCTTCCCCGACAGCCGGACCTGCTGGCATTTCGACGACAAGGTTGGACAGAAATATCTGCTCGAGGGGATCGAGGCGCCGCTGGTCCCGTCACACGTCTTCCTCGAGAAGGACGCCGCGCTGGCCTGGTTGGAGACCGCGCGTGTTCCGCTCGTGTTCAAGTTGAGAGGGGGAGCCGCGGCCCAGAACGTCAGGTTGGTGCCGACGCGTTCTGAGGCCCGGCGCTTGGTGAGACGGATGTTCGGCAGAGGTCTCCCGCCCCTGGACCAGCGGAACCTGGTAAAGGACCGCTATCGGCGCCTGAAGGCCCGCCGGGATCCCGGCGCCCTGTGGGGGCTGGCGCGCGGGGTCGCGCGGTGGATGATTCCGTCGAGAGTCGAGAGAGTGAAGGGGCGAGAATCGGGATACTGCTATTTCCAGGAGTTCATGGCGGGCAACGACGGTGACACGCGTGTCATCGTGATCGGCAGCAGGGCGTTCGCGATCCAACGGTTCAATCGGGAACATGACTTCCGGGCGTCCGGCAGCGGCCGGATTGGGTACGATCACACGGCCATCGATCTCCGATGCGTGCGGATTGCCTACGACGTCGCGAGCCGTCTCGGCGCGCAATGTCTGGCGTTCGACTTCGTGAGGGATGCGGCCGGCGCTCCAAGAATCGTCGAAATCAGCTACGCCTTCAGCGCCCCGGCATATGACGCGAGCGAAGGCTATTGGGATCGCGACATGCGTTGGCATGACGGTTGTATCCATCCCCTGACGTGGATGGTCGACGATTTCGTGGCGTCCATTCCGACCGCCACGAGCGCCGCGACGTTGGAGTTGCTCGAATGCGCCGCGGTGGGACCATGAGCCCAGGGGAGCGTGCATGGATCAGGAAACGCCTCGTGTAGGTTGCATCGGCGCCGGCGTGCTCGGCTCCGCGATCATCCGGCGGCTGGTCGATTGTGGATTCGCGCCGTCGGTGTGGAATCGCGACCGCGCGAAGCTCACGACGCTGCTGACATCGGGGGCCATCGAAGCACGCGGCCCGGCGGATCTCACTCGCGATTGTGACTTCGTGATCACCTGTGTCAGCGACGGTCCCGCGCTGGAAGCGGTCGTGTTCGGCGACGAGGGCGTGGCTGCGGGCGGATCGGCTGGCAAGGTGCTGATCGACATGTCCACGTGTGCCGTTGAGCACACGCGGGAGATGGCGGCGCGGCTGTCGGCGCGCTGTCGCATGGCGTGGCTCGATGCACCGATTTCGGGCGGTGCGCCCGCCGCGCTGCGAGGGGCCATGGCGATCATGGTCGGCGGGCAGCCAGACGTATTCGAGCGCGCGCGGCCACTGTGGGACGCGCTCGCCGCCCGGGCGACGCTGATGGGCACGACCGGCGCCGGTCAGGCGACCAAGATGATCAACCAGGTGCTGGTATC
>DASZVJ010000094.1:0-2075 GCA_035547155.1 Vicinamibacterales bacterium
GTCGACGTTCATCGAGTTCGCCGGGCGTTACTTCAAGTCGCCGGGATTGAAGAAGTAACGCGGCCGTAGACGGGCGGCCACAGGGGCCGCCCCTACGAGTAGTCCGTAGCCTGTAGCCCGAAGCCCGCGTAGGGGCCGCCCTTGTGGCGGCCCCTTACTCCGATCTGAGCGCGACGTTCGGATCGACGCGCAGGGCTCGCCGCGCGGGCACGTACGCGGCGAGCGTCGAGATCGCCAGAAAGAGGCCAGAGATGACGGCGATCGAAACGGCGTCGAATGCGGCGAGGCCGTAGATCACGCGCGAGAGCAGGGCGGTCAGGACGATCGCCGCCGACACGCCTGCGACCAGGCCGATGAGCACTGGGCGCGTGCCTTCGTACAAGATCAGGCGAAGGACGTCGGATCGCTGAGCGCCGAGCGTCATGCGAATGCCGATTTCACGCGTTCGCCGCGCGACGACGTATCGGACGGTGCTGTGGATGCCCATGAGCGTCAGCAGCAGTCCGAGCGATCCGACGACCGACGCGATCACGGCGGACGTTGCTGAAATGAAGAATGGCGGCGACAGGCGTCTGATCTCTTCGAGAGTCGCGAGCGTGACGACGAGATTCGGATCGACTCCTGAGATAGCGGCGTCGATCGCGTGAACGGCGCGACTGGCATCCCCAGCGGTTCGGACCAGGAGCGAGTGATCGGCCTTCAGCGCATCCGGAAGCTCCAGATAAATCTGCACGGCATCGGTTCCGTCGATGGCGGAGCCTTGCGTATCACCAACGACGCCGACGACTTGACACGTCGTTTCTGGCGCGGTGGAGATCGCGGCGTCCGATCGTTCGCGGGTGGATTGCAGACGAAACACTCGGCCGACGGCATCCTGCGTTGGCCAGAGCGCGTCGGCGGCCGACTGGCTCAAGACGGCTGCGCCGGTCGCGCCTCGTGCCTGCGGCAGTCCGCGGCCGCGTAGGACGGGAATGCCAAGCGCCGAGAAGTAGTCGGCGCCCACCTGACGATAGTGCACTCGCGACGGAGTCGAGGCCGCCGTGTTCTCGAGCGGTACGGCGCTGCCTTGGACGCTGCTGTCGGTTGGAGGCACGCCATTGGTGACGTGGACAATCCCTGGCAACGCCTCCAAGCGTCGCTGGACCTCACGCGCCACCGCTTGCGTGCGCTCGATCGAATAGCGGGCGCCTTCGGCAAACTGCATCTCGACATCGACGACGTGCGTCGAGTCGTAACCGGGCGTGCGCGCGGCCATGCGCATCGCACCGTGAATCAGGACGCCCCCGACGCCGAGCAGCGCGAGCGACAAGGCGACCTGCGCGGCGACCAGCGCATCCTGGATGCGACGGCCTCGCGTGGCGGTCGTACTGCCTCTGACCGCTGGCGTAAGCGCGGCTCGTGCGCTCTCGATGGCTGGCGCGGCGCCGAACACGAGCCCCGCGAGGGCCGACGCGGCGAAGACGTACGCGAAGAGGCGCAGGTCGGGAGACACGTCGAAGGCGAACGCGTATTCCGCAGGCAGCATCCGGCCGGCGACGATCACCGTGGCCTCGAGAAGGCCCCACGTGAACAGCAGCGCCATGGCACCGGCCAGCAGGCTCATGACCAGGCTCTCGGTCAACAGCTGCTGCAAGATGCGGCGGCGGCTCGCGCCGAGCGCCGCGCGCGCCTGTAACTCCGCCTGTCGCGATTGGGCTCGCGCCAATTGAAGGGCGCCGACGTTGGCGCACGCGACGATGAGGATGAGGGCCGCTGCCAGCAGCATCAGGCGGACGGCGATCGTCAGACCCTTGTAGTCGCTCAACGGCAGTGGAAATGGAGAGCCGGGCCAGACGACGCCGCGTACCGACTGCGCAGCGTCCGTCCCTCCACTGCGCGTCTGATGGAGCCGATTGGCGAGCACGGTCAGCTCCGCCTGCGCCTGATCTCGATCGACGCCTGGCGCCAGCCGGCCAAACAGTCGATAGCGTGCGGCATCGTGATCGCGCAGCCACTCGTCGTCGCCGTGCACGATCGGCGTCGCGCTGAGTGGAAGCCAGAAATTCGGGACGCCAATCGCGGTGCCGGCGAAATCG
>DASZVJ010000095.1:0-5283 GCA_035547155.1 Vicinamibacterales bacterium
GCCGAAGTCGACGATCCGATGATTGGCACGCTTTGGGGGCCGAATCTCACGTCCGGCGGGGGATCGGTGTCCCGGACTTTCACCTCCGTTGACTGGGTCCGTGCGATCCGCCACGGCGTCGCGCCCGACGGCCACCGGCTCGTGCTGATGCCGAGCGAGGACTTCACGTCGTTCAGCGACGAGGATCTCGGCACGATCGTCGCCTACATCAAGTCGATGCCGCCGGTCGATCGGCCCAATCGCGGCATTCGTGTGGGCCCGCTCGGCCGCGTGCTGCTCGTCACGCATCAGGTCGGCTTCGCCTTCGACAAGATCGACCACGCGGCGCCGCGGCCGCACGTCTCGCCGAGCGCGAGCGTCGAGTGGGGAAAAGTCCTGGCGGGCGCGTGCCGCGGCTGCCACGGCGACGGTCTGTCCGGCGGCAAGATTCCCGGCGCGGATCCGGCCTGGCCGCCCGCGCGCAACCTGACGCCGGACGAGACGGGCCTCAAAGGCTGGACGGTCGAGACCTTTTCGAACGCGTTCCGCCACGGCCGGCGGCCGGACGGGACCGCGCTCACCGACGTCATGCCCTGGAAGGCGTTCAGCGGCATGACCGACACCGATGTGACCGCGCTGTTCTCGTACTTGCAGACGCTGCCGCCGAGGCCGTTCGGGGGCCGGTAAATCCGGCCCTCATGCTAAAATCGCGGGGCAGTTTCGACAATTCTTCGTGAAAGTGAGAGCGCAATGTCCGGCCATTCCAAGTGGCACACGATCAAGCACAAGAAGGGCGCGGCCGACGCCAAGCGCGGCAAGATCTTCACGCGCATCATCAAGGAATTGACCATCGCCGCCCGCCACGGCGGCGGTGATCCAGACGCGAACCCGCGCCTGCGCACCGTCATCGCCGATGCCAAGGCGGTGAACATGCCCGCCGACAACATCAAGCGGGCGATCCGCCGCGGCACGGGTGAGGAAGAAGGCGTCCAGTACGACGAGATCCTCTACGAAGGCTACGGCCCGGGTGGCGTCGCGATCCTGATCGAGACGATGACGGACAACCGGAACCGCACCGTCGGCGAGCTTCGTCACACGCTCGGCAAGTGGGGCGGCAAGCTCGGCGATCCCAACAGCGTCGCGCGCATGTTCACCAAGCGCGGGCAGATCATCGTCGAGAAGTCCAAGGCCGACGAAGAAGCGCTGATGGCCGCAGTGCTGGACGTCGGCGCGGACGACATGATCGACGATGGCGACGCGTGGCAGATCATCTCGGCGCCCGAGACCCATCCGGCCGTTGTCGAGGCCGTCAAGGCGCTCGGCATCGAGCCGACGTCGGCGGCCGTGGCCATGCTGCCGAACGAGTACATCAAGCTCGAAGGCAAGCAGGCGCAGCAGATGCTGAAGCTGATGGATGCCCTCGAGGACAACGACGACACGAAGAACGTCTGGTCCAATTTCGACGTCGACGAGCAGGAGATCGAGGCGTCTCTGGCGTGAGGATCTTCGGGATCGATCCCGGGTCGATCCGCACGGGCTACGGCTGCGTCCAGACCGACGGCTCGCACCATCGCCTCATCGCGTGCGGCGCGCTCTCCGCGCCAGCCGGATCATCGCTTCCCGAACGCCTCCGCACCATGCACGACGGGCTCACGCGCGCGCTGCGCGACACCGCCCCTGACTGCGTCGTGATCGAAAATCTCTTCTACGCCCGCAACGTCCGCAGTGCGTTGACTCTCGGTCACGCGCGCGGCGTTGCCGTGCTCGCCGCGGTCCAGGCGAATCTTCCCGTCCTCGAGTACACGCCCGCCGAGATCAAACAGGCGGTCGTCGGTCATGGCCGGGCCGAGAAAGTGCAGGTCCAGCGGATGATCGCGCTGCTGCTGCACCTCGAGACGCCGCCGTCGCCGCACGACGCGGCCGACGCGCTGGCCGTGGCGATCTGCCACGCGCACGCGAGCCACGGCCGGCCCATGACGGCCGCGCGCGCGCCGCGCCACATGCGCAGCTGGCGCCACGCCAAGATCGATCAGCTCGGCAGGCGTCAGGCGCCGTGATCGCGCGACTCTCCGGCACGCTCGCCGAGAAATCCGTCTCGCGGCTCGTCGTCGACGTCGGCGGCGTCGGCTATGAAGTGCTCGTGCCGCTGTCGACGTTCTACGCCGTCGGCGAGCCCGGATCGCAGGTCGTGCTTCGCACGCACACCCACGTGCGCGAGGACGCGCTGCTGCTGTTCGGCTTCAAGACGCCGCTCGAGCAGACGCTCTTCGAGAAGTTGATCACCGTCAGCGGCATCGGTCCCAAGCTCGCGCTCGCCGTGCTGTCCGGCATCGAGAGCGGCGAACTCGTCAAAGCGATCCGCGGTGCGGACGTCGCGCGGCTCACGCGCGTGCCCGGCATCGGCCGCAAGACCGCCGAGCGGCTCGTCGTCGAGCTGAAAGATCGCATGCCGAAGGCTGATGAGGACTCCGCCGACGCGGAGACGATCACGTCCGGCTCGCTGCGCGACGACGTGCTGTCGGCGCTGGTGAATCTCGGCTATCCGCGTCACAGTATCGAGAAGACGGCCGACGCGGTGCTGCGCCGGTCCGACGCGCAGGACTTCGAGACCGTGCTGCGCCAGATTCTCCGGGAGCTCTCGCGCGCATGACCGATCCCCGCATCGTCGCCGCGTCGCGCGTCGATGACGACGCACAGTACGAGTCCGGGCTGCGGCCGCGGACGCTGCGCGACTACATCGGCCAGGAGCGGCTGCGCGCGAACCTGACGGTGTCGATCGAGGCCGCGCGGCAGCGGAGCGAGGCGCTCGATCACGTGCTGCTGTACGGCCCGCCCGGACTCGGCAAGACGACGCTCGCCAACGTCATCGCCAATGAGCTCGGCGTGCCGGTGCGGACGACGTCGGGCCCGGTGCTCGAGACGAAGGGCGATCTCGCCGCGATCCTCGCGGATCTCAAAGCGCGCGAAGTGCTCTTCATCGACGAGATCCATCGTCTCAATCCCGTCGTCGAAGAGACGCTCTATCCCGCGCTCGAGGACTACGAGATCGACATCATGATCGGCCAGGGCCCGGGCGCGCGATCCGTGCGGATGCCGCTCGAGCCGTTCACGCTGATCGGCGCGACGACGCGCGCGGGACTGCTGACGTCGCCGCTGCGCGCGCGCTTCGGCATCGTCCATCGCCTCGAGTTCTATCAGGAGAGCGAGATCGCGACGATCGTGCGGCGATCGGCCGGAATTCTCGGCGTCGGCGTCGACGACGAGGCGGCGATCGAGATCGCGCGGCGATCGCGCGGCACGCCGCGCATCGCCAATCGTCTGTTGCGGCGCGTGCGCGACTTCGCGCAGGTGCGCGCCGACGGGCAGGTCACGATCGGCGTGTGCCGCGACGCGCTCGAGCTGATGGAGGTCGACGCGCACGGCTTCGACGAGTCCGATCGCCGGCTGCTGCGGACGATCATCGACAAGTTCGGCGGCGGTCCGGTCGGGCTCAACAGCCTGGCCGCTGCGATCGGCGAAGAGAAGGACGCGATCGAGGACATCTACGAGCCGTTCCTGATTCAGATCGGCTTCCTCGATCGCACGCCGCGCGGCCGTGTCGCCACGGCGCGCGCCTATGACTATTTCGGCCTGATGGCGCCAGGAAAGGATCGATTGTGGTGAAGGCGGTACGACGCGTGAAGATCTCGGGGCTCGGCACGTACGTGCCGCCGCGCCTGTTGACGAACGCCGACCTCGAGAAGATGGTCGACACGACCAACGAGTGGATCCTGCAGCGCACCGGCATTCGCGAGCGGCACATCGTCGATCCCGGCGTCGCGACGTCGGACATCGCGGCACCGGCGGCGAAAGCGGCAATCGAGGAGGCCGGCCTCACCCCGAACGACATCGGCTTCATCGTCGTCGGCACGACGACGCCGGACACGATCTTCCCGAGCACCGCGTGCATGCTGCAGGCGAAGATCGGCGCGACGAAGGCGTGGGGCTTCGATCTCGGCGCGGCGTGCTCGGGCTTCACGTACTCGCTGACAACCGGGTGGTCGATGGTCGCGACCGGCGCGGTCGAGCACGCGCTCGTTGTTGGCGCGGACGTGATGTCGAGCATCATCGACTACACGGATCGATCGACGTGCATCCTGTTCGGCGATGGCGCCGGCGCGGTCGTGCTGTCGCCGGCGAATGAGGACGAGCCGGGCATCATCGACTTCACACACGAGATCGACGGCACCGGCGGCGGCGTGCTGTGCATGCCGGCGGGCGGCAGCCGCTTGCCCGCGTCGCACGAGACGGTCGACAAGCGGCTGCACTACGTGAAGCAGGACGGCCAGGCCGTCTTCAAGTTCGCGGTGAAGAAGAACGAGGAGATCGCGCTGCGGTTGCTCGAGCGCAACGGCCTCACCGGCGCCGATCTCGATCTCTACTGTTCGCATCAGGCCAACCGCCGCATCATCGAAGCAACGGCGCATCGTCTCGGCCTCGGGCCCGACAAGGTCATCATCAACCTCGAGCGCTACGGCAACACGACGGGCGCGACGATCCCGCTGGCGCTCGCCGACGCGCGCCGCGAAGGCCATCTGAAGAAGAACAACCTCGTGCTGCTCGCGTCCGTGGGCGCCGGGTTTACGGTCGGATCGGTACTGTTGCGCTGGAGCCTGTAAGCCGTAGGCCATGTTCGAGCGCTTCACAGAGCCCGCGCGCCGCGCGTTGTTCTTCGCGCGATACGAGACGTCGCAGATCGGCGGCGCCGCGATCGAGCCCGAGCATCTCCGGCTCGGCCTCGCGCGCGAGGGCACGGGCATCGTCGCCGATCTTTTCGCTCGCGCGTCGCTGGATCTGGCGTCGATCCACGAGGCGCTCGCGCCGATCAACCGGCCGCTCGAGCGCACACCGCAACATCTCGAGATCCCGTTCGGCCGCGCGACGTTGGACGTGCTGCGGCTGGCGAACGAGGAGGCTGACAGCATGCGGCATCGGGACATCGGTCCCGAGCACCTGCTGATCGGCCTGCTGCGACAGGGCCGTTCGATCGCGTTCGATCTGCTGACGCGTGCGGGTGTGCGGATCGACGTCGTCCGCACGCGCGCCGAAGCGCAGCCGCCGGCGCCGACGCCTTCATACTCTGGACCGCGCCGTGTGTCGATTCCGCCCTCGACCGCCGTCCGCCTCTCGCGCAGCACGCGCACCGGCACATCGTCAAACCGTGGGCCCGATCACTGGACGATCGAATGGTTCACGCTGCGCGCGTTGTTCGCGGAGATCCATGATGTGCGCGAGTCGCGCGTCGTGCTGCCCGCCGGCCTCGAC
>DASZVJ010000096.1:0-35057 GCA_035547155.1 Vicinamibacterales bacterium
CCGGATACGGTCGAGGCGCCGGGCATCACCGATCGCACGATCGCATCAATCGAGGACGCTGCGGCGCTCGAAGAGACGGCGTTCGTGCCCGATCTGAACTACACGCTGGATCTGGCGGATCCGGTGGAGGTCGCCGCGGCCGAAGCAGCGGCAGCCGCGGCCGAGGCAGCTCAAGCGGCCGTCGAGGCGCGGCGCCGCAAGACGATCGTCGCGCTCGAGAACTTCCTGCGTCAGGTCCGCGCGCGTCATCTTCAGCTCATGTCGGGGAGCGTGGCGTAGATTCAAACTTCGAACTTCGCCCCTCGACGCGCTCGGGGCGACGTGAGCCAAGTCGAACGTCGAACTTTGAACTTCGAAAGGTAGTCTTAGCGAAGCCACATGACGTCTTCAGCACGGCCTGACTGGGCCGCGCGTCTCCGCGCGCTTCGTTCGCAGCTCGACGCGCACCACGTCGACGCCTTCGTCGTCTCCACGCCGCACAACATCGTCTATCTGACCGGCTTCTCGGGCACGGCGGGATTGTTCGTCGTCACGCACGACGCGGCGACACTCATCGTCGACGGCCGGTACGTGCTCGCGGCGCGGCAGGGCATCGAGCAGGGCGAGATCGCCGACGTGGCCGTGGCGATCGTCGATCGGCGCTACGACCTGACACTCGGGGCGGTCGTGCGCGCGCTCACGGTCGCGCGCGCGGGTTTCGAGGCGGCGAACGTCACGGTCGCGACGTTGCGCGCCTGGGAACGCGCGACGCCCGGCGTCGTCTGGAATGCGCTCGACGATGTCGTCGAGCACCTGCGCATCGTCAAAGACGACTTCGAGCTCGGCGTGCTGCGCCGCGGCGCGGCGCTGATTTCGGATGTCGCGCGGCAGCTTGGATCGATCGTCCGAGCAGGGCAGACCGAGCGTTCGATTGCGAAAGCGATCGATGCGGCGATCGAACACGCGGGATTCAGCGGCCCGGCGTTTCCGACAATCGTGGCGTCTGGCCCGAACAGCGCGAAGCCGCACGCTCGTCCGACCGACCGGACGCTTGGTCGAGGCGACCTGGTCGTGCTGGACTTTGGCGGCGTGTTAGACGGATACTGCCTCGACGTTACGCGGATGGCAGCGGTCGGACCACTTGCCGGCCGGGCTCAGGCGATCTTCTCGGCGGTGAAAGTCGCTCAGGAGGCAGCCATTCTGGCCGTGCGGCCAGGCATCCCGGCGTCGGACGTCGACTCGGCGGCTCGGTCCGCGCTCGACGCGCGCGGATTCGGCGAGGCGTTCACGCACTCGACCGGTCATGGGCTCGGGCTCGACGTGCACGAGGCACCACGGATCGGTCGCGCGGACCCCGAAGCTCCCGAGACGCTCCAGCCTGGCATGGTCATCACGATCGAGCCGGGCGCGTACGTCGCAGACGTTGGCGGCGTTCGTCTGGAGGACGATGTGCTCGTGACAGCGGCGGGGCGCGAGGTGTTGACGACGGCGCCTCGGGACCTGCTGGTTGTCTGATGCTATGAATCTCGACGACATCAAACAGATTCTGGACCTGGTTCGCGAGCACGATCTCGCGGAGTTCGAGATCGAACGGGACGGCCTGAAAGTGCGGATCCGGAAAGCCGGACGGGAGGTCACTTACGTGGCGCCGTCCGCGACTTTGACGCCGCCGATGGGGCTGCCCATGCCGCCCGTCGCCGCGCCCGCGGCGGCCGTGCCGGTCTCGTCCGCGCCGGACGATGCCGAGTCCGTCAATCTCGCGGTCATCAAGTCTCCGATCGTCGGCACGTTCTACCGATCCTCCGAGCCCGGCGCCAAGTCGTTCGTCGAAGTCGGCGACACGGTGCGCAAAGGGCAGGTGCTCTGCATCATCGAAGCGATGAAGCTGATGAACGAGATCGAGAGCGACTGCGACGGCGAGATCGCCACCATCTATATCGAGAACGGCAAGCCCGTGCAGTTCGGCGAGCGTCTGTTCGCCGTGAAGGTCGGTTGAGCGAGCGAGGAGCCGCATGTTCAACAAAGTCCTGATCGCGAACCGGGGCGAGATCGCGCTGCGCATCATCTGCGCGTGCCGCGAGCTCGGCATCAAGACCGTGGCCGTCTATTCGGAGGCCGACGAGCACTCGCTGCACGTGCGGTTCGCCGACGAGGACGTCTGCATCGGCCCGGCGCGGAGCCTGGACAGCTATCTGAACGTGCCGGCGATCATCAGCGCGGCGGAGATCACTGGCGCCGACGCGATCCATCCCGGCTACGGCTTCCTGTCCGAGAGCGCCTATCTCGCGGAAGTCTGCGAGGCCTGCCACATCAAGTTCATCGGGCCGTATCCGAACGTCATCCGGCTGATGGGCGACAAGGCCCGCGCGCGCCGCGCGATGAAGAAGGCCGGCGTGCCGGTGCTGCCCGGCAGCGACGGACCGGTGCAGGGCGAAGAGCAGGCCGTCAAGATCGCGAAAGAGCTCGGCTATCCGGTCATCATCAAGGCCGTGGCCGGCGGCGGCGGCCGCGGCATGCGCGTCGTGCGCGGTCCGGACGAGCTGACGAAGGCGTTCCGCACGGCGATGCGCGAGGCGGAAGCCGCGTTCGGCGTCGGCGACGTGTATCTCGAGAAGTACGTCGAGAACCCGCGCCACATCGAGATTCAGGTGCTCGGCGACCATCACGGCAACGTCGTGCACCTCGGCGAGCGCGAGTGCTCGATCCAGCGCCGCCATCAGAAACTGATCGAAGAAGCGCCGTCGATCGCCTTGACCGAGAAGCAGCGCCGCAAGCTGGGCGCGACGGTCGTCGATGCGGCCCGCGCCGTCCAGTACTCGAACGCGGGCACGTTCGAGTTCCTGATGGACCCCGGCGGTCACTTCTACTTCCTCGAAGCCAACACCCGCCTGCAAGTCGAACATCCCGTCACCGAGTTCGTCACCGGCGTCGACATCGTCAAAGAGCAGATTCAGATCGCCGCCGGCCGCCGGCTGTCGTTCCGCCAGAGCGACATCGAGGTGTCGGGCCACGCGATCGAGTGCCGCATCAACGCCGAGGACCCCGACACGTTCGTGCCGAGCCCCGGCGTGATTCACGCGTTCAGCGTGCCGGGCGGGCCCGGCGTTCGCGTCGACACCTACGCGCACTCGGAGTGCACGGTGTCGCCGTACTACGACTCGCTGATTGCGAAGATCATCACGTACGGCCGCGATCGCACCGAAGCGATCGCGCGCATGCGCCGCACGCTCGAGATGACGGTCGTCGACGGCATCAAGACGTCGATTCCGCTCCACCTGAAGGTCCTGGCCGATCCGGATTTCGTGGCCGGCAAGATCCACACGGGCTTCATGGAGCGGTACATGCCCGAGAAGAAGAAGGCGGAGAACCGCGGCCTCGCCGAGACCGCCTGATCGGCCCGCTCGACCTCGCGTGTTCCCGCGTCTCTACGCGATTCTCGACATCGATCTGCTGGAGCAGCGCCGGCTCGATCCGTTGCGCGTGCTCGACGTGTGGCTGGACGCCGGCGTTCGCCTGATTCAGCTTCGCGCGAAGACGATGGCGAGCGGCGCGATGCTGGCGTTGGCGGAGACGATCGTCGAGCGGACGCGCGCGGCCGGCGCGACGTTCATCGTCAACGACCGCGCGGACATCGCAAAGCTCGCGGGCGCCGACGGCGTGCATCTCGGACAGGACGATCTGCGTCCGGCCGACGTGCGCCGCGTGCTCCTGCCGCCACCGGCGATCGTCGGTCTGTCCACGCACAACGACACGCAAGCGCATGCGGCGTGCGCGCAGCCGATCAGCTATCTCGCGATCGGGCCGGTGTTCGCGACGACGTCGAAGATGCGGCCGGATCCGGTCGTCGGTCTCGACGGCGTCCGCATGGCGGTCGCTTGCGCCACGCCGCACGCGCTCTCCGTCGTCGCGATCGGCGGCATCACCCTCGAGCGCGCGCCATCCGTCATCGCCGCGGGCGCCAGCAGCGTGGCCATCATCTCGGATCTGCTCGCGGACGATCTCGCCGCCCGCGCTCGGGCATTCGTCGACGCGCTCGGATAGGGACGAAGGATGAAAGGGACCAAGGGACCAGGGGACCAGGGGACGAAGGGACCAAGGGACGAAGGGACCAGGGGACGAAGGGACCAAGGGACCAGGGGACGAAGGGACCAGGGACGCACACGGCCATGTGTAGGGGCGGGCCTCGGTGCCCGCCCGCAGGCGTCGCCAGACGGCCCGCGCCCGCATGTGTCGTCAGACGTAGGGGCGGCCCTTGTGGCCGCCCGGCGCGGCAGATAGCGCGATGGACGGCAGATAGACCGATGTCCGGTAGTGCGATAGCGCGATAGTGAGATAGCGCGATACGATCCCGCCCATGCCCGCTCGCCGCCTCGACGGCACGGCCGTCGCCGCTGCCATCCGTTCCGAGTTGCTCCCACAAGTCGCCGCATTTACCGCCGAGGCTGGCCGGCCACCGGCGTTGTCGATCGTGCTGGTCGGCGACGATCCCGCGTCGCAGGTCTACGTCCGCAGCAAAGAGCGCGCGGGAGGCGAGGCCGGACTTGCGGTGACCGTGCATCGGCTGTCCGCGACCTCGTCACTCGACGAGGTGCTGTCGCTCGTCGCGCGATTGAATGCGGACGCGAGCTGCGACGGCATTCTCGTGCAGTCGCCGTTGCCCGCCGAGATGGGGAAGCGCGCGGAAGAGCGAGTGTTCGACGCGATCGATCCGCGCAAGGACGTCGACGGATTTCATCCGGTGAACGTCGGCTTGCTGGTGCAGGGACGCGCGACGCTCGCGCCGTGCACGCCGACGGGCGTGATGGAGCTGTTGCGACGCGAGGACGTCGGCGTCGCCGGACGGCACGCGGTCGTCATCGGCCGCAGCGAGATCGTCGGCAAGCCGATGGCGCTGTTGCTGCTGCATGCGAATGCGACAGTCACGATCTGCCACTCGCGCACGGTGGACCTTCCGTCGCTCGTGCGGCAGGGCGACATCGTCGTGTCGGCGATCGGCCGTCCCGGCTTCGTGACGCCCGACATGATCAAGCCCGGCGCGGCCGTCGTCGACGTCGGCACGACGCCGACGAGCGATCGCGCGCTGGTCGCGAAGTTGTTCGGCGACGGCAGTTCGCGGCTGGCGTCGTTCGACAAGAAGGGATCGACGGTCGTCGGCGACGTGCATCCTGCGGTCGCCGATGTGGCGGGCGCGTTGTCGCCGGTGCCTGGCGGCGTCGGCCCGCTGACAATCGCGCTGCTGCTGCGGAACACGCTGACGGCGGCGCGGGGACTCCGACAGGCATAGGGGCCGCCCCTACGGCTTCGTCGCCAACCTCTTCCACGCCTCGTCGATCTGCCGATCCGTCTCCTCGAAATCACCTGACGTGTCGATGACGATGTCCGCGAGCGCGCGCTTGCGGTCGATCGGCCATTGCACCGCGATGCGGCGATCGGCCTCGCTGGCGGTCAGGTGATCGCGCGCCATCACGCGCGCTCGCTGCTGCGCCGGATTGCAGGCGACGACGATGACGAGGTCGAAGTCGGTGGGCCGGCCAGCCTCGAACAGCAGCGGGATGTCGGCGATGGCGACGATCGACTCGCCAGTCGTCGCGGCGCGCGCGGTCAGCGACGACAGCCACGCATCACGCGCCTCGAAGACGTACGGATGGACGATCGCCTCGAGATCGCGTCGCGCCGCCTCGTCGGCGAACACGATGCGCGCGAGCGCCGCGCGATCGAGCGTGCCGTCGGCCTTCAGCACGTCACGGCCGAACCGCGCGATGACGGCGGCGAGTCCAGGCGTGCCGGCCTCGACGGCCTGTCGCGCGAGCACGTCGGCGTCGATCGTCTCGGCGCCGAGCGTCGCGAATCGTTTCAGACAATAGGACTTGCCGGTGGCGATGCCGCCCGTGAGCGCGACGCGCAGGACTCGGCCGGCCACGGCGTCAGGCGATCACTGCGCCAGCGCGGCGGGAATCTCCGCCTCGGTGTCCGTCGCCGGCGTGATGCGCTCTTCGACGAACGTGTTCCATTCGTGGCAGTGCGGGCACTGCCAGATGAGCTCGGTGCTGCGATAGCGGCAGCGGACGCAGACGTGCGGATCGAGATAGAAGACCGACTGCCGCGTGATCTCAATGTAGCGCGCGACGAGATGTTTCGGCAGGTCGAGCGTCGAGAGATTGCTCCAGATCGCCTGATGGATCGCGAGCGCATGCGGGTTGTGCTCGAGCGCGTCGAAGAGCAGCTCGAGCGCGCGGCTCGGCTGGCCGCGATGCGACAGGTGCCGCGCGAGCGCGACACGCGCGCGCCACTCGCGCGGTGACGCGGCCGTGAGCGATCGGCAGAGCTCGGCGAAGCGATCGTGATAGCCGAGCGACGCGTACGCCTGCTCCAGCCGTTCGAGCGAGAGATAGGCGCGATCGGGCGCGACGGCGATGACGCGCTCCCACGTCGTCACCGCCGCCTGCAGATTGCCTTGCTGCGCCTGCGCGTCGCCCAAATGCAGGTACGCTGGCAGCACGCCGGGATCGAGATCGATGGCCGCTTCGAATCGCCGCGTCGCGTCCGTCAGACGGCCCTCTTTCAGCGCCTGCAAGCCCAGCTCGTTCTCGAGGAACGCCAGGATGAGCTGCGACTTCGGCTGATCGGGTGGACCGGCAATCTGCGCGAGACGACGACGGGTGACGTACGCCTCCTGCCATTGATGCTGATCTTCCTGGAGCTTCTCGAGGTTGATCAGCGCCGGCTCGTTGTCCGGATCGAGCTTGAGGACGTCCGAGAATGCTTCGACCGCGCGATCGACGAAGCCGCCGCGCCGATAGTCGAGGCCGAGACACAGCAGCACGTTCGCGTGCTCGACGCGATTCAGCCTCGGCCGCTGCAACAGCGACTGATGCTCCTGAATCGCACGCCCGACTTGTCCTTTCTCGCGATACAGATTGCCGAGGACGAGGTGCAATTCGAGCGCGCCGGGATCGAGCCGCGACGCGCGCTCGAGCTCGTCGATCGCGGAGTCGACCTGGCCCGCGACGAGATAGTTCAGGCCGAGGATGAAATGCGGCGACTGCCGGACGCGGCGTCGATCGATCCAGCGGCCTTCTCTGAGCTTGTAGCGCTCCCACGCCTTGCCGGCGGCGAGGCCGGCGAGCAGCGCGATCAGCACGCCGAAAATCAGCCCGTACCCTTGCATCATCGCGCCAGAAATCCTTCGACGATCGGGTCCCACTGGCCTTTGACGCGCAGCACGAGCTCCACGAGCTCACGCACCGCGCCGCGGCCGCCCGCGTGGCGGCTGACCCAGTGCACGCGTGACCGCACCTCGTCGACCGCATCAGCCGGTGCCGTCGACAAGCCGACGCGTCCCAGCACCGGCAGATCGAGCACGTCGTCGGCCATGTAGGCGACGTCCTCGTCGCTATATCCGTGCGCCGTCACGATCTCAGCATAGCCCGCGCGCTTGTCCGAGTTGCCTTGAGACACGATCCCGATGCCCAATTCCGCTGCACGTCGCGTCGTCGTTGCCGACGAGCGCCCGCTCAACAGGCCAATCGTGATCCCCGATCGCCGCGCCCAGATCAGGCTGATGCCGTCGCGGATGAAGAAGGACTTGGCTTCGCTGCTGGCCGAATCGATCGTGACCGTGCCGTCGGTCAGCACGCCGTCGACGTCCAGCAGCAGCAATTTCACCCGCGCGGCGCGCGCGTGGACATCGTTCAGATCGAGCGGCATCGTTCCCTTCGTCCCTGTCCGGGCGGCCACAAGGGCCGCCCCTACGCATGGCGCTGGTCTCGTGCCGGGCGGCCACAAGGGCCGCCACTACGCCCGGTTGCGCGCGTCCCTTGGTCCCTTCGTCCCCTGGCCCCCTGGCCCCCTGGCCCCCTGGTCCCCTGGTCCCTTGGTCCCTTGGTCCCTTGGTCCCTTGGTCCCTTGGTCCCCTAAATCATCTGCGTCCGCCAGAGATCGTGCAGGTGCACGACGCCGACGGCGACGCTCGTCTCGTCGATGACGACGACCGACGTGATCTTGCGCTGCTCCATCAGCCGCAGCGCTTCGACGGCCAGGACGCCTCGGCCGATCGTCACCGGACGCGTCGTCATCACGTCGCTCGCGCGCTGGACGAGCAGGTTCGAGTCGGGCGTCAGGTGCCGGCGCAGATCGCCGTCGGTGACGACGCCCTGCAGCCGCCCGTCGTCGTCGACGACGCACGTCATGCCGAGCCGCTTGCCGGAGATCTCCTGGATGACTTCGAGCACCTGCGTGTCGCGGCGCACGCGTGGCAGCGCGTCGCCGTCGTGCATCACGGCCTCGATGCGCATCAGCCGCTTGCCGAGCCGTCCGCCCGGATGCAGATGCGCGAACTGCTCTTCGCGGAAGCCCTTGCGGCGGGAGAGGGCCATCGCGAGCGCGTCGCCGAGCGCCAGCATCGCCGTCGTGCTCGCCGTCGGCGCGAGGTTCATCGGACACGCCTCTTCCGCTACTGCGCAGTTGAGCGTCACGTCCGCGGCCTGACCGAGGGTCGACGACGGGTTGCCGGTCATCGCGAGCAGCTTCGCGCCGATCCGGCGGATCGACTCGAGCAGGCGAATCAATTCTTCCGTCTCGCCGCTGTACGACAGCGCGATCACGACGTCGTCGGTCTGCACGACGCCGAGGTCGCCGTGCACGGCCTCCGCCGCGTGCAGGAAGATCGCGGGCGTGCCCGTGCTCGACAGCGTCGCGGACAGCTTGTGCGCGATGATGCCGGACTTGCCCATGCCAGTGACGATGACGCGGCCCGTGCAGGCGTGGAGCAGATCGAGCGCGCGATCGAAGATCGGGCCGAGCTGCGGAATCAGCCCGAGGATCGCATCCGCTTCGGTGCGCAGAACGCTGCGGGCCAGATCGAGCGGCGACGAGTTCTTCGAGTCCGGCATGATGGCCTGAGGGATCGCCGGCTAGAGCGATTTGACGACCGCGTTGATCGCAGCCAGCCGTTTGAGCAGCGGCGCCAGCCGCGCCAGCGGCAGCGCGTTCTGTCCGTCGCTCTTCGCGCGTTCCGGCGCTTCGTGAACTTCGAGGAACACGCCGTCGACACCCGCGCCCACGCCAGCGGACGCGAGCGGCTCGATGTACTGCGCGAGTCCCGCCGTGACGCCGTCGCCCGCGCCGGGCAGCTGCAGGCTGTGCGTCACGTCGAAGACCACGGGCACACCAAGGCCGCGCATGATGGGGAAGGCCCGCATGTCGACAACCAGGTTGTTATACCCGAAGGTGAAGCCGCGTTCAGTGAGAAAGACGCGGGGATTGCCGGACGCCCGGACCTTCTGGACGGCGTGCCGCATGTCGAGCGGCGCGAGGAACTGGCCCTTTTTGACGTTGACGACGCGCCCGGTCTCGGCGGCGGCAATGAGGAGATCGGTCTGACGCGAGAGAAACGCGGGGATTTGCAGCACGTCGGCGACCGTCGCCACGCGCGCCGCCTGCGACGCCTCGTGGATGTCCGTGAGGATCGGCACGTGCAGCTCGTCGCGGACGCGCTTGAGCACGGCCAGCCCCTCGTCGATGCCCGGACCGCGGAACGACGAGAGCGACGTGCGATTCGCCTTGTCGAACGACGCCTTGAAGACATAGGGCAGACCGGCGTCTCGCGCGGCGGCGGCGATCTCGCGGCCGAGCCAGAGCGCGTGCGATTCGCTTTCGATCACGCACGGACCGGCGATGAGGACCAGCGGCGCCCGGCCCAGGACGACGTCGTCGGCAATGACGACCTCCTGGACCTGCGGCGTGTCGAGCGCGGCGCTCACAGGCGCGCGCGGCGATCGCCGATCGCCGTGACGTTGGAGGCCAGGCCCTGCAGCGCGAGCTTGCGCTTGTGCGCCGCTTCGACGAAGCCGGCGAACAGCGGATGCGGGCGCAGCGGCTTCGACTTGAACTCGGGGTGGAACTGCACCGCAAGGTACCACGGATGGCCCGGCAGCTCGACGATCTCCACGAACTTGCCGTCGAGCGAGCGGCCAACGATCTTCAGGCCGTGCTCGGTGAGCGTCCGCTCGTAGAGGCAGTTGAACTCGTAGCGATGGCGATGACGCTCGTGGATGATCTCGTCGCCGTAGAGCTTGAACGCGAGCGAGTCCGGTGAGAGCCGGCACGCGTAGCTGCCGAGCCGCATCGTCCCGCCCAAGTCGTCGACGCCGAGCAGATCGCGCAGCTTGTAGATGACCTTGTTCGGCGTGTCCTCGGTGACCTCGGTGGAATCCGCGTCGGGCAGGCCGCACACGTTGCGCGCGTATTCGACGACGGCCCATTGGAAGCCGTAGCAGATGCCGAAGTACGGAATCTTGTGCGAGCGCGCGTACTCGGCGGCCGCCATCATGCCGCGGCTGCCGCGATTGCCGAAGCCCGGCGCGACCAGAATGCCGACGGCGTCGTTGAGCACGTCGATCCCGCCCGGCTCTTCGAGCGCTTCGGCCTCGACGTATTTCAGTTTGACCTTCAGCCGGTGCTTGAACCCGCCGTGGAAGAGCGCCTCGTTGATGCTCTTGTACGAGTCCTCGTATTCGGTGTACTTGCCGACGAAGTGGATCGTCAGCTCGTCGTGCGGATGCCGCACGCGCTCCACGAGCTCGCTCCACGCGTCCATCCGTGCTTCGGTCGCCGGCAGGTGCAGGCGGCGGAGCAGGATCGCGTCGAGCCCTTCGGCCGCGAGGCTGAGCGGCACCTCGTAGATGCTCGACACGTCGCGCGCGGTGATGACGGCTTCCTCGTCGACGTCGCAGAAGAGCGCGATCTTGCGCTTGAGGTCCGGATCCAGCTGCCGGTCCGTGCGGCACAGCAGCACGTCCGGCTGGATGCCGATCGATCGCAGGTCGCGGACGCTGTGCTGCGTCGGTTTCGTCTTCAGTTCGCCGGACGAGGCGATGTACGGCACCAGCGTGAGGTGGATGTACATCGTGTTCTCGCGGCCGACGTCCTGCCGGAACTGGCGGATGGCCTCGAGGAACGGCAGGCTCTCGATGTCGCCGACCGTGCCGCCGATCTCGACGAGCAGCACGTCGACGTCCTCAGCCGCCGACCGGATGCTGTTCTTGATCTCGTTGGTGATGTGCGGGATGACCTGGACCGTCCGCCCGAGATATTCGCCGCGCCGTTCCTTCTGGATGACGGACAAGTAGATCTTGCCGGTCGTCCAGTTGTTGTTGCGCGTCGCGACCATGTTCGTGAAGCGCTCGTAGTGGCCCAGGTCCAGGTCCGTCTCCGCGCCGTCGTCGGTGACGTAGACCTCGCCGTGCTGGTAGGGGCTCATCGTCCCCGGATCCACATTGATATAAGGATCGAACTTCTGGAGCGCGATCTTGTAGCCGTGGCCTTCGAGCAGGCAGCCGATCGACGCCGCGGCCAGCCCCTTGCCGAGCGACGAGACGACGCCGCCGGTGACGAAGATGTATTTCACGGGTCGTGATGAGTCGGTGTGCGCCATGTGATCGCCTCAGTGGGGGACGCCGGCTTCGATCAGACGGCGAACCCGTTCCAGGTCCTCCGGCGTGTCGACGCCAATCGTGTCAACGGTGGTTTCAACGGTCGCGATGTCGAGCCCGTGCTCGAGCACGCGAAGCTGCTCGAGCCCTTCGGCGCGCTCGAGCGGCGTTGGGGCCAGTGCCGCCACGCGCAGCAGGAACTCGCGCCGATAGGCGTACAGCCCTAAATGTCTCCAGACGGGCGGCGTGGGATGGCCCGGCCGCGTGAACGGGATCGGTGCGCGAGAAAAATACAGCGCATTGCCGTTCGCATCGACGACGAGCTTGACGACCGCCGGGTTGTCGCCATCGGCCGGATCGGTCACGCGCTTGCGAAGCGTGCCCATGCCCGTGTCGCTGCGCCGCTCGACGAGCGCGACGACGGCGTCGATGGCTTCGGGGGCGATCATCGGCTCGTCGCCTTGGACGTTGACGACGATCTCGCTGTCGAGATGCGCGGCGACTTCGGCGAGACGATCGGTCCCGCTGAGGTGCGCGCGGCTCGTCATCACCGCGACGCCACCGAACGCGTCGACCGCGCTCGCGATCCGTTCGTCGTCGGTCGCGACGACGACGGCGTCGACGCGCCGCGCCTCCGACGCGCGCCGGCACACGTGTTCGATCATCGTCTGGCCGCCGATCAGCGCGAGCGGCTTGCCGGGAAGACGGGAGCTTTGGTATCGAGCGGGAACGACAGCGATGGTGCGAGCGGTGCGGACGGAACGTGCCAACCCTGCGGGGAAAACGACGGGCACGGAGAATCCTAGCACGACTGCGACCGATTGCGTGCGCGTCGCGTCGTGCGATGACGAGTCGGTATAATGTGCCGTTCGTCGCGCGCCGGCTGAAGCACCATGTTGGTGCAAAGCGGAGAGTGGGCCAAGAACAATAGAGTTTTGGCGCGATGACGGGAGTTTTCCACAAACTTTTCCACAGAATCTGTGAACAACTCATCGCGCGCGGTCAGGGACGTGACCTAAAACGATGAGCCTGCACGGACACGACAGAGAAGCGAGCGATTCGAAAATGGCAAGCAGCGGCGACGCAATCGTACGGCGAGACGGAAAATTGATCGTGCCGGAGCGGCCGATCGTACCGTTCATCGAAGGCGACGGGACCGGACCGGACATCTGGCGCGCGAGCGTGCGTGTGTTCGACGCGGCCGTCAAGAAGGCGTACGGCGGCCGTCGCGAAATTGTCTGGCACGAAGTGCTCGCCGGCGAGAAGGCGCACACGGCAACGGGGAACTGGCTACCCGACGAGACGCTCGACGCGTTCCGCAAATATCTCGTCGGCATCAAAGGTCCGTTGACGACGCCGGTGGGCGGAGGGATTCGATCGCTCAACGTCGCGCTGCGTCAGGAACTGGACTTGTTCGTCTGTCTCCGTCCCGTCCGCTACTTCAGCGGCATGGAGACGCCGGTCAAGCGTCCCGATCAGGTCGACATGGTGATCTTCCGTGAGAACACGGAGGACATCTACGCGGGTATCGAATACGCGGCGGGCACACCGGACGCGGCGAAGGTGCTGGCGTTCTTCGAGCGCGAGTTTCCGAAAGGGTTCGCGAAGGTCCGCTTCGGCACCGAAGAGAAGACGTCCGCGTGGCTCCGTCAGCTCGAGGCCATCGGCGCGCCGAAGCGCGAGCTGCCCGTGCAGGTCGGCATCGGCATCAAGCCGGTCAGCTACCTCGGCACCGAGCGCCTCGTGCACAGCGCGATCAGCTACGCGATCCAGAACAAGCGCAAGAGCCTGACCCTCGTGCACAAGGGCAACATCATGAAGTTCACGGAGGGCGGCTTCCGCGACTGGGGCTACCAGGTCGCGAAGCAGTTCTTCGGCGCGGTCGAGATCGACGGCGGCCCGTGGTGCCAGATCCCCGAAGGCAAGCCCGGCGCCGGACTGGTGATCAAGGATGTGATCGCCGACGCGTTCCTCCAGCAGATCCTGACGCGGCCGGCCGAGTACGACGTCATCGCCACGCTCAATCTCAACGGCGACTACATTTCTGATGCGCTCGCCGCGCAGGTCGGCGGCATCGGCATCGCGCCGGGCGGCAACATCAACTACGTCACCGGCCACGCGGTCTTCGAAGCCACGCACGGCACCGCACCCAAGTACGCCAACCTCGACAAGGTCAATCCCGGCTCGGTGATCCTGTCCGGCGAGATGATGCTGCGTTACATGGGTTGGACCGAAGCGGCCGATCTGGTCATCGCCGCGCTCGAAAAGACGATCGCGGCCAAGACCGTGACCTACGACCTCGCGCGTCTGATTCCCGGCTCGAAGGAGCTGAAGACGTCCGAGTTCGGCACGGCGATGATCGCGCAGATGGGATAGCGGGCTGCGGTCCGCGGTCTGCGGGCGAGGCCTGCAGCCTGTAGCCCGCGGCCCGTGGCCTGCGTAGGGGCGGCCCTTGTGGCCGCCCATAAAGATGTAGGGGCGACCCTTGTGGTCGCCCAGGTGAGACAAGGAGCTCGAATGAATCGCAAAGTCACAGTCGTGGGCGGTGCCGGCAACGTCGGTGCCACGGTTGCACGGGCCATCGCCATCAAGGAGCTGGCCGACGTCGTCATCGTCGACATCGCGGCGGACAAGGCCGCGGGCATCGCGCTGGACATCTTTCAGTCGTGTCCTATCGATGGGTCGGACACGCGCCTGATCGGCACGACGGACTACGCCGCGACCGCCAACTCCGACGTCGTCGTCATCACGTCCGGCGTGCCGCGCAAGCCGGGCATGAGCCGCGACGACCTGCTGCAGGTCAACTACAAGATCATGCAGACGGTCACCGAGCAGGTCGTGAAGTACTCGCCGAACGCCGTCATCGTTCCCGTGGCCAATCCCCTCGATGCGATGTGCCAGGCCGTCTACCGGCTGAGTGGCTTCCCGCGCGAGCGCGTGGTCGGCATGGCCGGCGTGCTCGACTCGGCGCGCATGCGCACGTTCATCGCGATGGAGCTCGGCGTCTCGGTCGAGAACATCCACGCGTTCGTCCTCGGCGGCCACGGCGACACGATGGTCCCGCTGCCGCGATTCTCGACCGTCGCCGGCATCCCGCTGCCCGAGCTCGTCTCGATGGGGTATCTGACCCAGGCGAAGCTCGACGAGATCTGCACGCGCACCGCCAACGGCGGCGCCGAGATCACCAAGCTCGTCGGCACGAGCGCGTGGTACGCGCCGGGCGCGGCCGCGGCGGAGATGGTCGAAGCGATCCTCAAGGACAAGAAGCAGATCCTGCCGTGCTCGGTGTTCCTGCAGGGCGAGTACGGCGTGCGCGATCAGTTCCTCGGCGTGCCCGTGAAGCTCGGCAAGGGCGGCGCGGAGAAGGTCATCGAGATCAAGCTGACGCCGGACGAGCAGGCGGCGCTCATGAAGTCGGCCGCGGCCGTCAAAGAGCTGACGACCGTCATCGGCGTGTAGGACCGACCCATGAAGATTCACGAGTACCAGGGCAAAGAGATCCTCGGCCGCTTCGGCGTGCCGATCCCGCGCGGCAAGGTCGCGTACACCGCTGACGAAGCGCGGCAGATCGCCGTCGAGCTCGGCGGCGGCACCGTCGTCGTCAAAGCCCAGATTCACGCGGGCGGCCGCGGCAAGGGCGGCGGCGTCAAGGTCGTGAAGAATCCCGACGCGGCGTTCGACGCCGCGAAGGCGATGATCGGCATGACGCTCGTCACGTACCAGACCGGCCCGGAAGGCCGCGTCGTCGGGCGCGTGCTCGTCGAAGAAGGCCTGCAGATGACGCGGGAGCTGTACCTCGGCCTCGTCATCGACCGATCGACGCAGCGTCCAGTGCTGATGGTCAGCCAGGAAGGCGGCGTCGAGATCGAGAAGGTCGCCGCCGAGACGCCGGAGAAGATCTTCAAGGCGTTCGTCGACCCCGCGCTCGGCCTTCAGGCGTTCCAGGCGCGCGAGCTCGCGTTCAGCCTCGGGCTCAAAGGGCAGGAAGTCGGCAAGGCCGTCAAGATGATGATGGCGCTCTAC
Organism: Vicinamibacterales bacterium; assembly: GCA_035547155.1. GTDB lineage: Bacteria > Acidobacteriota > Vicinamibacteria > Vicinamibacterales > SCN-69-37 > CAZNMF01. The sequence goes on from DASZVJ010000096.1 coordinate 15,435, forward strand.
GCCGCCTTCGTCGCGACCGACGCCTCGCTGCTCGAGATCAACCCGCTCGTCGTCACGGCCGCCGGCGATCTGCTGGCGCTCGACGCGAAGATGAACTTCGACGACAACGCGCTCTACCGCCACGCGGACATCAAAGAGCTGCGCGACCTCGCCGAGGAAGACCCGCTCGAGATCGAAGCGTCGAAGTTCTCGCTCAACTACATCAAGCTCGACGGCACGATCGGCTGCATGGTCAACGGCGCCGGTCTGGCGATGGCGACGATGGACATCATCAAGCTGGCGGGCGGGGAGCCGGCCAACTTCCTGGACGTCGGCGGCGGCGCCAACGCCGAGCAGATCAAGAACGCGTTCCGCATCCTCACGTCGGACCAGAACGTCAAAGCCGTGTTCATCAACATCTTCGGCGGCATCCTGCGCTGCGACATCCTCGCGCAGGGCGTCATCGCCGCGGTCACCGAGCTCGGCGTGCGCGTGCCGATCGTCATCCGCATGGAAGGCACGAACGTGGAGCTCGGCAAGCAGATGCTGAAGGACAGCGGGCTGAACTTCACGACGGCCGACACGATGGGCGAAGCCGCCGAGCGCGTCGTCGCGCTCGGACGCTGACGCGAAGTTCGAAGTTCAAAGTTCGAAGTTCGAAATTTTCGGAGATCGACAGAATGGCAGTCTTGATCGACAAATCCACGCGCCTCATCGTCCAGGGCATCACCGGACGCGAGGGCACGTTCCACGCCAAGCAGGCGCAGGCTTATGGCACCAACGTCGTCGGCGGTGTCACGCCGGGGAAGGGCGGCACGACGCACGAGGGCTGGCCGGTGTTCGACACGGTGCACGACGCCGTGCGCGAGACGGGCGCCAACGCGTCGGTGATCTTCGTGCCGCCGCCGGGCGCGGCCGACGCGGTGATGGAAGCCGCCGACGCGGGGCTCGCACTCGCGGTGTGCATCACCGAAGGCATCCCGACGATCGACATGATGCGCGCGCTCGCGTTCATCAAGCAGACGTCGATGCGGCTGATCGGTCCCAACTGTCCCGGTCTGATCTCGGCCGGACGCGCGAAGGCCGGCATCATCCCCGGTCACATCTGCAAGGAAGGCCGCATCGGCATCGTGTCCAAGAGCGGCACGCTGACGTACGAAGCGATCCATCAGCTGACTGGACTTGGGCTCGGTCAGACGACCTGCATCGGCATCGGCGGCGATCCGTTGATCGGCACGTCGTTCATCGACGCGTTGACGCTCTTCGCCGGAGACGACGAGACGGAAGGCGTCGTGCTGATCGGCGAGATTGGCGGCAACGCGGAAGAGGACGCGGCCGCGTTCATCAAGTCGTCGTTCAAGAAGCCGGTCGTCGGCTTCATCGCGGGTCAGACCGCGCCGCCCGGACGCCGCATGGGCCACGCGGGTGCGATCATCTCCGGCGGCAAGGGCACGGCGGCCGAGAAGATGGCCGCGCTCACGGCCGCCGGCGTGCGCGTCGTGAAGAGCCCCGCCGACATCGGCCGCGCCGTGGTCGACGCGCTCGGACGCCGCTAGAAACGGCCGTCAGTCTCGTCCTGTCAATGCGTCGACGTGTCAAAAGCGTCGGCGCCAATCACCGTCACCCGACATCTTTGTGACGGTGAGATATACTTGAGCGGATGCGCTGGCGGCCATTTTGCGTGCCCCTCGCAGACCCAGCATGAGCTCATCTCTCCCGGCCACCGAGCCACAACGGACGCAGGCCTCGTCCCACGTCACCAACGATTTCAGCATTCAAGTCGCAACCGTCAACGGGTCTGGCAGTCAGACGGCCAACCTCGTGCTGCTGCGATCGATTTTCCAGATGGGTGTGCCGGTCTCCGGCAAGAACCTGTTCCCGTCGAACATTGCGGGCCTGCCCACCTGGTACACCATCCGCGCCAACCATCGCGGCTACATCGCGCGCAAGAAAGAGATCGACTTCCTCGTCGCCATGAATCCGGAGACGGCGAAGGACGACGTGATGGCGCTCGAGCCGGGACGCGCGGTCGTCTACGACGAGCCTCTGAAGCTCAACGCGCTGCGCACGGACCTCGTGTTCTATCCGGTGCCGTTCGACAAGATCGTCGCGGAGGTCTGCTCCGAAGCGAAGCTGCGGCGTCTCGTCAAGAACATGATCTACGACGGCATCCTGTCGGAGCTGCTGTCGATCGATCTTGCCGAGATGGAGAAGGCGCTGACGCGTCAGCTCGGCAAGAAGCCGAAGGCGCTCGCGCTGAACCTCGCGGCGCTCGAGGCGGGCAAGAAATACGCGGCCGAGCATCTGCCGAAGCAGGATCCGTATCGCGTCGCGCCGCTCGACAAGACGTCCGGACAGATTCTCGTCGAAGGCAACGCGGCCGCGGCGATGGGCTGCATGTTCGCCGGCGTCACGGTCGTCGCGTGGTATCCGATCACGCCGTCTTCGTCGCTGCCCGAGTCGCTCATCTCGTACATGCGCAAGTACCGCATGGACAAGGAGACCGGCAAGGCGACGTTCGCGATCGTGCAGGCTGAAGACGAGATCGCGTCGCTCGGCATGGTGGTCGGCGCCGGCTGGGCCGGCGCGCGGGCGATGACGTCGACGTCGGGTCCGGGCATCTCGCTGATGTCCGAGTTCGCCGGCTTGTCCTACTACGCGGAGCTGCCCGCGGTCGTGTTCGATATCCAGCGCGTCGGGCCGTCGACCGGCCTGCCGACGCGCACCGCGCAGGGCGACATCCTCTTCGCCGCGTTGAACTCGCACGGCGACACGCGGCACGTGCTGCTGCTGCCGGCGTCGGTCAGCGAGTGCTTCGACATGTCGATGGCCGCGTTCGATCTCGCGGAGCAGTTACAGACGACGATCTTCGTGCTGAGCGATCTCGATCTCGGCATGAACACGTGGATGTCGGAGTCGTTCACGTATCCCGAGAAGCCGCTCGATCGCGGCAAGGTGCTCGACGAAGCGAAGCTGCGTCAGCTCGGCGCGGCGTGGGGCCGGTACAAGGACGTCGACGGTGACGGCGTGCCGTGGCGCTCGCTGCCCGGCACCGGCGCGCCGGCGTACTTCACGCGCGGCTCCGGCCACAACGAGATGGCGCTCTACTCGGAGAAGCCGGACGACTACGTCAAGAACGTCGATCGGCTCGCGCGCAAGTTCGACACCGCCAAGACGCTCGTCCCGCAGCCGATCGTGCAGACCGAGCCCGATGCCAAGGTCGGCATCATCGCGTACGGCACGAGTCACTGGGCGATCGAGGAATCGCGCGATCAGCTGCGCGAGGAGTCCGGCATCCAGACGTCGTATCTCCGTCTGCGCGCCTATCCGTTCACGCCGGCGGTCGACGACTTCATCCGCCGGCACGATCGCATCTACGTCGTCGAGCAGAACCGCGACGGGCAGATGGCGAGCCTGCTGCGCATGGATCTCGAGGCCGCGCTGGTGCCGAAGCTCCGGAGCGTGCTGCACTACAACGGCTTGCCGATTGACGCCCGGAGCGTGACCGACGGCATCCTGGCGCAGGAGAAAGTGGGATAGATCGATGAGCACGGACGCCCCGGCCCCAGTCAAGAAAGTCAATCGCCTCAATCTCGACGTCAGCAGCTATCGCGGCAGCAAGACGACGCTGTGCGCCGGCTGCGGCCACAACGCGATCTCCGAGCGCATCATCGACGCGTTCTTCGAGATGGGCGTCGATCCCAAGCGCGTCCTCAAGCTGTCCGGCATCGGCTGCTCGAGCAAGAGCCCGGCCTACTTCCTGAACCCGTCGCACGGCTTCAACTCCGTGCACGGCCGCATGCCGTCGGTCGCGACCGGCGCGATGCTCGCCAATCAGGGCATGCTCGCGATCGGCGTGAGCGGCGACGGCGACTCCGGCGCGATCGGCATCGGCCAGTTCGTGCACTCGATGCGCCGCAACCTGCCGCTCATCTACATCATCGAGGACAACGGCTGCTACGGCCTGACGAAAGGGCAGTTCTCGCCGACCGCCGATCTCGGCTCGAAGGCCAAGAACGGCGTCGTCAACGATCTGCCGCCGATCGACATGTGCGCGCTCGCGATCGAGCTCGGCGCGTCGTTCGTCGCGCGCTCGTTCTCCGGCGACAAGAAGCAGCTGCTCTCGATCCTGAAGGCCGCGATCGCGCATCGCGGCACGTCGATGATCGACGTCATCTCGCCGTGCGTCACGTTCAACGATCACGAAGGCTCGACGAAGAGCTACGCCTACGTGAAGGATCACGAAGAGCCGCTCGGCGAAGTCAGCTTCGTCCCGTTCTTCGAGGACATCAGCGTCGACTACGAGCCCGGCTCGACGACGCAGGTGAAGATGCACGACGGATCGCATCTGATGCTGCGCAAGCTGACCGACGACTACAACCCGTCGGACAAGATCACCGCGATGCGGCTGCTGCACGAGACGCTGCGCCGCGGCGAGTTCGCGACCGGCGTCATCTACATCGAGCCCGACAAGGACGATTTCCTCACGTCGCTGAACCTCGTGCCCGAGCCGCTGGCGTTCCTGCCGACCGAGCGCGTCCGGCCGCCGAAGGCCGTCCTCGATCAGCTGATGGACGCCCTGCGGTAACACCACTTCGACGTCGATGCCCATCGGGGGCATGCCGTATCGCGGCATGCCCCCAATCTTTTGGTGTGTGTTGCACCAACAAGATAAGATCGCGCGGATATGACGACTGAACGCACGTTTGCCATCATCAAGCCGGACGCGGTCGCCAAGGGCGTCGCGGGCCGCATTCTCGCGCGCATCGAGCAGGAAGGCTTCGCCGTGCGCGGGCTGCGGTTGACGCACCTGTCCAAGCGCGAGGCGGAAGGCTTCTACGCCGTGCACCGCGCGCGGCCGTTCTTTGCCAGCCTCACCGATTTCATGTCGTCCGGGCCCTGCATCGTCATGGCGCTCGAAGCGCCGGACGCGATCAAGAAGTGGCGCACGCTGATGGGCGCGACCGATCCGGCGAAGGCCGACGCGGGCACGCTGCGCAAGGAATTCGGCGCGTCGATCGAGAACAACGCGACGCACGGATCGGATGCGCCGGAGACGGCCGCGTTCGAGCTCGGCTATTTCTTCCGCGGGATGGAACTGTAAGCAGGCTGCGGTCTGCGGGCGATGGCCCGCGGACGACGCCTGCAGACGGCAGACCGCGGACCGAAGACCGCAGCCCGCTATGAGCAAGCTGTTCATCGTCCTCGGTCTGATTCTCGTCGGCGTCGGCGTGCTGTTGAAGCTCGGCGTGCCGCTGGGGAAGCTGCCGGGCGACATCGTGATTCGGCGGGGCAATGCGACGTTCTACTTTCCGATCGTCACCTGCATCATCGTGAGCGTGGTGTTGTCGCTCCTCTCGATGATCTGGCGGCGGTAGGAAGTGCATCTGCAAACTTCGAACTTCGAACTTTGAACTTCGAAACTGAGGAGCCGGGACGGGGACATGGCGATCAAGGCCGACAAGTGGATTCGTCACATGGCCGTCGAGCACGGCATGATCGAGCCGTTCGTCGACTCGCAGGTGCGCGCGGGCGTCGTCTCGTACGGGCTCTCGTCGTACGGCTACGACATCCGCGTCGCCGACGAGTTCAAGGTCTTCACGAACATCAACAGCACCGTCATCGACCCGAAGCAGTTCGATCCGCGGTCGTTCGTCGACATCAAGGCGGACGTCTGCATCGTGCCGCCGAACTCGTTCGCGCTGGCGCGGACGATCGAGTACTTCCGGATCCCGCGCGACGTGCTGACGGTGTGTCTCGGCAAGTCGACGTACGCGCGCTGCGGCATCATCGTCAACGTCACGCCGTTCGAGCCCGAGTGGGAAGGCTTCGTCACGCTCGAGATCTCGAACACGACGCCGCTGCCGGCGCGCATCTACGCCAACGAGGGCATCGCGCAGGTGCTCTTCTTCCAGAGCGACGAGCCGTGCGAGCGCTCGTACGCGGACAAGCGCGGCAAGTATCTGAAACAGACCGGTGTGACGCTGCCGAAGATCTGACGCAGCGTGTGAGCAAGACCCGGAGGTCAGCCCGGCCCCCCGCCGGCCTCCGCTCGGGGAATCAGGGATGTGGATCGTTCGAATCGCCCTTGACCGGCCGTACACCTTCGTGGTGATGGCGCTGGCCATCATCCTGATGACGCCGGTCGCGCTGCTGCGCACGCCGACCGACATCCTGCCGCAGATCGACATTCCGGTCATCGGCCTGGTCTTCTCCTACGGCGGCCTCGCACCGCAGGAGATGGAGCGGCGCATCACGTCGAACGCCGAGCGCGGCATCACCACGCTCGTCAACGACGTCGAGCACATCGAGTCGCAGACGCTCTCCGGCCTCGCCGTGCTGAAGGTCTTCTTCCAGCCGACGGCGAACGTGCAGACGGCGATGGCGCAGACGACGTCGGTGGCGCAGACGCTGATCCGGCAGATGCCGCCCGGCACGACGCCGCCGCTCGTCGTCCTCTACTCGGCGTCCACCGTACCGGTGCTGCAGCTCGGTCTCACGAGCGACACGATGTCGGAGCAGCAGCTCTTCGACTTCGGCAACAACTTCCTGCGCACGCAGCTCGCGACCGTGCAGGGCGCCGCTGCGCCGTTCCCGTACGGCGGCAAGCAGCGGTTGATCTCCGTCGATCTCGATCCCGAAGCGCTGCAATCGAAGGGCTTGCTGCCGACGGACATCGTCAACGCGATCGCGGCGCAGAACCTGATCCTGCCGTCGGGCACGACCAAGCTCGGATCGCTCGAGTACGCCGTCGAGATGAACGGCAGCCCGACGTCGATCGCGGGGCTCAACGAGCTGCCGGTGAAGACCGAGCGCGGCGCCACGATCTACATGAAGGACGTCGCGCACATCCGCGACGGCAACTCGCCGCAGACCAACATCGTGCGCATGGACGGCCGGCGCGGCACGCTCATGAGCATCTACAAGAGCGGCAACGCGTCGACGCTCGACATCGTGGCCCGCGTGCGCGACGTGATCGCGCGCGCCCGCGGCTCGATGCCGCCGGCGCTCCGGCTGACGGAGCTGTTCGATCAGTCGCTGTTCGTGCGCGCGGCCGTCGAAGGCGTGTTCCGCGAGGCGCTGCTGGCCGCAGGGCTGACGGCGATCATGATCCTCGTCTTCCTCGGCGACTGGCGCAGCACGGTGATCATCGCCGTGTCGATCCCGCTGTCGATCATGGTGTCGATCATCACGCTCGGCGCCATCGGCCAGACGATCAACCTGATGACGCTCGGCGGCCTCGCGCTCGCCGTCGGCATCCTCGTCGACGATGCGACCGTCGCGATCGAGAACATCGATCGCAACCTCGCGATGGGGAAGGAGCCTCGCGCGGCGATCCTCGAGGGCTCGCAGGAGATCGCCGTCCCCGCGCTCGTCTCCACGCTCTGCATCTGCATCGTCTTCGTCCCGATGTTCTTCCTGTCCGGCGTCGCGCGCTATCTGTTCGTGCCGCTCGCCGAAGCCGTCGTCTTCGCGATGCTCGCGTCGTACGTCCTCTCGCGCACGCTCGTGCCGACGATGGCGCTGTATCTCATGCGCAAGGGCGGCACGCACGCGGCGCATACGGGCAAATCCGCGATGGCGCACGTCTTCGCGGCGTTCGAGAATGCGTTCGAGCGCTTCCGCGCGGCGTATCGTCGCGGTCTGGCGGTCGCGCTCGAGCGCCGCGGCATCTTCGCTGGAGCGTTTCTGCTGTGCTGCATCGCCTCGATGGCGCTGGTTGTGGTGCTCGGGCAGGACTTCTTCCCGACGGTCGACGCCGGCCAGATCCGGCTGCACCTGCGCGCCCGCACGGGCCTGCGCATCGAGGAGACCGCGCGACTCGCCGATCAGGTCGACGCCGTGATTCGCCGCACGATCGGGGCGGATCTCGTGACCGTGCTCGACAACATCGGCGTGCCGTACAGCGGCATCAACCTGACGTACAGCAACGGCGGGACGATCGGCACGGCGGACGCGGAGGTGCTCGTCCAACTGAAGAAGGAGCGGCGCGTCGCGACGGCGGACCACATCCGGAAGTTGCGCGGCGTCCTGCACGACGAGTTTCCTGGCGTCGAGTTCTTCTTCCAGCCCGCGGACATCGTCACGCAGATCCTCAACTTCGGCAAACCAGCGCCGATTGACGTCGCCGTCACCGGCCGCGATCAGGAAGCGAACTATCGCCTCGCGCAGACGCTGTCGAGCCGGATCGCGCGCATTCCCGGCGCCGTCGACGTCCGCGTCCATCAGCTGTTCGATCTGCCGACGCTGAAGCTCGACATCGATCGCGCGCGCGTGCAGTCGGTCGGCCTCTCCGCGCGCGACGTCGCGCAGAACGTGCTCGTGTCGCTGAGCTCGAGCTTCCAGACCGCGCCGGCCTTCTGGGTCGATCCGAACAACGGCGTCAGCTACAGCGTCGCGGTGCAGACGCCGCAGTACCGCATCGACTCGCTGCAGGCCCTCGCGAATACCCCCGTCGGCAACGTCTCGACCGAGCCGCAGCTGCTCGCCAATCTGACGACCACGTCGCCGACGACGCGCGCGGCGGAGATCTCGCACTACAACGCGCAGGCGATGATCAACGTCTACGCGTCGGTCGAGGGCCGCGATCTCGCGGGCGTGGCGGCCGACGTGACGAAGGCCATCGCCGAGGTCCGTCCCCATCTGCCGCGCGGCAGCGACATCGTCATGCGCGGCCAGGTCGAGACGATGGAAGCGTCGTTCGTCGGTCTCGGCGTCGGCCTGCTCGGCGCGATCGCGCTGGCGTATCTGCTGATCGTCGTGAACTTCCAGTCGTGGCTCGACCCGTTCATCATCATCATGGCGCTGCCCGGCGCGCTGGCCGGCATCGCGTGGACCCTGCTGCTGACGCACACGACGCTGAACGTGCCGTCGCTCACGGGCGCGATCATGTGCATGGGCGTCGCGACGGCCAACAGCATCCTGCTCGTGTCGTTCGCGCGCGAGCAGATGCGGCTCGGGAAGAGCGCGGTCGACGCCGCGCTCGAGGCCGGCTTCGTGCGCGTGCGGCCCGTGTTGATGACCGCGCTCGCCATGGTGATCGGCATGCTGCCGATGGCCATCGGCATGGGCGAAGGCGGCGAGCAGAACGCGCCGCTCGGACGCGCCGTCGCGGGCGGACTGACGTGCGCGACGATCGCGACGCTGTTCTTCGTGCCGTGCGTGTTCGCCATCGTGCACGGCCGGCATCGTGCGGCAAGTGAGGAAGGTCGATGAGTGATCCCACGATCGAGGACGTGCGCGGCAGCGGACGAACGGCGCGCCGCGTCTGGACGTCGTTCGCCGCCGTCGTGCTGATGCTGGCCGTCGCCGGCGCGCTGACGCTCTCGCGGCGCCGCGCCGCCTTCAACGCGCTCGCCGCCGAGACGACGGACGCGTCCGTGCCGACCGTCGCCGTGATTCATCCGGCCACGGCGTCCGGCGGAGACGACCTGACGTTGCCATCCACGCTGCAGGCGTACGTCGAGTCGCCGATCTACGCGCGCACGACGGGCTATCTCCAGAAGTGGTACCACGACATCGGCAGCCGCGTGGAGCAAGGTGCGCTGCTCGCGGATCTCGACACCCCGGAAGTCGATCAGGAGTTGCTGCAGGCGAAGGCCGCCCGCGCGCAGACCGCCGCGAGCCTCGCGCTCGCGAAGTCGACGGCCGAGCGCTGGGCGAATCTGCGGAAGACGGACTCCGTGTCGCAGCAGGAAGCCGACGAGAAAGAGAGCGCGTACGAGCAGCTGCAGGCGACGCTCGACGCCGCCGACGCGAACGTCAAGCGTCTCGAGAATCTCGAATCGTTCAAACACGTCTATGCGCCGTTCGCGGGCGTCGTCACCGCGCGCACCGTCGACGTCGGCACGCTCGTGAGCGCGGGCACGCAGCAGGCGTTGTTCCGGCTCGCGCAGATGGATCCGATTCGCGTGTACGTCTCGGTACCCGAAGCGTACGTCGACGCCGTCAAGCCCGGCGTCGCGGCGTCGCTGGAGCTGCCGCAGAATCCGAGCGAGAAATTCGACGGCCGCGTCGTGCGCACGTCCGGCGTGATCGATCCGTCCACGCGGACGATGACCGCGGAAGTGAACGTGCCGAATCACGGCGGCCGGCTGCTGCCGGGCGGCTACGCGCAGGTGCACCTCGACGTCGGCAAGACCGGACCTCGGCTGCAGGTGCCGGTGAACACGCTGCTGTTCCGCGCCGAAGGCACGCGCGCCGTCGTCGTCGACGGCGACAAGCTCCGTCTGCGGCCGGTGACGATCGGACGCGACTTCGGATCTGCCGTCGAGATCGTGAGCGGCCTCAGCGCGACCGACTGGGTCGTGATCAACCCGGCAGATTCGGCCGACGACGGCCAGACGGTACGTGTCGAGAAACCGAAGGAGGCCGCGCCCACGGCGTCCGCGCCTGCGAGCGCGGGAGCTCCGCGCCCGTGATCCAGCGCGCGCGTTCGTGGATCGTCTGCGGCATCGTCGCGACGCTGGCGTCAGCGTGCGCGTCGCGCGGCCCCGTGTACGAGCGGCCCGCGATCGTGACGCCCGCGGCGTGGGACGCGCCCGCGCCGTTCCGCGCGAGCGCGCCGCAGGACAGTTTGCCGAAAGGGCAGTGGTGGACGGTCTTCGGCGACGAGCAGCTCGACGCGCTTGAGCAACAGGCCGCGACGGCGAATCAGTCGATCAAAGTCGCGGCGGCGCGCTATGAGCAGGCGCGCGCGCTGACGCGTGAGGCGCTGTCCGCGCGCTATCCGCAGGTCGCTGCGTCCGGACAAGTGCTGACGCAGCGTCTGTCCGGCACGCGCGCGGGGGCGACGGAAGCGACGACGCAGTCGGCGTTCACGTTGCCGGTGTCGGTGAGCTACGAGGTCGATCTGTTTGGCCGTCGGCTCAAGAGCATCGAGGCGGCGGAGACGACGCTGCAGGCGTCGGCGGCGGATCTCGAGAACGTGAAGCTGATCATCGCCGCGGATCTCGCGACGAACTACTTCACGCTGCGCCGGCTCGACAGCGAGCTCGATTTGCTCGGACGCGCCGTCGACGTCCTTCAACGCGCGCTCGACGTCGTTCGCAATCGTTTCACGGGCGGGATCGCATCGGGGCTCGACGTCGCGCAGGAAGAGACGTTGCTCGCGTCGACGCGCACGCAGGCGACGCTCGTGCGCCAGCAGCGCGAGCAGTTCGAGCACGCGATCGCGGTGCTTGTGGGCCAGCCGGCGCCGGGATTCGATCTGCCGTCGCGTCCGCTGACCGACGTGCCGCCGGCCGTGCGTGCGGGCGTCCCGACCGATCTGCTCGAGCGGCGGCCCGACATCGCGGAGGCCGAGCGTCAGGTGGCCGCGGCGAACGCGCGGCTCGGCGTCGCGCACAGTGCGTTCTTTCCGTCGTTGAATCTGCTCGGCAGCGGCGGCTGGGAGTCTGGCAATCTCGCGAAGATCTTCGATGTGCCGAGTCTGATCTGGGCCGTCGGCGCGACGATCGCACAGGACGTCTTCACGGGCGGCGCGCGACAGGCACGCGTCGATTTCGCCGTCGCCGATGTCGAAGCGGCCGCCGCGTCATATCGCGACACCGTGCTGCGCGCGATGGCCGAAGTGCAGGACGCGCTCTCGGGCCTCGACGTGCTGAACGACGCGGCGACGACGCAGGCGCAAGCCGTAGCGGCCGCGAACCGCGCGCTCCAGATCGCCAACAACCGGTATGTCGGCGGCCTCGCGTCTTCGCTCGATCTCGTCTCCGCGCAGCAGACGCTGCTCGACAACCAACGCCTGGCCGTGCAGCTCGACGGCGATCGTCTCGTCGCGACCGTGTCGCTGATCAAAGCGCTCGGCGGCGGCTGGGACGCGTCGAGTCTGGCCAGCGCCAAACCGTAGCCGCCTCACTCGTTCGTCATCTCTTGGCTCCGCGTCGCGAGCCTGCTAGGATTCGTCAACCTTTCAAGAGGTTGGTCACGCGGTTGCCACGCCGCTCGGCTGCCTCCTCTCGCGGAAGTCGGGTGTTGTTATGTCCTCGATTGCTCGTCGTCTGCTCATCGTCGTTCTCTCCACGCTGACCGTCGGAACGTATTCGCTGCTGGCGCAGGCGCCGGCGGGACAGGGGGGCGCCGGCCGCGCCGGCGCACCGCCAGACGCGGGCGGCCCGGGTGGTGACGCGGTCATCCAGCCTGATTTCACGAAGCAGCCGCCGGTGCTGCCATTGACGCCCGAAGAGGAAGCCAGGAAGTTCCTGCTGCCAGCCGGGTTCACGATGACGCCGGTGCTCACCGATCCGGAGATTCAGGAGCCGGCGCAGATCGCTTTCGACGGCAACGGCCGCATGTTCGTGCTCGAGCTCCGCGGCTATATGCAGGACGCCGACGGCAGCGGCACGCTCGGGCCCACGGGCCGGATTTCCGTGCACGAAGATCGCGACAACGACGGCGTCTACGAGACGCATCACGTCTTCGTCGATCACCTGATCTTCCCGCGGTTCGTGATGCCGTTCGGCAAGAACGCCATCCTGGCGAAAGAGTCGAACGCCGACGAAGTCTGGAAGTACACGGACACCGACGGCGACGGCACCGCCGACAAGAAGGAGCTCTTCGCGACTGGATTCGGTCGCGTCATGAACGTCGAGCATCAGGAAGGCGGCCTGATGTGGACGATGGACAACTGGATGTACAGCACGATCAACACCGTGCGTCTCCGGTGGACGCCGAACGGCGTGCTGCGTGAGCCGACCGGATCGAACCAGGGCCAGTGGAGCGTCACGCAGGACAACTACGGCAAGCAGTGGTTCCAGGCGGGCGCCAGCGGCATGCCGGGGTACTTCCAGACGCCGGTCGTCTACGGCAATTTCGCGTATCCGGATCAGTTCGAGCCCAATCTGAGCACCATCAATGGCGCGCCCGTGCGGATTGCCGACATGCAGGGCGGGATGAACGTCGTGCGTTGGCCAGACGGATCGCTCAAGAGCGCCACGGGTTCGGCCGGCAACGACATCTATCGCGGCGATCGGCTGCCGAAGGACATGATCGGCGATCTGTTCTACGGCGAAGTCGTCGGCCGCGTCGTGCGCCGCCTGCATCCCGTCAAGACCGAAGGGCTGACGCAGTTGCGCAACGTCTATCCGATGTCGGAGTTCATCAGGACGACCGATCCGCTCTTCCGGCCGGTCGACATGACGACGGCGCCGGACGGGACGATGTACATCACGGACATGTACCGCGGCATCATCCAGGAATCGCAGTGGTCGGGGCCCGGCACGTATCTGCGCTCGCGCATCGAGCAGTACTCGCTGGACAAGGTGATCAATCACGGCCGCATCTGGCGTCTGACGTATGAAGGGATGGGACGCCGCACGACGAAGCCGCGCATGCTCGACGAGACGGCGGCACAGCTCGTGACGCACCTGAGCGATCCGAACGGCTGGTGGCGCGACACGGCGCAGCAGCTGCTGGTGCTGAAGCAGGACACGTCCGTCGTGCCCGCGCTGACGACCATGGCGCGAACGTCGTCGAATCAGCTCGCGCGGATTCACGCGCTATGGACGCTCGACGGTCTGGATGCGGCCGATGCGGCGCTCGTGCGCGCGCTGATGAAGGACGGCGATCCGCAGATCCGGCTGCAGGCGATTCGCGCCAGCGAGAGTCTCTACAAGAAAGGCGATCGCACGCTCGGCGACGACTGGAAGGCGCTCACGAAGGACGCCGATCCCGACGTCGTCATGCAGGCGATGATGACGATCAACACGCTCAAGGTTGCCGACGGCAAGACGGCGATCAAGGCGGTGCTCGACACGAACCAGGCGAAAGGTCCGCACCTCGTCGCCAACACGATCATCAATCCGCCGGCGGGTGGACGCGGATTCGCCGGGCTCGAGTCGCTTGGCGCGACGACGTACACGGCGGCCGAGACGTCGCTCATCGAGAAGGGGCAGCAGCGTTTCGGCGAGGTCTGTTACGCCTGCCACGGCGAAGATGGCCGCGGCGAGCCGCTGCCGGGCGAGCCTGGCAAGACGCACGCGCCGGCGCTCGCCGCGTCTCCGCGCGTCCTCGGTCATCCCGACTACATCGTCAAGGTGTTGCTGCACGGACTGACGGGACCGCTCAACGGCACGACGTACGGCGACGTCATGATTCCGATGGGCATGAACAACGACGAGTGGATCGCGTCGGTCGCGTCGTACGTGCGCAATGCGTTCGGCAACAAGGCGCCGGTGATCACGCCGGAAGACGTGGCGCGCGTGCGCGCGTCGGTGGCCAGCCGCACGACGCAGTGGAGGGTGGCGGATCTCGAAGCGTCGCTGCCGCGGCAGATTGCGACCGACGCGAGCTGGAAGTGGACGGCGAGTCACAACTCGTCGACGGCGTACTACGCGCCCGGCATCCAGCCGTGGTCGTCTGGCGTGCCGCAGACGGCAGGCATGTGGCTGCAGGTGGAATTGCCGCAGGCCATGACGGTGTCCGAGCTGCAGTTCGAGTCGAGCGTCGTGCCGGTGGTGACCGAGCCGATCATCCCCGGACAGCCGCCGCGCACCGTCGTTCCTGGCGGCGGACGCGGTGGACGAGGTGGGGCACGAGGCGGCGGCGCGGGTGCGGATGCCGCGCCGGCGCCCGCGGCGCCTGGCGTCGAAGCCGTCGGCTATCCGCGCGGCTATCAGGTGCAGACGTCGATGGACGGCGCGACATGGCGCGCGCCGGTCGCGCAGGGCTCTGCGTCCGGCACGAGCACGCGCGTCGTCTTCAAGCCGGTGCAGGCGAAGTTCGTCCGGATCACGCAGACCGCGACGACGCCGAACGCGCCGCCGCTGGCGATTCAGCGGTTGAAGCTGTACGCGCCGGGCACGAACTGAGCGGCGCGGCTACACGAGCGGCCGCGGCAGCACGTCTTCTGCGGCTGCGCGAATCGTGACGTCGACGATGGCTGTCGCGTCCGTCGCGTCGGGATTGATCTCGATCGTGAACGCGCCGTGGCGTTTCGCGTCGTGCAGCAATCCCGCGGCGGGATAGACGACGGACGAGGTGCCGACGCTGAGAAAGACGTCGCACTCGCACGCGCGCGCGGCGGCGGCGAGGATGCGGCGATCGAGAGGCTCGCCGAACCAGATGACGCCGGGGCGCGCGAGCGCGCCGCAGTGCGGACAGCGCGGTGGGAGCGGCACGAGCGGGACGGACTCGTCGACCCAGCCGTCGCCGCTTTCGTCGCAATCGTGCCAGCAGCGCAGCTGCCAGATCGAGCCGTGGAGACGCAGCACGTCGCGTGCGCCGGCGCGCTCGTGGAGCCCGTCGACGTTCTGCGTGATCAGCGTGAGGCCCGGTCGTGCGCGCATCCACTCCGCGAGCGCGTGATGCGCGGCGTTCGGCTCGGTGTCGCGGATGAGCTGCCGGCGCCAGTCGTACCATTCCCAGACAAGCTTCGGATCGGCCGCGAACCCGCGCGCGCTGGCGAGCGTCTCCGCGCGCACGCTGCGCCACAGTCCACCTGTGCCACGAAAGGTCGGAATGCCGGACGCCGCCGACACGCCCGCGCCGGTGAGCACGGTGACGCGCGAGGCGCGGCGAAGGCGATCAGTGAGTGCGGTGAGATCGATCGCGTCCTGCGGCTCGACGGACGCCGGCGTGTCGGACATGACGGGGAGTGTAGCGCCGCGGCGCGCGCCGAGCGTTCGCGTTTCATCGCGTCAGCATCGATTCCGCGGCGCTTTGGTGATTGACCTGTCCAGCCGTGCGGGATACGATAAGGGTTCCTTCGGTCACTTGGAAGGCAGAGTGACCCCTTGGCGCGGGGTGGAGCAGTCCGGTAGCTCGTTGGGCTCATAACCCAAAGGTCGCAGGTTCAAATCCTGCCCCCGCAACCAAATGTTTTCAACGGCTTACGAGGATTCCTCGTAAGCCGTTTTTGCTTCCAGCTAGTAGCCAGCTAAACAATTCGCCGGGCAAGTCGTCCCGCAACACTTCGCAACACCGCGCGCAGCGGCCGCGGTTTCCGGCGGTTGCTCGGCACCGGGGCGACCATGCAGCAGACGAAGCCGCCGGTCTGGCTGACGTCCCGCGGCGTCAGGTCAAGAGCCCGCGGGCGTAGAGCTGCGCGGCACCTTCCGTCGTCAGCTCGTAGTTCGTGCCCTCGTACATCGCCGCGTGCCGATGCACGAGGCCCTGCTCAACGAGCCGGTCGAGGAAGAACTCCGCGGTCGAGATCTTCACGTCCAGGCGGTCGGAAATCTCTTCGGACAGGGCACGGCCATCGTGATCGAACAGGGCCACGAGGGCACGCAGCATGTTCTCGTCGAGCACGGCAGGCGTTGTCGTCAGGATGGCGACTGATCGAAGCAACGGCGCCACGACTTGCGGGAGATGCCGCGTGAACTCGCGGCGCAGATCCTCAACCGTCGCGACGTCCGCCAGCAGCGCCCGCTGGCGCAGGCTGGCCAGGTAATGGTCAAGCGCCACGGCCTGCGCCGGATCGGCCGCCACGGCACGGTTCTCCGTGAGGACGTACGGCAGGACGCGTTTGCCGTGCCTGATGAACTCTTCGATTTCCTCGACGGTGCCCGATAGCGCGCGCGGCGTGGGCGTGCCGAGACGGCCGCCGAAGATCGCCACGGCCAGATCGCAGCGCGTGACGAACTGCCGGTTCACGATCGACTGCGGATCGCCGTTCGCCTCCGGGACCGCGTACGCTTCCCACCGCACGGGGACCAACGTTAGCCCGTGCTGCCGCGACTGCGCGATGTTCCAGTCGGAGATCACGGCCGCGACGATATCGCGCGCCTCGGGCACGTCGGACGGGGACGCGATCAGAATCTCGACAACTGTAGTCGGGTAGCTCATGCCGGCGACGGGCGGAACGCCCGCCGCGAGCCTATCCAATCCGCCCGCCCCGAACAAGGCGCCGAGTGCCGGCGGGCCTACGCCTCCGCGGCCGCCGGAAGCGCGTTCAGGACGTCGCGCCCGTACTTCGTGGTCCGGCACGTGATGACCAGCTCGCTGCCGCCCTCGTACGCCATCTGCGCCAGGGCGATCGTCTTGCCGCGAACGTCTGGTACGTCCACCCGTCATCGCCGCGGAAGCGGTGCTTCGTGTAGGGTTGCCGGTCTTCGCGCTCGTGCCGCTGAACGCTTGCAGGATCTCTTTCACCGAGACGCGCGTCGTCTCCGCATCGGCCGGCGCCGGTGTGGCCGCCGGACGTGGCGCCGACGGCGGCCCCGCTGCGCCGACCCGCTCACGGCCGATTGCATGGACGTGCTCAAGCGCCTGTCCTCGGCCCGTCACGCCGCGTGCGCCGGAACGACAACGTCGCCAACGCCATCACCCGGTACAGTAGACGCGAACCCGTTCCGGCGTGCTCATGACGCCGCCTCGTCTGCGACGGGCTCCCGCGTTCCCCTTTCTGTTCCCTTCAAGGACCGTAGCGGTCGAGGCTGCGGCTCCCACGGTAGAATGCCGCTCACAAGCAAGCTCATGTTCTCGAACGCCAAGACTGGACGACACTCTGGACGACACTGACGAGGAGCGATGGGATCACTCTACCTAGCGAAGTTGACGACCGAAGAGCGCAAGTCCCTGACGAGCATCTTGCACCAGACGCAGCACGGCAACTGCTTCATTTGCGAGCAGCCGATGGATCTCAAGGTGCATGGGGCCAATCTCGACATCGACCACGTCGTTCCGCTTCATAGCGAGGGGAAGGATGACCCGTCGAACTTCGCCTTGACGCACTCCGGCTGCAATCGGTCAAAGCAAGCCGCGAATCTTGAGGTTGCCCGAATCCTGCATCGGTTTGGCCGGTTGAAGGAGCACCTCGAAGCGCAGAATCGGAATCCGAATCTGGGTGACATCCTCGGAGGTGCGACAGGCGGCAAGTCGTACGCTCTCGCGTTCGACCTGACGGATACCAGCCTGCGCTACAGCTTCGCGGACATCGGCGACAACGCCGTGCGCGAAGTGCCCGTCTACGAGGACCCGCTCAGTGGTTTTCGCTTCGCCTTTGCGGAGCTCCCGATCGAGTACCTGGCCCACGACGACCACATCAACCCGCGCACGATTGGGGCGAACATCGGGAAGCTCGTCGAGGAGTTCCACCGCAAGCGCCCACAGCTCCACGTGCCGCTGGCGTGGATCGAGACGACGAATGGGAGCAGCCGCGTGCAGGTCTTCGACGGCCAGCACAAGGCTGCCGCTCAAATCATGCTCGGCGCAAAACGTCTGCCTGTGCGTATCTTCCTTGATCCTGATGCGGACGTGCTGATTACGGCCAATACGAATGCAGGCACGACGCTCAAGCAGGTGGCCTTCGACAAGTCGGTTCAGCGGCACCTCGGCAGCGCGCTGTATCGGGACCGGTTGCGACGGTATCAGCAAGAGCTGGGCAAGCTTGAAGACGACCTGTCGTTCTCCGAGAAGGACCTAGTCAAGTTCTTCAAGGGCCAGTCCCGCGAGATCAAGAAATTCATCCTCGACAACGCCCGAAACGGCATCACCTCCGACCCGGACAACAAGTTGCGCGACTACATCGAGTTGGCCGGCAAGGGGCACGATCGGCCGCTTTCATACAGCACGATTGACAAGACCTTCTTCTCCTTCTTCGTGTACCAGGAGGCGCTTGAGACGCCGCTCAACTACAAGCTGGAGGAAGGGGAGAACCCGAGGCATCTCGAGCGCGAGCAGATCGTCCGGTTGATGAACGTCGTCGCCGAGGCCCTGTACATCGACAAGTACGACCCGGAGATCGGCACGGATAAGATCGAGAGCAAGCTCCAGAAGGGCGAGCACTTCTCGCATGAACACCTCCGAGCCTTTCGCATGAGCAAGGAGGAAATCCTCTATACCTGGCTGCAGTACGTCGGCCAGGTCGCCCGCCAGTACTTCATCATGCAGGGACGGCCGGATCCGCAGGATGCTCTGTTCCTGCAGCGATTTCCCGAGGCCATCTGGACCAACATCCGGCGGTTCCTCGTGAACCTCTCGGTGCTTCCGCTCTGGGTGAACAAGGACCTATCGGAAACCGCCTTCGGCGGCAAGCAGCCGGCTTCATTCTGGAAGGCGGTGTTCGAGACTGGCTCGACGCCACAAGGCTTGAAAATACTGGCCAAGCCGATTCATTTGATCGACATGATCAAGGAGTAGTCGAGGCCTACGGTTCTTTCCACAGGCCGCCGTTCGACCATACACGGGGCCATGGTTCGCCCCGAGCGGCGGCTTGCAGCACTGGCCAGAGAAAACGATCAAGGGTTGCAATGATGGCCGACAGGTCCGCAAGGTCGGGCCGTCGTCAGTGAGAGCGGACGTTCGTCCGGGATCTCGATGCCCCTTCGCGTGAACGTCGCCGCGACTGCGAGCCTCATCGTCTCGCCGTCGAAGGTTCGGGTTTCGGCCAGGCGATGGATGTCGAAGAAGTCCTTCATCCGGCTGTTCGCGAGCGCGAGCCGCACCATCGCCTCGGTCTTCTCAGCAATCGAGGTCTCGGGCCGGTACGCGCGGATGGAATTGATCCGATTCGGTGGACATCTTCCTTACGAGGCATACGATGTCCAGACCGATGGCCGCCCCCCCCACGCGACGACCACGACGTACCTTCACGGATGAGTTCAAAGCCGGCGCCGTGCGCCTGGTCCTCGACGAAGGCAAGACCGTCGGAGCGACCGCGCGCGATCTCGATCTGACCGAGACGGCGCTGCGGCAATGGGT
>DASZVJ010000097.1:0-4819 GCA_035547155.1 Vicinamibacterales bacterium
CCCCCCACGACGCAGACGTCGCCCGCGCCGATGTCGGCGGCGCGCACGGCGAGGACGCTCTTGGCATCGGCCTCCGTACCCGTGCGCGTGTTGGTCAACACGCACGCAGACACGAAGCCCCTCGCGATCTCTGCGAGACGGCTCGCAGGCCTGGCGTGCAGGCCGCTGGCCAATGGACAGGTGAAACGCAGGTCGAGCGTCACGGAGCTCCTCGGACGACGTCAGGCCGAGACGCGTGCGATCAAACCGCCCGCGTCGCGAATGGCTTCCTGCACGGGAACCTGCACGACCTTGATCGAACGGAACCGCTCGCGCTTCTCGATCTCGATGTCGACGGCGAAGATCGCGACCTGCGCATCGCGGATGTCGCCCTCCGAGAGCTCGTTCTCGATCCCCATCGCGCCTTGCGTTTCGACTTTGATCTGGTGGCCGAGCGCTCGCGCGGTCTTTCCGAGCTGCTCGGCGGCCATGTAGGTGTGGGCGATGCCCGTGGGGCACGCAGTAACAGCGACGATCTTCATGCTTGCTCCTTTCCCAGCTCCCGATGCCATCCGGCGCGAGCGGTACCGCAACACGCTGATCGACAGCGACGTCACGGCGGTCCCGGCGAGGACGGCGAGCACATATGCCAATTTGTGGTCGATGACCGGCAGCACGATCGGGCCGCCGTGCGGCGCGTGATCGCCGACGCCTGCGAGCATGGCGATCACCGAGGCGACCATCGAGCCGGCCATGATGCAGGGAATCACGCGCAGCGGATCCGCGGCGGCGAAGGGAATGGCGCCTTCCGTGATGCCCACCATTCCCATCGTCAGCCCCGCGAGCCCGGCTTCGCGCTCTTCGGACGTCCACCACGCGCGACGCAGCACGGTGGCCAGGCCGAGGCCCAGCGGCGGCGTGCAGATCGCCGCCGCGCACGCGCCCATGATGCGTGCGTCGCCCTGCTGGATCATCGCGGCGCCGAAGAAGAACGCGGTCTTGTTGATCGGCCCGCCCATGTCGACGGCGATCATCCCGCCGAGGATCAGGCCGAGCAGCGCGCGGTTGCCCGCGTTGAGATGCGCGAGCAGATCGGTGGCCGCGTCCATCAGCGAGGCGATCGGCGCGCCGACGACCCATCGCATCGCGGCGCCGACGACGAGCGTCGAGACGATGGGCAGGATGAGGATGGGCATCACGGGCCGGACCCACGCGGGCACCGGCACGCGCTTGAGACGCTCGGCCACGTGGCCCGCGAGCAGGCCCGCGAGCAGCGCGCCGAGGAAGCCGGCATCGATCGCGCCGGCGAGATAGCCGCCGACGAATCCCGGCACGAGACCGGGACGGCCGGCGACCGCGTACGCGATGTAGCCGCCGAGCACCGGCAGCATGAGCGCGAACGCCGCGGTGCCGAAGTCGTGCAGCGCGTGCACGAGGGGCGACGCGTCGAAGTCCGGGCCCGATGGCGTCATCGGCGCGAGCGCGATGGCGCACGCGAGCAACACCCCGCCGCACGCGATGAACGGAATCGCGTACGAAACCCCGGTGAGCAGGTGCTGCCGCACTCTGGTCAGCGATTCCACGACGTCATGTCTCCGTGCCGGGAGTATCGTCGAGTCACGCGTGCGCGATCAGCCGGAAAGTTGTGATATTGATTGCACAAAGCACACATTCCTTCGAAGTGGTCATGCCGCCTCATCGCCAGCCCATTCGTACGCGCGTCGCGGATCGTCTCGAAGCGCAGCGGACGATTGCGCACGCGCTCACGAAGATCCTCAACGCCTCACGTATCCGACAGGTGTACGTCGCCGACGGCAGCGTGCCGCCGCCGACGCTGGCGTATGTGACGCCGTTTCCCCGGCTGTCGTTGGCGATCGACGGGACGTACGCGATCGAGCTGGCGTCGCACGGCCACGTGGAGACGGTCCGCGCCTCGCGCGCGCACGCCGTGCTCGTGCCGACGCACGCCTGGGATCGGCCGCAGTGGTCCGCGCGCGTGAAGGTGCTGACGTGCCTCTTCGGGCACAAGCAGATCGGATTCAGCCTCGTGGAGCACGGCGGGACGAGCGACGCGTCGCTCGAGGCGATCAAGACGAGCGTGCCGGGCGCGCACGACGTCGTCAGCCGCAACATCCTGCAGGCGCTGGCGTCGAGCGCGATCGACGCGCCGAACGGCCGGCTGAACCAGTTGCTCGTCGAGTCGCTGTTACACGCGTGCGTCAGGCTGCTCACGCAGGTGACACCGCATCCGCAGCGCAAGGCGACGCTCACCTACGAGGCGATCTGCCTCTACGTGGCCGAGAACTTCCAGAACCGGTCCCTCAACCGCGAGTCGGTGGCGGAGCGGTTCAACCTGGCGCCCAACCACATCTCGCGCCTGTTCGCCGTCGAAGGCGCCACCCGCTTCAACGACCACCTGAACATCGTCCGCGTCAACCGCGCGAAGTTCATGCTGCAGAATTACGGCATGAGCGTGAAGGAGATCGCCGCCAATTGCGGGTACAGCGACGCGGCCTACTTCTGCCGCGTCTTCCGCAAGATCACGAATCTGACGCCGTTGCAGTACCGGACGGGGCCGCACTAGGAAGTGCGAAGTACGAAGTGCGAAACGCTTTCCAATTTCGGCCGGGACGTTCGACGTGTGAAAGCGGATCGATGCCGGATCGCCGGTGGTTGAAGAACCGGCGGCGGCCCGGATCTTGAAAGGACGGAAGCGCCATGCTGATTGCGTCTCGCCGCGTCCTCGTCGGGCTCACGCTGGCGTCGCTGTTGACTGCCGCCCGCGCGTCGGCTCAGCTCCCCCAACTGCACGCCACGCTCGTCGCCAGCGGGCTCACCGCGCCCGTCGGGTTCATCCAGGATCCGAGCGATCCGACGGTGCAAATGGTGATCGAGCAGACCGGCCGCGTCCGTGTCCTGAAGAACGGCGTCGTCCAGTCAAACGACTTTCTGAACATCTCCGCATCGCTGCCGGCCAGCAACGTCAGCGACCTCGGCGAGCGCGGACTGCTCGGCTTCGCGTTCGCCCCGGATTACGCGACGAGCGGACGCGTGTTCGTCAGCTTCACGAACGCCGCCGGCAACTCCGTCATCGCGCGGTTCACGCGATCGAGCGGCAACCCGCTGCAGGCCGATGCGTCGACGCGCGTCGATCTCGTCTGGCCGGGCGGCAACGCGTACATCGCGCAGCCGTTCAGCAATCACAACGGCGGCAACATCGCGTTCGGACCGGACGGGTATCTGTACATCGGGTTCGGCGACGGCGGGTCCGGCAACGATCCCAACCACAACGCACAGAACCCGATGTCGCTGCTCGGCAAGATGCTGCGCATCGACGTGTCGGGCGATGCTCCGCACGGATACACGATCCCGCCGACGAACCCGTTCGCCGGCCGCGCGGATGTCCTCCAGGAGATCTGGGCATTCGGCCTGCGCAACCCGTGGCGATGGAGCTTCGACGCCCAGCGCGCGGGCAGCACGGGCGCGCTCGTCATCGGCGACGTCGGCCAGGATGCCTGGGAAGAGATCGACTACGAGCCGATGAACGCCGGCGGCCGCAACTACGGCTGGGGCAACCGCGAGGCGTCACACACGAACGGCAACTACACGGGCGGCGCGCCGCCGGCCGTCGCCCCCACCCCGCTGCGCGATCCGCTCTTCGAGTACTCGCACTCGACGGGGCATTCGATCACGGGCGGCTACGTGTATCGCGGCCGTCTCCTGCCAGCGAGCTATCGCGGCCGGTACTTCTTCGCCGACTACGCGAACAGCCGCGTCTGGTCGCTCGGCCTGACGATCAATCCGTCGACGGGTGAAGCGACGGCGGGCTCGGTGGTCGAGCACACGTCCGATCTCGGCGGCGCCGCGACCAGCGTCACGAGCTTCGGTGTCGACGCCGCCGGCGAGCTCTACACCGTGAGCTACGCCGGCGCGATCTACCGCATCGACGTCTCGAGCGGATCGCCGCCGGATGGCTGCAGCGCCAGCGATCCGTATCTCGCGAGCGGCGGCGGCCTCTGCACCAATGGCGTGTGGCGTCCGCGCACGGCCGGGAGCGATTTCAACGGCGACGGCCGGCCCGATCTGATCTTCACGAGCACGACGCAGGACGCGTACGCGTGGTTCCTGGATCGCCACACGTTCGTCGGCGGCGCGTGGCTCACGCCGAGCCAGCTTGCGGCCGGCTGGCGCGTGGCCGCGACGGGCGATCTCACCGGCGACAATCGGCCAGACCTGATCCTCCAGCATCAGACGAGCGGCGCCTTCGCCGTGTGGACGATGAACGGGACGACGAAAGTCTCGGAGCAGGCGATGGCCGTCGCGCCGAACTCGCCGTGGCGCATCATGGCCACCGCCGACGTCAACGCCGACGGCGCGCCGGACATCGTCTGGCAGAACGTCACGTCCGGCGAGGTGTTCTTCTGGTTCATGTCCGCGTCGGGTGGCATCGCGAGCCCCATCGGCTTCGGGTACGCGGAGAACGCGAGCCACGTCACGCAGACGGTCGGCGGCACGTGGAAGATCGCGGGCGCAGGTGACATCGACGGCGACGGCTGCGCGGATCTGATCTGGGAAGACGCGGCGGGCCATCTGATGATCTGGTACATGCGCGGGACCACGGTGTCGGCGCAGTCGACGTTCTCCTCGCCTTCCGTGAATTCGGCCTGGCAGCTCCGCGCCGTCGCGGATCTCAACGGCGATCAGCATCCCGATTTGATCTGGGAGAACGCGGCGACCAACGATCTCTACGTCTGGTACCTCGTCGGCCCGCGCATGGCGCGCGGCGACTACGTGAATCCGTCGCGGGTGAACCTCATCTGGCAGATTGCGGGACCGAAGT
>DASZVJ010000098.1:0-12658 GCA_035547155.1 Vicinamibacterales bacterium
CAGGCGCGCCGCCCCTCCCGACGAGGCCAGGTCGATCAAGCGCAGCGGACGCGCAGCCTCGATTTGCGTGACGGCTGTGTGCGCGAGCGCCGTGGCCGTGACACTGCGGACATCGAGACGCCGGCCGAACGTCTCGATGAACGCCCCTTCGAAATCGTCAGCGGCATAGAGCACACCGAACTCCTGCTCCGGGTCGTTGAAACGCGACAGCGCGTTCCGGCTGAAATGCAGCGGCGCGTGCTTCGACGCGTGACATCGCAGCCACGGTCCCGCGCTCTCTCTCAGCAGCGGCGCTCTCGTCGCGAGGTCGTGCGGCGGATCGGGAAGCGCGCCGGGGACATCCCCCACTACGCAGCTCCCTGCTCCGCGTCCGCCTCCGCAGCCTCGATGACCGCATCCACGACGTCGCGATCCGGCCGGCGGCGGATCGACTGCAGCAGCTGGACTGGCGATCGTCCGTCGAGATCCGAACGGCGATTGACGAAGAAGCTCACCTGCGTCCACGGATCGCGTCCACGCAACGCATCGAGCACGCGCTCGAGTCCCGGCAGCGTATGCCCCTCGACGAACTGGAAGGTGGGATACCGATAGCCGCGCTTGCCCAACGACAGGCTCAGCAGACGTCCGGCGCGACGACGCTTCTCGATGGCTTGTCGGGTGATGCCGAGCGCGTCGCCTGCCGCTTCGGCCGACAGCAGCCCGCCGGCCAGATCGATCAGCTTCCGTCTGGCCTCGACCCCGCGCAGGCGGGCCGGCGCCAGCGGATCCGAGGCGCGCAGCGACTCGATCACTTCGGGCCGCTCGAAGAGGCGGAGCAGGACGAGCGCGTCGGAGGAGGCCGAGACCGCTTCGGATGCGGCACGCTCGTCCACGCCACTGGTCATCTGCACGACCGCGCGGGCCGCCCGCGCTCCCAACGCCTCGGCCAACGTCGCCGAGCTCGCTGCCTTCGCCGATGCCGATCGTGCGGCCATACCGCCCCTCCCGGACGCGTGGTTTACGACTGTCATCCAGTCTAGCACTCGCGCAACTTCGACAACTTCGTCGACTTCCCTCGTCCCCTGGTCCCTTCGTCCCCCGTCCGTCCCCTTCGTCGTAGACTCGTCTCACGCTACACTGACGCTCCCCAACTCAAGAGGAGGCCCCGTGGTGCCCGTGTCATCGCTCTGGCTCCCCATCGTCGTGTCCGCGGTGCTCGTGTTCGTCGCGTCGAGCATCCTCCACATGAT
Source organism: Vicinamibacterales bacterium (assembly GCA_035547155.1). Lineage (GTDB taxonomy): Bacteria > Acidobacteriota > Vicinamibacteria > Vicinamibacterales > SCN-69-37 > CAZNMF01. Next base: position 1,230 of record DASZVJ010000098.1, read on the forward strand.
GCTGCCCTACCATCGCAGCGACTATCGCGCGGTGCACTCGGAAGACGACGTGCAGACGGCGCTGCGGCATTTCAACATTCCGCCCGGCGACTACATGCTGCCGGCGCCGAACCCGCGCGCGATGCGCGATCCCGCGTTCGTCGAGAAGATGAAGCGCGGTCCGGTCGCGCTCATCACGATCATGCCTGGCGACTTCGGCATGGGCGGCAAGCTCGTGCAGTGGCTCGTCTTCTGTCTGATCGTGAGCCTGTTCGCCGCGTACCTCGCCGGCCTCGCGCTCGCGCCGGGTGCGCCGTACCTGCGCGTGTCGCAGGTCGCGAGCTGCGCGGCGTTCATGGGCTACGGCCTCGGCGCCGTCCCGCCCTCGATCTGGTACTCGAAGTCGTGGTCGACGACGTTCAAGACGTTGATCGATGCGCTGATCTACGGCTTCATCACCGGCGGCGCGCTCGGCTGGCTCTGGCCGTCGGCGTAGTCCGACGTCACGATCGTCCCGCGTTCGCGCCGATCGTGCCGAGCAGCTCGTCGAGCTGCTCGAACGTCTCGCCGCATCCGCTCGTGCTTCCGGAGGCGATGGCCGCGTCGAGCGCATCTTTCGAGGGATAGCGATCGTGCATGACGACGAGGGTTTCGGTCCCTCGTTCCTCGAAGGTCACCGTGGTGACGGCGCCGCCGTCGGCGTTTTCCTCATTGGTCCAGACGAGGCGGGATGGCGGCGTCACTTCGAGGTACCGGCCGAAGAATGCCATCGGCTGCTCGAAGGACGGGTGGCTGAACACGAAGCGGTAGGTGCCGCCCGTACGCGCATCGAGCTCGCACGACACGAAGGCCACGCCGAAGGACTTCGGCGCCCACCATCGCTTCAGCAGCTCGGGCGTGGTCCACGCCTCGAACACGAGGCGCGCCGGGCCGTTGAAGGTTCGCGTCACGACCATTTCGCGATCGGACGTCCGTTCCATCGTCGTGCGGCGCTTCATGGGAGTGGGCTCACTGTCTCTTCTTGCGTCCATTGACCTTCTCCTTCTGCTTCAATTCCTCGACGACCGTATCCAACGCCTCGAAGCGCGCGTCCCAGAGCTGGCGGCACTGCTCGATCCAGGCCGCTTCTTCCTCCAGCCTGCGCAGCCCGAGCTTGCAGGTCCGCACGCGTCCGACCTTCTCCGTGGTGACGAGCCTCGCCCGCTCCAGGACGCCGACGTGCTTCTTCATGCCCGTGAGGGTCATGTGGAACTTCGCGGCGAGATCCGTGATCGACGCATCCGCCCGCGCGAGCTGCTGCAGCACGCCACGCCGGGTGACATCCGACAGCGCGGCGAACGACGCATCGAGCCTGGCGCTCGAATACTGAACCATGTGGTTCAGTATATAGCGCACCGGACGACGATGCACAAGCCCCATCCCTTCGTCCCCTAGTCCCCTCGTCCCTTCGTCCCCTGGTCCCCTGGTCCCCTGGTCCCTTGGTCCCTTGGTCCCTTGGTCCCTTCGTCCCTTGGTCCCTTGGTCCCTTCGTCCTACGTCCCCCGCCTCATCGCTCTCGGCACGACGCGCTCGAAGAACACGTCGAGGATGTCGGCGGCGAAGACGGTGCCGCGATCGCGCATCATCAAGTCGACAATCTTCTCGTGATCGAGCGCCGCGCGGTACGGGCGATGCGTGCGCAACGCGTCGTAGACGTCGGCGACATGCGTCATCGCGCTCGCCGGATTGATCTGCCATCCTGGCGGCACGTCCGGATAGCCGCCGCCATCCGCCTGCAGGTGATGCTCGAACGCGACGATCGCCGGCAGCGGCGGCAGGCCGGGCGTCGTCATCAGCATCTGCGCGCCGATTTCCGGATGGCGGCGCATCACCTGCAGATCGTCGCCGGTCAAGGGTCCGGACGCGTTGAGGATCGACGCCGGCACTTTCATCTTGCCGACATCGTGCAGCAAGGCGGCCACGCCAATCTGCCGAATTGCCGTCGCGGGTACGCCCATCGATTCGGCCAGCGCCATCGTGAGCACGGCGACGTTGGTGATGTGCGTTGCGGTGTAGTCGTCGTGATGCTCGATCGTCGCGAGCGGCAACGACGTCGTGCCGCCGCGCGCGGCGTCGACGAGCGGCGTCAGCACGTGATCGAGCGCATCGGCATCGACCGCACGACGGCCGTCGATGCCCTGCCACACGTCCGTGATGCGCAACCGATCGCCGGCAGCGGATGACGATGCGCCCGCGGGCGGAGGTGCGGGCGCCATGTCGAGCACCGAGAACGTCAGGTGGGCCGTCGACGTCAGACGCGCGGATTCGTCACGCGCGGCATCGCCGCCCGCGCCGGCGAGCGCCGAGATGAGACCGTCAATCTCCTGCGGCGTCACACCGCGCGCGATCGTCAGCCGGTCGTAGCCGCAGGCCGCCAGGGCGTCGAAGACCTTGGCCGCCGTCGGCCCCGCGCCCGCGATCGGCTCGTCGTCGCACATCAACCGGCCTTCGATCATGAGCAGCGACGTCGAGGCGGCATCGCCGGAGAGCCGATCCGAGGCGGCGACGATCGCCGCGATCGCGTCACGCACCCGCGGATGATCGGCGCGATAGAGCTGCCGCGTCGACAGCGCCGCGCTCAACGCGCGCAGCCAGTCGATGACCCGCTCGCGGCGCGTCATGACTGCGAGACCTCGAGCGGCCGGCTGAACAGACTGAGCAGACCCGCCGGCGTCCGTCGCCACGCGCGGACGGATCGGCGTGCGTTCGGCGCGTTCGTGTGCAGGAGCGCAGACGCAATGGAGAGCGAGACACGGCGATCGGCGGCGGCGCAGCGATAGCCACGGCGCGCGAGCCGCGCCGTCAGCCGCGCGGCGCCGTCGTCGCGGGCCGCGACCATCGCCATCGCGCGCAGTTGCGACGGCACGAGCGGCGGCGGCAGGCGCCGGACGACGAAGGCCGCAAGCGGATCGACGAACGTGCGGCCGTCGAGCCGTTCGGCGGCGTCGAGCGCGGACGCGACAATCGCCGGCTCGGGATCGTCGAGCGCCTGCTGCAGCACACGCTGCACACGCGCCGCGCTCAGCGACGCACCCAGCAGCCACGTCGTCGCGCGGTAACGAATATCCGCGCGCGGATGACCCGTCAGGTCCATGGCCAGCTCAATCGCGCGTGCGGGATCGAGACGATCCAGCACGGCGGCGAGCGCCGCGGCCGCCGCGTCGCGGCCGGACAGCGCCGGTGCGACGACCGTCCGGAAGATCTCTTCGTCGAAGAGCGCAATGACGGCCGCGACGCGCAGGCGCGCCTCGCCGTCGGGCGCGGCGTCGAGCCAGTCGATGGCGGCGCGTGCCGCGCCCGCACCGCCGGCGAGCAGCAGCGCCGAGGACAAGTCGCCAGTCCCGCCCGGCGCGCCGACAATCGCCTCGATCGCGAGCGCGATCGCGTCGGGCTCGTCGAACGCGCGCTCGCAGCGTGCCAGCAGATCGCGGCCGTCCGGCGTCAGCTCGCCGCTCGCGGCGCGAAGGCGGATGACGAGATCGGCGGCGTCCGTCAGCGTCGGCAGCGATCGCCGCGCGCGCTCGCGCGGCAGCACCTCCAGCAGACATCGCACGTACGGCTCGGCGTCGGCACCGGGCAGAGATTTGCGAGCTTGCAGCAACGCGATGCGGACCATGTGTGCGTCGAGCGCGGACGGCTCGATGAGCGGAAGATCGAGACGCGGCGACATCGGCGGATCGAACGTCTCGTGGACCAGCTGTTCGAGCCGCGCGCGGTACTTCGTCGGGACGACCGTGTCCGCGTCGATCGATGCCGCACGGCTCTGCGCGGAGCCGGCGTCGAGATCGTCGGCGTCGAGCACGGCCGGCAGCGTGGACACGCCGAAGCGCGACGCCAGCGCCTCGCGCGCGATCGGATGATCCGCCGACACGTGCGAGAGCTTCTTCAGGAAACGGACGAAGGGCGTCGGCATCGGCGCCGCGTCGATCGTGACACCCGCGGCAATGTCCGCGAGCACGCCGGCCGGCATGTGCGGCAGCAGATCCTCCACGAGCGCCAGCTTGCCCGCGGCGTCTGCGGTGTGCGTCGCCAGCAGCGATCCGCGGAGCTCGGGAGACAAGCCGTTGACGAGCGCCGCGAGCCGCACGATGACCGCCGCCTTCGCGTCTGCGTCGAGCGGCATCGCGCCGGCGTGGACGCGGACGAGCCGATCGGCGAGATCCGCGACGCCAGTGCCCTCGGCGGCGTGCAGCGCTTGCCGGATGCGTGCGCTCATGGCGGCCGGTGTGTCACCGCCATCGCCGCCACTGCCGTACGCCTCGCGCAACGACGCCGTGAGCACATGCCACGCGACGGCGGCTTCGGCGGGCGCATCGGCGACGGCGCTCGCGTCGCGATCGCGGAATCGCAGGTGACGTCCGTCGAAGCGCGAGAGCGCGATGCCGGCGAGATCGGGCAGGACGTGTCCGTCGCTCTTGGTGTTCGACAGCCACGCCACCAGATGCGCGAGCGCGGTGGCATCGAGCTGCGGATCGATCGTGAGCGCGGCGACCTGGCGATCGAAGAGACGCGCGGCGAGCCACGGCAGCTCGTGCTCGGTTGGCGGTCGATCGCCGCCGGACACGAGCAGCCGCGTGCGGCCGACGGCGACGGTCAGCGGGCCATCGGCCACGAGACCTTGGAGCGCCTCGAGCAGCGGCCCGACGCCTTGGGCGACGGCCGGATGTCCAACGGGATAGATCGCCGCGCGCTGTACAGCCCGCGTCAGGCGCATCAGAAACGCCTGCGCGCGCGGCTCGCGCGCCGGCATCAGACTGGCGGCAACGGCCGGAGCGACGGGGAAAAACGACCTGCTGGCCGTGGCCACGTTGGGGACTCGCTCGTCCGGCCCGGCCTCATGCCAGAGCCTGCGATCGGTAATCGGCAGGAGAGGCCGGGGGCTGAAAGCGGCGACTTGGGCGGGGCGGGGGCGTGGGGGCAAATAACCCGATAGCGCGCTCCCAAATAGTGCGAGAGCGCGTTAGTGAGATAGCGAGATACGACGCGTCATTCTCCCAGATACGCCTGTCGCACGCGCGGATCGGCGGCGATTTCGGCGGAGGTGCCTTCGAGGATGATGGCGCCGGTCTCGAGGACGTAGCCGCGATCGGAATGCTTCAGCGCGGCGCTGGCGTTCTGTTCGACGAGCAGCACGGTCGTCCCGGCGGCTTTGATCGCGTCGATCGTGCTGAAGATCGTCTGGCAAACGATCGGGGCCAGGCCGAGCGACGGCTCGTCGAGGAGCAGCAGGCGCGGACGCGACATCAGCGCGCGCGCCATCGCCAGCATTTGCTGCTCGCCGCCCGAGAGCGTCCCGGCGCGCTGTTTCAGCCGCTCCTTCAATCGCGGGAACAGCGAGAACCCGCGCTCGAGGTCCTGCGCGATCTGCGCACGGTCGCGCACGCGATACGCGCCCATCTCGAGGTTCTCGAGCACGGTGAGATTCGCGAAGACGCCGCGGCCCTCCGGGGACATCGAGATGCCGCGCGTGACGAGCGTGTGCGCGGGCGCGCCGGTGATGTCCTCACCATCGAACGTCACGCGTCCGCTCTTCGGCGGCACCAACCCAGAAATCGCACGCAGCGTCGTCGACTTCCCCGCGCCGTTGGCACCGATGAGCGTGACGACTTCGCCGTCGTGGATCGTGATCGACAGATCGCGCAACGCGTGGATGCCGCCGTAGAAGACGTTGACGCGATCGAGAGTCAGCATGCGCGCCTCGAAGTGCACTTCGAAATTTCGAAGTTCGAAGTTCGAAGTTCGAAGTTGACGGCACGCCTTCGCACTTGCCAAGTCTGAAGCACGATTCTCCCTAATGCCCGCCACCGAGATAGGCCGCGATGACGGCGGGGTTGCGTTGAATCTCCGCCGGCGTGCCGAACGCGATCGCTTCGCCGTAGTCGATCACCTGGATCTGCTCGCAGATCCCCATCACGACTTTCATGTTGTGCTCGACGAGCAGGATCGTCAGGGAGAACTCGTCGCGGATCCAGCGGATCAGATCCATCAGCTCCCGCGACTCCTGCGGGTTCATGCCGGCGGCCGGCTCGTCGAGCAGCAGGAGCGCCGGCTCGGTCGCCAGCGCGCGCGCGATCTCGAGCCGGCGCTGGCTGCCGTACGGCAGGTTCGTGGCGATCTCGTCCGCGAGCCCGTCGAGGCCGAAGATCGCGAGCAGCTCGCGCGCACGCTCGTGCGTCCGGCGCTCCTCGCGATGATGCCGCGGCGTGCCGATCACCGCGTCGGCGAGCGACTGCCGGCTGCGCAGATGCCGCGCGGTCATGACGTTCTCGAGCACCGTCATGTCGGGGAACAACCGGATGTTCTGGAACGTGCGCGTCATGCCGAGCGACGCGATCTCGTACGGCCGCCGGCCGTCGACGCGGCGTCCGCCGAAGTGAATCTCGCCTTCCGTCGGACGATAGACGCCCGTGAGCAGATTGAAGATCGTCGTCTTCCCTGCGCCGTTCGGTCCGATCAGACCGAACAGCGATCCGCGCGGCACCTGCAGCGACAAGTCTTTCACCGCCGTCAGCCCGCCGAAGCGTTTCGTGACGCCGCGCATGTCGAGCAGGAGCGGCCCGCGCGCGTCAGTCATCGGTGTCGCTGCCTCCGAGCGTCGAGCGGCGATCGACCGGACGCCGGCCCGTGTGCTGCCGCGCGTCGGCCGCGTCGCTCAACGCGACGGGAATCTTCGTCCGGTTCGGCAGTCGCAGCCACGACCAGCCGAACTCACGCCGGCCGAACAGCCCCTGCGGGCGGAAGATCATGAAGAGAATGAGCAGCAGCGCGTAGAGCACCATGCGCAGGCCCGGAAACTGCTGATCGACCGTGCGCAACGCCTCCGGCAGCACCGTGAGGATGCCGGCGCCGAAGACCGCGCCGGTGATCGATCCGATGCCGCCGATCACGATCATCACGACGACTTCGATCGATCGCATGAAGTTCAGCTGCTGCGGATTGAGCGGGTTGGCGAAGAGCTGGCCCGACAACCCGCCCGCCACGCCGGCCAGGGCCGAGCTGATCACGAACGCCAGCACCTTGTACCGCGTCGTCCGCACGCCCATCGCCTCGGCGGCGATCTCGTCGCCGCGAATGGCCTCGAGCGCGCGGCCGAACGTCGACGTCGCGATGTTCCGCACGATGACGATCGTCAGCACCGCCACCACGAAGATCCAGAAGAACGTCGTCAGCGGAATGGCCTCGGTGAAGCCCGTCGCGCCGCCAACGGCAGGAATGTTCAGGATGATGACGCGGATGATCTCGCCGAAGCCGAGCGTGACGATGGCGAGGTAGTCGCCCTTGAGACGGAGCGACGGAACGCCGACGAGGAAGCCCGCGAGCGCCGCCGCGGCGGCGCCGCAGCAGAGACTCACGAGCATCGCGACGAACGCGCCCGCGCCGCCGTCGAGCGTGCCGCCGACGAGCCCGGCGATCGCCGCGCCGTGAGCGACCGTGACGTACGTCGCCGTGTACCCGCCGACGGCCATGAAGCCGGCATGACCGAGCGAGAACTGCCCCGCGAGGCCGTTGACCAGATTCAGGCTGACCGCGAGCGTGATGTTGATGCCGATCAGGTCGATGATGCGCGCGTAGTACGGATTGACCTGGAAGCCGCCGACGCCGGACTCGAAGACGATGTTGAGGACGGCGAGCGCGGCGAGCGTGGCCGCGATCGCCAGGATCTTGCGGAGCCCGCGCATCGGGCTAGACCTTCTCCGTCACGGCCGTGCCGAGAATGCCCGCGGGACGGACGAGCAGGATCAGAATCAGGATGCCGAACGCGACCGCATCGCGATAGGTGGAATACGCCGTCGCGCTGAGCGCCGTCTCCATCAGGCCGATCAGCAGCCCGCCGAGCATCGCGCCGGGAATGTTGCCGATGCCGCCGAGCACGGCCGCGACGAACGCCTTCAGGCCCGTCATCAGGCCCATCAGCGGATCGATGCGCGGGATCGCGAGCGCGACCAGCACGCCGCCGGCCGCCGCCAGCGCCGAGCCGAGCGCGAACGTGAAGGCGATCACGAAGTCCGTGTTGATCCCCATCAGCTTCGCCACGGACAGATTGAACGACGTCGCCCGCATCGCCTTGCCGATGCGCGTGCGGTGCACGACGTACTGCAGCGCGAACATGACGACGACGGCGAACACGATGATGAGCAGGCTCTGATTGGTGATCTGCACGCCGCCGATGGCGTACGTCTCCGACCGGATCATCTGCGGGAAGAACCGCGGCGTCGCGCCGAACACGACCTGGCCGCCGTACTCGAGCAGCAGCGAGACGCCAATGGCCGTGATGAGCGACGTCAGCCGCGAGTGATGCCGCACCGGCCGGTACGCGAGCCGCTCGATCAGCAGACCGGCGCCCGCGCAGATCGCCATCGATCCGATCGTGACCGCGATCGCCCAGAGCACCGACGGGTTGGCGTCGAGGTTCAGCGCGTTGGCGAGAAAGTAGCCGGCGAAGGCGCCGAGCATGTAGACGTCGCCGTGCGCGAAGTTGATCAGGCGCAGGACGCCGTAGACCATCGTGTAGCCGAGCGCGATCAGCGCGTAGATCGCGCCGAGCGACAGGCCGTTGATGACTTGCTGGAAAAACGTGTCCATGAAGGCCGGAGCGGCGCGCGCCGCCCGAAATTGCTAGTCCGGCGCAATCGTCGTCTTGTAGACGAACGTGACGGCGCCGTTCGCGTAGGTGACTTCCTGGATGACGGCCGGCTTGTCGACGTTCCGTTTCGCGTTCATCTTCAAGCGGCCCGTCACGCCGGCGACGTCGGCCGTTGCCAGCGCCTCGCGCACCTTCACGCCGTCGGTCGAGCCCGCGCGCGTGATCGCATCGGCCAGCACCTTCACCGCGTCGTAGGCGAGCGCCGCGATCGAGTCCGGCGCATGGCCGTACTTCGCGCGATACGACTTCTCGAAGGTTTGGACGACGGGATCGGGATTGTCGCCGGAGTAGTGGTTGGAGATGTAGGTGTTCTTGAGGGCCTCGCGTCCGTTCTTCAGCGGCTCGCCGACCCACCCGTCGCCGCCGAGAATCGGCATCGTCATGCCCAGCTCGCGCGCCTGACGCGCGATGATGGCGGCTTCGATGTAGTAACCGGTGGCGAAGATCACGTCCGGCCGAAGGCTGCGGATGTTGGTGAGGACGGCCTTGAAGTCCGTGTCGCCCGAGCTGTAGCTGACCGGATCGAACACCTGGCCGCCGAGCGCGCTGAAATGCGTGACGACCGAATCGGTGAGTCCGACCGAATAGTCCTGCTGGATGTCCTTGAGGACCGCGGCCTTGCGCGCCTTCAGATCGTTGTAGGCGAACTTCGCGAGCACCTCGCCTTGGAACGCGTCGATGAAGCAGACGCGGAAGATGTAGTCGCCCGCTTCCGTCACGCGCTCGTTCGTCGACGCCGGCGTGATCATCGGGACCTTGTAGCGCTGCGCGATCGGCGCGGCGGCCAGCGATCGGCTGCTCGCGACCTCACCCAGCACGGCGACGACCTTGTCCTGCGTGATCAGCTTCAAGACGGCATTCGACGCCTGGTCTGGCCGGCTCTGATCGTCCTCCGTGAGGAGCGAGAGCTTGTGGCCGCCCAGCACGCCGCCGGCGTTGTTGATCTCGTCGACGGCCAGCTCCGTGCCGTCCTTCGACGACTGGCCGAACGAGGCGCCATCGCCGGTGAGCGAGGCATAGAGACCGACAGGAATGCCCGTCGAGCCGCGCTGGCACGCGGGCGTCAGCGCGAGCGTTGCCACTCCCAGCAGCGCCAGACCCAGTGATCGGCCGCGATGTCGCTTCACGTGCAGGCTCCCCCGGGCGGGAATTCTATCGTGGAGTCGGCGATGCGCCAAGAAATCCGCGCACACGAATGCGCGCCGGTCGCGCGGACGCACGCGATCTGTGTTATCGATGGAAGCACCATGCAGACGTCGCGACCGGACTGGCCGATCCTCGAGGCGGACAACTACGCCGAGCGGCTCGCGTACCTCGGGACGTCGCCGCTCGCGACCAGCCATCGCGGCACCGATCTCACCTGGGTCGTCACGGGCGTCGCCGATGACGACTACAACGGGGTGATCTGGACGCGTCTGCCGGCGCCGGACGCGGACGTGCAGGTGCCGCTGCTCGTCGATCAATTTCGCGATCAGGGACTGCCCGCGGTGTGGCACGTCGACGCGTCGAGCGAGCCAGCCGATCTCGCGCGCCGGCTCGAGACGCTCGGCTGCCCGGCTGCGCCCGCACCGCCGCCGATGGCCGCGTCGCTCGAGGCGCTCGCGCGCGAGATGTCGCGCTTCCCCGGCCTGACGGTCGATCGCGTGATGACGGAAGACGAGTTACGCGACTGGATGGACGTCCGGCTGCAGATTGCGCCGGAGCCACGGGCCATGCGCGAGGCGATCTATCTGAGTCTCGGCCTGGGCGGCCGTCAGCCGCTGCACCACTATCTCGCGCGCGTCGACGGCGAGCCGGCGGGCGTCGCGCAGCTCTTTCTCGGCCGCCGCTCCGCGGGCCTCTACTCGGTCGGCGTGGGGCCCGCGTTCCGCGGCCGCGGCATCGGCACCGCGCTCGTGCTGACGCCGCTGCTCGTCGCCCGCACGCTCGGCTACGACGTCGGCGTCGTCCGCCCGCCCGCCGACAGCCGCGTGATGTACGAGCACCTCGGCTTCAACGCGCTCCCGCCATCTGCCGCGGGCTACGTGATTGGGACGGCGAGCGCGGACGTCAACTGACGACATCGCGGGCCGCCACGGTAGCTGTCAGAAGCTGACACCCAGCGCGACGCTCCGCTGGCCGCGTCGAGCCGACGTCGACACGCGAAAGCGCGAATGCCCGAGACTCACGTGAGCGGTCTGTTGCGGGTCCGTGATCGCACGATCGATCAGCGCGCCGACGACGGCGCCGCCGGCGGCATAGATCGGCACGATCACCACGGCGTACACGTTCTGGCACTCGTCGTCGTTCGGACAGACGATCGGAATGGTCGCGGCGCCGACGCCGAGCCCCACCAGCAGTCCGGTCCAGATGCCGTTCGCGAGCCCGTCCCGCTTCGGTGGCGACGTAGTCGTCTGTCGATCGAGCCCGGCCTCGCGCAGGGCGAGGGCGGGACTGGCGGCCGCGATGCCGCGCGCCGTGGGAACTGACCGCAGCACATGCAGCGATGGCTCCGTCAGCGGTGTCTGCGCGAACGCCGTCGTGCTCAACAGCACGCCGGCGAACAGCACAGCGGCGATCCTCGTCATCAGGAACACTCCGCGCGCGGCGCGTCGAGCTCGTCTACTGATCCTTCTTGCACGTCGGACCGAGCCACTTGCCCGTGAGGTTGATCGTCATCGTGCCCTGCGCGCCGGTCGACTTGACGGACATCCTGATGCTCTCGCGCGACAGGGCTTCGATGTGCGCGACGTCGGTGCGTTTGGTGTCGCCGGTGCACTGACGCGTG